>CALLFA010000010.1 GCA_937997635.1 uncultured Saprospiraceae bacterium | reverse complement strand
AAAAAGGAAATAAGCTGGAAACAACACCTTCATCCAAATTTAAATACTCAAATGTCTGTAAGTTTGAATCAGTTCAAATCAATGTCTTATGGATTCTGTACTTACTCATTTAACCGCAGCCAAAAATATTCTTGTTTCTTATCAACAGCAAAATGGTGGTAACACTGGTCAAGCTGAAACCAATCAACAACGATCTGCATTTCAGGAAGGCGAAGACGGACAAGTTGATAATTTGGATAATCTGGACGCAACTCTAGTTCAAGCTCCAGATAGGCCGATCAATGAGAATTTTGAATGGGACGGCGGAGCTTCACTTGTCGCATTTGATGCTCAAGGAGCTGGAACAGATCAATTGGCTTCAGGTATGGAAGGTATAAGCGACTTTTTAGTTGACAATCAAGGCAACTTTGATGATCCTATTGCCATTACCCCAGAGTTGCAAGCACATTTACAAGACATTGCCGAAGCACGAGGCATATCATTTGAACAGGCCGAACAAGATTTTCAACGTACTGCACATCTAATCGGAGAAGCAAACGATCTACACTTAGAAAGTTCAGATCGTGGCTATGGCAGCACCAGCCAATTGAGATTTGGCCATGTTATTGGAGAATCATTGGAAATTGATCCAGCTTTCGCCTCTATTTTAAGTCCAACTGGAGGGTTAACAGGCCCTGGTGGTCGTTCTGCAAATATTGACGGAGGTGGAATCTTTGAGGAAATTGCTGAATTTGGTGTAGACCGAATCATTCCAGATGACGTAGATTTTGCTGTAAGCAATGAAGCTTTAGCCTATCATTCTCCTACACACGATGGATTTGGATTTTTAGAAAAACAATTTGGAGTTGGGCCAGGGTATTGTTACGCTGAAGGTGAATGTGCATTCACAGATGACAATGGTAATCCCACACCACTAAGTGGTCAATTTTCTGGTATCGACTATTGGGAAAATCAAACGCAAAGAACAGATGGAGAAGTTATTGCAGAAGGTGCAAGTGAAGTGTTTGAAGAATTTAGAGAAGGGGCAGGAGAAGTTGCTGCAGAATATAGCGAAGGCCAAATGGAAGTAGAACGCGAAAGAAACGAAGCAAGAGAAGAAATTAGAGAAGAATTTTCTGAAGCTGGACAAGAAATTTTAGGCGATTTAGCCGATGGTGACTTTGTTGGTGCCACTGGTGAATTTGCTGAAGGTGCAGCAGAAATAGCTGGAGAAGCCATTGAAGGTGCTTTTGAAACCGGAAGAGAAGAAATAGAAGGAGGATTGGAAACAGGAGGAGAAATTCTTGAAGGTGGTGCTGAAATTCTAAGAGAAGGTGCTGAAGGTATATTGGATTGGATAAATAATTAGTCTTTTCTGTATCTGCATCGTAACACTATATTGACAACATTTGAACTTGCTCCCTTGTTAGAGATAGAATGACAGAAATCTTGTTGATTTTTCCTCACCAGCTGACGAGGAATGATCTTGTTCATACATTTGCAGGAGACATTTACATCGTAGAAGAGCATCTCTTTTTCAAGCAATACAATTTCCATAAACAAAAATTGGTATTCCACCGCGCTACGATGAAGGCCTTTGAAGCTGAACTCAATGCTAAGAAAAAGAAGACGCAATATATTGGAGCCAATTCTTCACTTTCTGATATCAGACAACTCATCAAACATCTGTCTGATCAAGCAATTGAAGTGGTGCATTACATTGATCCAACAGACAATTGGCTCGAAAAAAGAATCACGTCTAGTTGTGCTAAATACGATATCAAGGCACACGTACACGAGTCATCTTTATTCATTAATCGCAAAGAAGAACTCTCTAAATTTTTCCATGACAAGAAGAAAAAGTTTTTTCAAACAACCTTTTATATAGATCAGCGCAAGCAACGACAAATTCTGTTAGATGGTGAGGGTAAGGCCCTTGGCGGGAAATGGAGCTTTGATGCTGAAAACAGAAAAAAATTTCCAAAAGGCCAAGCAGCCCCAGCCATCCAATTTCCAAAATCAAATACATACGTCAAAGAGGCATTGGCTTACTGCCAAAAAGAATTTACACAGAATATAGGCTCGTTAGGAAATACATTCATTTATCCAGTGACACCAAAAGAAGCTGAAAAGTGGCTGGAACAATTCTTTCAAATTCGATTTCACGGTTTCGGGACTTATGAAGATGCTATCGTAAAAGAAGAAGAATTCTTACATCACAGCCTGTTGTCACCTTTAATCAATGTCGGTTTATTAGATCCAATGAACGTGATCCAAAAAGCCATTGCGTATGCCGAAGACTATGATGTCCCATTAAATTCATTGGAAGGATTTGTCAGGCAGATTATGGGCTGGAGAGAATTTATCAGAGGCGTTTATGAATGTAAGGGTACTGAGGAGCGAACAAAGAATTATTGGAAATTTAACCGTAAAATACCAGCAAGTTTTTATGATGGGACGACAGGTATTGTCCCAATCGATAAGACGATTCATAAAGTACTGGATACTGGTTATTGCCATCACATTGAGCGGTTGATGATTTTAGGGAATTTTATGGTCTTGTGCGAATTTGATCCGGATGACGTCTATCGTTGGTTTATGGAATTATTCATTGATGCCTATGATTGGGTGATGGTCCCCAATGTATACGGCATGAGCCAGTTTGCGGATGGTGGATTGATGTCAACAAAGCCTTACATAAGCAGCAGTAACTATGTCTTAAAAATGTCCAATTATAAAAAAGGGGATTGGTGCCAAGTTTGGGATCAATTGTTTTGGCGCTTTCTTAAAGTTCACGAAGAATTCTTTTACAAAAATCCTCGTATGAGAATGCTGATTGCCCAATTCAATAAACGATCAAAAGATGAACAAAAGAATATAATTGATGGTGGAGAATCATTTTTAAAACGGCTTGACAAGCTAGAAGAATAGATATCCTTAATTTGCTTGCAATTATAAACACAGTTCTACAGATATGGGAAAGAAGATTTTATGGGGCTTGTTATTGGTATTCTTGTTATTGACTATAACATGGTTCTTAGGACCGAAGGTAGAATTCGAAAAAGTAAATCTTACTCCAATTCAATTGAATTGGGATCTTGAGGACATTGATAGTTTGCTACACCTCAAAGAATCCCAAGTCGCACACCTCAAAGAAGACAACGAGGCACGGGTCATCTGGGCTGATAGCTCCATGCAAAAAACACCCTATAGCCTTGTGTATATACATGGATTTAGTGCAAGTCAAGGAGAGGGAGATCCCATACATAAAAGATTGGCTGAGTCTTTAGGGGCTAATCTGTTTCTCGCCAGATTAGAGGGCCATGGACTAGCTACCAAAGAGGCCTTTAAAGACATTACTCCTCAAGACTGGATCGACGATTCCAAGGAAGCCTTGGCTATCGGCAGACTGATCGGTGAACACGTGATTGTGGTATCTTGCTCGACGGGGGGTACGCTATCTATCGCACTTACTCCTGAGGATAATTCCATTCATTCACTTGTCCTATTGTCGCCCAATATTGAGATTGCAATGCCTGGCTTAGGCATGGCTACTGGCCCTTGGGGTGAACAACTTATTCAAAATATCATTGGTGAATATCGGCTGGTAGATAGCACAAAATTAGTTCAGTATTGGTCGGGTAATTATCACTCAGACGGGCTATTGGCTTTGCAAGGATTGCTTGATCAAACGATGACTGCAGAGGCATTCTCTAAAATTGATGTCCCTATCTATATGGCTTATTATTATAAAAACAAACTTGAGCAGGACCATGTCGTGAGTGTCCCTGCCATGCTAGAATTTTATGATCAAGTGGAGACACCAACTGACCAAAAACACAAAACAGCGTTTGCGAATGCTGGAGACCATGTCATTTCAAGTAAGTATAAAAATGAAAATTGGGAGGATGTTTTTGAGGATATTATGGCGTATTTAGAGCCAAGGTTGTAGTGTAGGGTTTTCGTGATTTAGTTGTATTTGTTTGTGCATTTAAACCACCCTACCCGCTTACGCTGGCACCCCTTAGATTGGAAGGGAATTTACACTAATCATCCAAAGACACTCAGTTGTACTCCTTCGAAAATGACATTGTGAACGTGTGCCGTAGGTACAAAACATTGGGACATCCCTGATTTCGTTTGTTTACTGCATTTGTTGGTAAGAAAATTAAATTAATAAGCAACACATTTTGTACCTACGGCACAATGATTTATATGTGTGAAATGACTACCAATATTTAGTCCCTATGGGACTATTTGATCAATTAAATCATAGAGCAGCATTGGTTCTTGTGAGGATCCACAACATGTAAAATCTGTAGTACACAGACAGAAATTTCATACTCAATAAACCAGCAATAATCGGCTATCAGATCACCTCAGTGCGCAATGTGGGATGATAATTGTCCCGTAGGGACGATATGTAGGTAGTATCATTATTTGAATGTAATTGCCGTGCCGTTAGGTACGGAATGTGGGTACACGACTTTGCTTTAAGCAACACGTTTTGTACCTACGGCACAATGATTTATATGTGTGAAATGACTACCAATATTTAGTCCCTATGGGACTATTTAATCAATTAAATCATAGAGCACCATTGGTTCTTGTGAGGATCCACAACATGTAAAATCTGTAGTACACAGACAGAAATTTCATGCTCAATAAACCAGCAATAATCGGCTATCAGATCACCTCAATGCGCAATGTGGGTTAATGTTTGACCACCCCACCCGATTACGCAGGCACTCTTATGATTAGAGGAGAATTTACATTCATCATCCAGAGACACTCAGTTGTGCTCCTACGGAAATGACAATGTGAAATGTGCCGTAGGTACACAATATTGGTAGCAGAGTCAAATGCTAAAATGGTTGTGCCGTAGGTACAACACATGGGTTGAACATATATGTAAAAAGGACATCAAGACCCAGCAAATCGACTATTAAAAATACCAACTGCTAACTCAGCCCAAATCAGAACAAATAAAAATAGAATGACAAGGCACAATATAATTCGATGCTCCTTTTTTTGAATTGTTATCCACGCAACATTAAGTGCCAGTCCAACCAAAAACAACAAAGCACCGCCAATGATAAAATCAAACACACTCCAATTCACTTCTTCGGTAAATTGCATTGCGATTAATGGCACCATCAATACAAGTGCTGTGAACGCAAATAGTTTTTTGAGCTTCAAGCGTCGTATCACCACTGCGCACTAAACGAACTTGCAGGAAGTCCTTCCGTATTAAATAATGTTGGAATGCCTCGGTCATCCCAAGCATATCTTACAGTAGCAGGTGCATCTACTTTGCTTGATTTGACAATAACGACATCGCCTTGTATTTCTGCTTCAGCTGGATAAAATTTGTTATCTCTTCCAGCTAATTCGAATCCAGTTAGTCCCTCAGGAGAGGCCTTTAAACCAGACCCTAAGTGATCAAATGCAACCGTAGCTACTCCATTCGTAAACTTCACTGATTTGAACACAGGACCAGAAGCTACAAGGTGTTTATCATAATCATTGGCCATAGCGAGACCTGCTAAGCGTTTGCCTACATCTTGTTTATTGGCTGGATGTATGTTTTCGTAATTGCCAATATCCATGGTGACTACCATTCCTGTTTTAGGAAGAGAGAGCGTTTGCCGTTGTGCGTCTCGTAATCCAGCTGATAGATTATTCCCATAATTATACGGTGCTATTTGTACAAAATAAAAAGGAAAGGAAGTGCCCCATTGCCTCCTCCAATCGTTGATCATTGTCGGAAATAATCGTCGATATTGATCTGCTCTACCGACATTTGATTCGCCTTGATACCAAATGGCTCCTTTCATAGAATATGGAGAAATAGGGTGAATCATTGCGTTGTATAAGACTGAAGGCGTATGTGATGTTGTCTTCACGATGTCTGGTCTTTCGAATGTATTTGAATCATCATAAACATAGAAATCACCATTATGGATTTCTGCAACAGCTCTAGCTTTCCAATCTCCTGCAAGTGACATCGATCCATCAGCAGACACCAATTCAATGGGTCCGTCTACACTACCAGGACCTCCCGTGTCAATCGCTCTAATTGCCAAGATGTTTGTTCCTTTTTTTAATAATTTTTTGGGAATGGTATAATTTCTTTCCAGATTGTACTTTCCATTTCCAACCATTTTACCAACTGGTTTTCCATTGATGTAGCTTGCGTCCATATCATCGACGGCACCAATCTTCAATGTGACATCATCGTTCACTTTATCTAACTCAAATGCTTTGTACAACCAAAAGACCCCATCTATTTCATCATTCAAACTGTCATCAAACCGTCCTGGCAGAGAAATGCTCAATGACTTGTCTGGCATGTTTGGGGAATTATTATGATCCAACAAATCGAGATTTCTCCATCCAATCTCTGTATCAGGAATCGCTACTTTTTTCTTACTTGAAAACCAAGCTTCCGTCTCTTTTTCCTTTTCTTTATCACCAAGTAAAGTCAATTGCTGATCAAAATCTCCAAGGGTCAATAAATTCTCTCTACTTGTCCAGGACTCTGCCGGAGTACCTCCCCAGCTCGTATGTATGATGCCAATAGGCACACCCAATTCCTGATATAATTCTCGAGCAAAGAAATAAGCTGTTGCGCTAAACTCTCCCACTGTAGTAGGTGATGCTGTTTCCCAAGAACCCGTAAAATCATCCAACGGCGTTGTGGACTTATTGCGCTGCACTGTAATCATTCTGATGTCAGGATAATTAGCCGAAGCTGTTTCATTCGCTGAATCTTGAATCGGGTCGTTCGGAGGCCAGCCTTTTACTGGCATTTCCATATTTGACTGCCCCGAAGCCAGCCACACTTCGCCAAATAACACATCATTAATCGTTATGGTGTCTCCATCTGAGGCAATGGTCAATGTATGAGATCTACCGGTTTCATCTGTTTTTATTTTAGTCATCCATACACCATCGTTGTCGGCAAATGTTTTTGCTTCTTGATCCCAACTGCCTTTGACAGTCACTACTGTGTGAGGCTCTGCTTTGCCCCAAACAGCAACATAATCATCACGTTGCAATACCATGTGATCAGAGAAGAGCGAATTGACCTGCAGTGGAGGTGGTGGAGTTTGGACAACTGGCTGAGCAATTTCAGCAACTTGTCTTTTTGAAGAGCATGAAGAAAATAACAAATAAATGGATAAACTGGCAAGTGTTAGAAATGTGTAACCTTTCATGATAAGAGAATGATTTAGACTAAGATACGAAAGGTCAACTTTAAACATGGACTTAACTTAATAATCTAGTACCCTTTTTAAGTAAAGTGATTCAGCGTTCAAGAAATTCTTGTACTAGGATAAGTATTTCTTATTGACGCATGGTGTTTTTGCTTACGCCCTTTCAGGGCTTGTATTATACAATAATTTTTTTAACAAGGGTTTTACCCTTGGCTATTGTCTGGCGCCCTTTCAGGGCTTTTATTCAGACAATTGAGCAAATGCAATCGTGCAAATCCTAAAATCTTATAAATCCTGTTCCGGACAGTTAAGCAAATGCAATCTTGTAAATCCTAAAATCCTATAAATCCTGTTCCAGACAGTATATGATAAAAAAGGCTGCCCAAATAAATGGGCAGCCTTTACAATGAACGCAGTTGAATTTAGTGTTTAATAAACTTTATGATTTCACTATTAGATGGTCGCTGTGCTCTTATATAATATAAACCTGGCGCCAAATCACCAATTTCAAGAGAAGAACTTCGCTCGTTCGTAGTTCTACTTATTAACAATTTACCTGCATTTGTAAATACATCGATTTGTGTTGGAGTAGATAGATCTTTAACTCCATTTATGTCGATATTGATAAAGTCTTGTGCAGGATTAGGAGTCAGTCTGTAGCTAGGAACTTCTAGTTGGTTGACCCTATTTTGTTGGATTTTTGTAGATGATTCTGTGACTTCTACATCCATTACCATTTTACTGACAATTTCCCGATTGAAGCTCATACCTGTTCCGAAAGGAGATAAAAAGACTGCAGATGCTCCAGGGAATAAATCATCATAAGAAGGGGAAAGATCTCCTGATGATGTCGGAGAGATGAATCCTAAAACTCTTCCACCATTATTCGCTCTTTCCGCAATATAAATCATCTGTGTACCTGGATCCCAGACAATATCGACTGGGTTACCTAACAGAGATTGCTCTCCTTCTATTCTTATTTGTTCACTTAGTGAGACTACTCCATCAGCTGATGCTGCTTGATAGTTAGCTATGACTGTGAACCCACCATCAGTATCACTAGCAGCATCACCTACATCAGTCAAATACATCACATCGCTTGCAGCGTCGTAATTTATTCCATGAGTTCTGATTATGCCCTCTATTGAGATCGTTCTGTCGGCAGAGATAGTTGGACCTTGACTACTGAAAAAGTCATCGTACTCTACAAGCAAATTAGAATTATCTACAATAGCAAACATGGACTCTCCAACAGCTTGGATTCCCCAAAGATTGACATCAGCGACTAATTCGCGATCAAATCGGATGCTACCATCTTCAATATTAAATATCACAAATGCATTGACTTGACCATTTGAATCGTTAGCATCCTGGGATACGACAAGTCGATTGCCTGAAAATGCCAATTCTCTTCCATTGGAGAATTCAGCAGATGATAGTGCTGTTAACATTGGATTTTGTCCTGTCATTAAAGCATCGTTTACATTACTGAATTCTGAAATCGAATTATTCATTCTATTGACTTGATACAGCATATCTGTCTCAGCACGATAATATATACCATCAGCATCTCTTGCAAAATTATTGAAGGTCTGTCGGGATACGCCATTATCTTCTACAATATTATACACCCCTATCTGTTGATCTGTATTGCTTGATACAAATAGCTGCGCAACTGTCATTAACTCCTGAGATAAAACACCATCTTCTTCGCCTGGTACATGTATGGCTGAAGCACCAGCAAATTCTAAATTAAATGTAGGAGACATATTTCCTCCTGTGCTATTTAATGGAAATGCCAATATTCTGCCACCGCCATTAGCTCGCTCAGCCACATACATCATTTGATTATCTTTATTAAAAGAAACATCGACAGGGTTTCCTAAAAATGTATTTGAACCTTCAATTCGGACTTGCTCAGACAAGGTGACAACATTATCTGCTGACACTAAAGTAAAGTTTTGTATGACCACAATAGCTCCGTCATCTGCTGATCCTGCTGAACCGATATCTGTCATCAGCATTAGGTCTTGACTTGGAATGTAATGCAGACCATGTGTCCTTACTAAGCCTTCTATTTCAACACTTCTACTTGGGCTAATATTTCCAGACCGAGCAGCGAAGAAATTTCTAAATATGGCAAGACGATTCGAATTGTCTTCAATGGCATACATTGTCTCACCTACAGCTTGTATCCCCCATAGGTTGATATCTGTATTATATCTGCTGGCTAAACTGAAGGATGTACCATCTTCACTTCTTGTTAATACAATGAATCTGTTTTGCTGACCATTCCTGTCATCTGCATCTTGAGCAATAACCAATCGATCTCCACTCACGGTGATTTCTCTGCCGTTTATGGATTCTGCACCCGAAAGTCCTGCAACTTGGTAATCTCCTTCCTCGACTTGCTCAAAAACGTACACGGCACCATTATCTCTATTTAATTGATACAATAAGCCATTGTTTAAATCAAAGTAAATACCATCTCCATCATTGGCTAAAGTTCTGAATGTGGATGAACTTATTGCATTAGATTCATCTATATCTAAAACCGCAATTTGATTCTGCGTATTTGATGACACATATATTGACCCTACTACATTTTGTGCTGGAGGTGCAACCGCTTCATCTTGGACTAATCTACCACTACAATCACCAGTACCACTACCAGGCATAGCTAAGTATGGAAATGAACCACTGAATGGTCTATCATTAGTCTCGACACCAGTCGTATATGTCAATACATCTAATAAATCTTGAGTAACTGGACTCTCCGAGGTATTAGGGTCAAAATCATCATACCACAAACCTACTGCTGCTAGCACGACACCAGAAACAGCTTGCAATTCAATTCTGGTCACATCATCTTCTAATCTTCGGCCATTTGGAAATCCATCCATGTTTGGTAAGAATTCTAAATCGCTGTTAGTATTAAATGGCGCTACGGTAAGTCCTATAGCAGCTGCCTGGATCAAACCAAGAGAACTGAAATTAGCGTCATCTCTAGGGGTTGGTGGGACGGCCATATTTAATCTGAGCATATCGCCTCCATTTGGCAAGAAGTTATTGACGAATGGTTTGCCTGCTGCCAAAGGATTTCCTCCCTTGCCAGTAGCCAACTGATATGGTATAACGTTTGGAACTCCAGTATGAAACGCTGGCCATAAATCCACTGATCGTGGTAATCCAGGACCAGGCAATAATAAACTTCCAAACACAGCATCATCGAGCGCTGTACCTGCCACTGCATCAGATCCCTTCAAAGACCACAAGCCATCTGCGCCATTAGAAAAATCAAAAGCGCCCAAACTATTCGTTTGAATACGAAGCGGACCTAGTGCTGGAACTGCGCCTCCGAATAAATCATCATCCATGTATAAACCTAGTTCTGGATTGAAGAAATATTGATCAAGCGTTGTCTCTGAAATCTCGTCATAAGGAGAAATAGCATTCCAAAAATCTTTAGCTCCAACTGGAATCACAGCTTCGTTAGTCAAAGGCATTCCAATTCTTGAAACTTGTATCCAGTCTCCATTGACACTAGGATCAGCATCAGTGCTTAATGTCGTCATAGAAGGTCTGCTAGCCGAAGCCCATACTCCAATCACATAATCAGAATCTAGTATGGATGTAGGCTCTGCTGGTGCTCCAGCTTTTAATAGTGAGACGATCGGTATTTGGATTGCAATTGCACTTACATTCAAGCAAGCAAGATCATCTACAGGGGTTCCATTTTGTCTGGGTGCATCGCCTAAATCAAAAATACCACTCAAATCCACAAAAAATGGATCATCAGTTGGTCCTGCAAATACTTGTTCTCCTGTTCTTGCAGTCGTGATTGCACTTTGAAAAAGTGTACCGTAATCTGTATTTAGACCAGCTTCACTTTCTATTGATCTAGGACCGATATTATTAGGAGGTATAACACCATTTTCAACAATGACTTGAAAAGACTGTCCACCATCAATACTCCTCTCTAATGTGTAGGTAGTTTTTAGATTTTGTAAACCTAGTCTGATGTTGAAAAATGTGCTTGGATCTTCATTTATCTGATTAAAAGTAAATCTATAAACAACCTCATCTCCAGGATTTGCCGCATCATTATCTACATGAATTTCATAGCGGATATTCTCACCGAACGAATAATAATTTGGACCTGCTGATGGAACCTGAAACGGTACATATGTCGCTATAATTGTAATCGTATTTGGGTTGTCTGGACTTCTGAAAGCATATAAATCTACATTATCCGCTAAGGGATCTTCTGCAATCAGTGGTGCTTCTCTGTGACTGGAAGCACTTACAAACATGTGCATTGTCAAACTAAGACAAATACACAGAAATGCTCGTTTTATATAAGTTTGTATTGTATTCATAATTATGGTTAAAAGATTTTTATTGGTTAATTTCTGTACCTCTCCATGGCATCGCGAGATATGGGAAAGAGTTTGTGAACGCAGCATCATTCGTTTCTACTCCTGTTGAATAACTAAGGACATTTATTAAGTCTTCTGTTACAGGACTCGCTGAAGTAGCTGGATCAAAATCATCATACCATAAACCAATTGCTGCTAGCACAACACCAGCAACCGCCTGAAGCTCGATCCGAGTGACATCATCTTCTAATCTTCTACCATTTGGAAAACCATCCATATTTGGGATGAATTCTATGTTTGTATTGGTATTGAAAGGTGCAGCTGTTAGACCTAACACAGCAGCATTTATCAATCCTAAAGAACTAAAGTTTTCATCGTTTCTTGGTGTAGGTGGTACTGCCATATTTAGACGCAGCATGTCTCCTCCATTTGGTAAAAAGTTATTGACAAACGGCTTACCTGCTGCCAGTGGATTTCCTCCCTTACCAGTAGCTAATTGATAAGGAATGACATTAGGTACGCCTGTGTGAAAGGTTGGCCAGATATCTACAGAACGCGGCTTTCCAGCTGCTGGCAATAGTAGCGTTCCGAATACGGCATCATCTAAGGCAGTACCATCAAGTGCTTCATTACCTTTCAAACCAAAGAGGCCATCTGCTCCATTACTAAAATCGAACGTACCTAATGCTGCTGTCTGCACTCTGAATGGTGCAAATGAAGGCACAGCAGGTCCAAAAAGATCATCATCCATGTACAATGCTAATTCTGGATTAAAAAAATACTCATCCATGGTAGTTTCACTAATCTCATCATAAGGTGATAATCTGTTCCAGAAGTCTTTATCTCCAATTGGAATCACTGCTTCATTAGTCAAAGGCATTCCTAGTCGAGACACCTGTACCCAATCTCCACTGAATGTAGCTGGCTCACCTGCTCTAAGCGTTTTGATCGCAGGTCTACTGGCAGATGCCCATACTCCGATCACATAGTCAGCATCGAGGATTGACGTTGGTTGAGAAGGAGCTCCGTCTTTTAGTAATGTTGAAATAGGAATCTGCAAAGCGATTGTATGCACGTTTAATCTGCCAAGAGCGTCACGATTTCCACCTTCCTGTCTCGGTGAATTACCCAAATCAAATATGGCACCTAAATCAACAAAAAATGGATCATCTACAGGTCCTGCAAAAACAGTTTCTCCTGTAGATGTTGTCTGAATGCCTTGTGCAAATAAGCTTTCGTATGTAGTATTCAAACCCACTTCAGACTCAATAGATCTTGGGCCAATGTTATTTGGCGGTACAAATCCATCTGTAAGTATTGTCTGAAAACTATTACCACCATCTATACTTCTTGTTAGCGTGTAAGTGGTTTTTAGATTTTGCTGTCCTAATCGAATATTAAAAAATGTAGTTCCATCTTCATTTACTCTATTAAAAGTAAATCGATAAATGATTTCGTCTCCAGGTACAGAAGCATCGTTATCCACATGGATCTCATACCTAATGTTTTCGCCAAATGTGTAATAATTTGGCCCTCCAAATGGAAGCTCAGCTGGTATGTAGTTTGCGATAATTGTAATCGTATTTGGGTTATCCGGGCTTCGAAAAGCATATAAGTCTGTATTATCGGCAAGGGGATCATTGGCAATGAGAGGCGCTTCTCTGTGGCTAGAAGCAAACACGATAAAGCATCCATATAGAAGGAATGCTAACGTCATGGATATGCGACTCAGTGAACAAATAAATGTTTTACTGTGATTGTTTATATTCATTTTTAATTTGATTATGTGAAAAATTTATTAGTCATGTTAGAACAGAGTGAATAGTTGTTTGGCGGATATCTTTCGTTCAAACTAGCCTTTGCTGTTTGAGGCATCAATGATAGAGCTAACACTTACATCTGATCTAATTCGGGGTGCACCGCATTTGTGCTAAAGGCTGCAGATTTATGGACTTCTGCCATATCTGTATTATCAAGGCGCGTGTATATTTTTGCCATTAATTTATTGACGTCGATATTATCTGGTCTTTTGTCATACTCCAATTGCACATATTCCATTGCTTTATTTGGATCTTCAAACAAATCGAGATAAGCATCAGCGTATTCTAAATTCATATTGTGACCATGGACGACGTCATCCTCTAGCATTTCTAAAATTTCTTCTTTTATATTGCTCAATTCCTCTTTTCTATTTTGTTCTTTATATAAATGAGCTAAGGAAATATAAAATCCAACTTCAGGTATGATGTCAATAGCCTCCTCTAATTTTGCTTCTGCCACTTTGAAATCTTTTCGTTCTAGGGCCAGATCACCGATTGCTGCGACAGCAAATGGATAATGCTTTCGTTCTGCTAATATTGCTTCATAGATTTCTTGGGCAATTGTAGGGTCTCCATACTTATTATATATCTCACCCAAAGTAAGCATGGCCCATGCTGTCTCCTCCAAACCTGGATAGCCAGCATCAACAGCCATGTGCATCGCTTTTTTTGCACCTACGATATTTCCATGAATTTCTCTTAAATATGAGACACGGCTGTATGACCTAATATCTGGTTTGATGTTTACCATCTTATCAGCAAATTTGACAGCAGTATCATAATTACCCAGTTCGACATGAGCATCAACCAATACGCCATAAATCTGAGCATTGTAAGGATTAAGTTTAACTGCTTGTTCTCCAGTTTCTAGTGCATCAGCAAAATCGTGCAAGGACAGCTGTACTCCCGCTTTTGTTAGTAATGCCAGGAATCTTTCGTCATTATTAATTGAATTATCCTCAAGCAGGGAATTTAGTAGTTTAAGGGCACCTGGATAATAGTGTCCGTGCTCACCGGTTACTCTGGCTTCTTTGATGAATAGATTGGCTAATTCCAATTTTGCTTGATTATCGTCTTTATTCTTTTTGAGCAGCGATACATTTTTAGCATAATTATTTTGGACAGCGTCCCATTCCTTACCTAATTGGATTTTTTCAGAGCGTTGGATAAGTTCATCTACTATACTTGGAGGCTCATCGAGGGCAGTGTTTGTGCAGGCTGTAAAGCCTATAATTAAGATTAATGGAGTAAACAGGAAGGTTGTTTTGGTACATAAGTTCATTGTAAAATATTTAGGATTCTTTTAGACTTACGTTAAAAATTATGCTTTTGGATTGTGCAAAGGCAATATTTCTTCAATTTTCTTCTATTGCTTGATTCTTAAGCATACATTAGAGGAAACAATCGCATCAATATTCAAGACATCATATCACTCATTCGTAAGAAAGATCAAAAAGGTCTTGAAGAGTTGTATGATGACTATTCACCTGCTTTACTAGGTGTGATTGTCAGGATTGTAAATGATAAAGAACTCGCAGAAGAGATTTTACAAAAGGCATTTCTAAAAGTTTGGCAAAACATTGATAGTTACGACTCAGCAAAAGGTTCATTCTTTACATGGATACTAACAATTGCTAGGAATAGTGCTATAGATGAAGTGAGATCAAAGCGGTTTGAAAACCTTGAGAAAACCGATTCCATAGAAACAACCGTATATGAACTAGATCATACGATACTTTCGAGTGATGGTATTGATGTGAATAAACTCCTTTCTGCCTTAGATCAAAAGCATAAGGACGTATTGGATGTGGTCTACCTCCAAGGGTATTCTCATTCAGAAGCTGCAAAAAAATTAGATATACCTCTCGGCACTGTTAAAACAAGAATAAAAAAAGCGCTTAGCACTCTGCGATCTCAGCTAATTACTGAGAAAACATTGTTTAGAAATGGTAAGCTATTACTTATATTAATCTCGATTACAGCATTATGGCAATGAATATAGCTGACATACGCGAATCGGGACTTCTTGAGCTTTATGTGCTCAATGAGGTGTCAGCGGACGATCGTCGCATCGTATTGGCTGCTATTGAAAAGTATCCAGAATTAAAAAGAGATATTCAAGAAATAGAATATAGCTTAGAACAATATGCGAAAGTTCATGCCGTAGTACCAAGCAGCGACATTAAAGCGAAGCTCTTACAAAATCTTGATCCTCCGCCTGTACCACAGAACACGTCTAAATCTGATGGTACGAATAACAGAAGATCGTTTTTTGGCCCATTTATTACAGCCTTAATAATTGGATCGGGATCTATTGCAGCATTATTCTTCACAAGAAACGAAATGCAACAATTGAATGCTCAGTATGAAAGTGACAAAATACTTTGTGATTCTTTACAACTAGTGGAGCAACAACGTCAAGAAATTTTTGCTGGCATTACTGATCCGAATAGTAAAATACTCGTTGGGGATGCCACTGAAAATTATGAGGAAACGGTTTTATACATTCACCATAATCCTTCTTCAGGTAAAAATTACTTACAGATAAAAGAACTGCCTGACATTGCCATCAACCAAAGTTATCAATTGTGGTCTTTGAAGGATGGCGTAGATCCCATACCACTTGATGTTTTCCAAGGTAGCGACTCATTGTTCGAAATCCAATTCGAAGAAAATACCAATGCATATGCAATCACTATCGAACCATTAGGTGGTCAGTCTTCTCCGACGTTAGAAAGATTAATTACGATTATTCCTGTTTCTTAATTTGCAATCAAAATTTAATGGAGGCAAAAGCAAAATGATTAACCATTTCTTCTAGTTCTTCAACCGCCTTCTTTTTGCTCAAACTAGTCAGCCTAGGTAAATGTTCGACATAAAATAATTGATTATTAATCATCTCATATAGAGTGGAACCAAGACTTCTCGAATACTTAAAATTTGGATTGATCTGTTTGATAATGGTTGCCAATTTTTCGACTAACTCTTTATAGGGTAAGAAAAAGCCATACTTGTTCTCTTCATCTACACCATAAATATGGTACGTTTTAGAGCTTTCTTTCATAATTATTTGAAAGAGAAGGTCCTCCTTAATGTAGTCCGAAAGCTGAGATTCTGAGTTTGCGTGAATCATACAATGAATAGCTTTTTTTAGCTTTTCTGTACTGTTTTGTACATTTAGAATTTGCATATCTATGAGGTAGGTAACCCATTCCCAATACCAACAATTGAGGTACACTAGCAGTAAATGTTTGTTTTCAAAGTATCTGTATATTGATACCTCAGACGAAGACATTTTCACGCCTAGCTTTCTAAAATTGAATGATTCGAAGCCGAGTTCATTGATAAGTTCAATGGCGTTAGCCAGTAATCTTCGACCATATTCAGAGCTTTGTGGGTCCTTTATGAATAACTTTTCAGGTAGCTCAAACCTCAATTTGAGTGACATATTCAGAATTTTTTCTAAAAATAGTAATAAATACTTAAACAATTAGTTTTATACTATGTTTGTGTTAGTATTACTTACTTAATTGTTAAATATTACTATCTTTGACGAAATTTGAATAACTATGGAATTTATCATTAGAAATCAAGCTAAAATCTCCAACAAATACTTGCGATTTGCAAAATGGAAAATCAGAAAACTAAGTGAAAAGTATGGAGAGCTATTGTATTCGGAAATTTATATTAAACAAGCCTCAAAAAGTCCTGTTGTGTATGATGTTACTATTAAAATGGGTATTCCCGGGCCTGATATTGTTGTATCCGCACAATCCTCAAATCTTAAGATGCTATGGTCAACGCTTTCTCAAAAAATGAAACGTCAGTTACGCATATCATCATCAAGGAGAAATCAAAAAGCAATGGCTCAATAAGAATACAATATGGCTTCGAAATTAAAGCACTCGCCCCTATGGCGATTCAAAAGACTACTTGCACTAGAAAAAGAAGATATTTCACAAGTCTATATCTATGCCTTTTTTAATGGAATAGTCAATTTGTCTTTACCCCTTGGTATACAAGCAATTGTCAATTTAATCCAAGGGGGTCAGGTCACCACATCATGGTATGTACTGGTTGCGCTAGTCATTGTAGGGGTAGCTTTAACAGGGCTTTTACAGTTGCTTCAGCTTAGAATAGTAGAGAATATTTCTCAGCGAATTTTCAGTAATGCTTCTTTCGAATTTGCATTACGTATACCTAAGATAAAGTATGAGGCTTTCAGAAATTATTATGGCCCTGATCTAGCCAATCGATTTTTTGATACGTTGACCATACAAAAAGGATTGCCTAAAATTTTAATAGATTTTTCCTTAGGAATCTTTCAAGTGATCGTAGGCTTGATCGTGCTTAGTCTTTACCATCCATTCTTTATTATTTTCAGTGTGCTGTTATTGATCGTTGTGTATCTAATAATTGCAGCAACAGGACCCAAAGGTCTCAGAACTAGTTTGCAAGAATCTACTTCCAAATACAGAATTGCCTTTTGGCTAGAGGAAGTAGCCCGTAGTAAATTATCATTTAAACTCGCGAATGATAATAAACTAAGTCTAATTAAGACTGATGAGAATGTAAACGACTATTTAGAGGCTAGAGAAAATCATTTTGGTGTTATCATTTCCCAATCAGTATACCTGATTATTTTTAAAGTACTCGTAGCAGCTGGACTACTTATAACAGGTAGTATTTTAGTATTTAATGAACAAATGAATATTGGTCAGTTTGTAGCGGCGGAGATAATCATTATCCTGATCATAGCTTCAGTAGAAAAAATTATAAAAACTATAGAGTCAATCTATGATGTGCTAACCGCTCTAGAAAAGATAGGCTTTGTATTTGATAAACCGATGGATGAATATGATGGTGTAACTTTAAAAAATACAAATCAATCATTTTCAATAGCTGTAGAAAATCTATCCTATAGATATGAGAGTGCTGCGGCTGTAAGTCTAAAAGGACTAAGTTTTGAAATCCCATCTAATACCTCTGCATTTATTTGTGGACCCCCAAGCTCAGGCAAATCTACATTAATGAAATTAATCGCAGGCATTATAGATCCAACTGACGGCATAATAAAATATAATAGTTTTCCTTTGCGATCATTAGACTTTGACAAACTCAAAGAGGAGATAGGATTTTGCATCAGCAATAGTGAAATATTCCAAGGAACAATTCTGGAGAACATCACGTTAAGACGTGACAATGCTACCCCAGAAAACATTAATCGCGCACTGGAAATTACAGGGCTGTCACCATATTTAGCTAAAATGCCTTTAGGCTTTAATACCATCATAGACCCAGAAGGTAAAAAAGTGCCAACTAACATTCAAAAGAGAATCCTATTAGCTAGGGCAATTGCTACAAATCCAAGATTACTCATTCTCGAAGATCCATTAGATCATGTGAGTTCAAATGAAAAAAGAGAATTGATTTCTGCACTAACAGATACTTCAAATAGGTGGAGGGTTATTATTTCTTCTGTTGATGATATATGGAAAGAATATCTTGATGTAATAATCGAACTTGATAACGGTAAAATAATTTCACAATAAAAACAGCTTATGCTCAACATTAGTCTTAAGTCAGTTTCAAAATATATTAATAGGAGTGAATTCCAATCATATGATACCCTGAAGAAAAGAACTCATTCTAAAAGTCTACTCAAGGTATTGATTGTAATGTCCATACTATTTCTGATTGGTATGTTTTTACCATGGACCCAGAATATTAGAACGAACGGAACTGTCTCTACTCTGAATCCGTATGATAAGCCACAAAATATCCAAGCACTCATAGGCGGTAGAATCGAAAATTGGTACGTCACACAGGGAGACATTGTTAGTGTAGGAGATACGATTGTTAAGCTGACTGAAGCAAAGGAAGAATATTTTGACCCCAAACTACTTGCAAATACAAATGAACAAAGATTAGCCAAATTACAATCTGCCCAAGCTTATGTCGATAAGAGTAAGTTTCTATCAGAACAATTACTAACCTTGGACAACCTGCAAAAATCTAAATTGCAGCAGCTCAATATTAAGCAACAACAACTCGATTTAGAATTAGAGAGTATGCACCAGGAAAAAATTGCAGGTGAAACCTATCTAGAAAATGCAAAAAACCAACTTGCAAGAATGCAGTTGATGTTTGACAAAGGCATTAAATCATTGACAGAACTAGAGACAAAGCGTTTATCTAATCGTGAAGCTGAAGCTAAATTACTATCCATAGATAACAAACTGCTAAAGCTAAAAAACGATAAGCTTAATATCAGCCAAGAAGTAGAACTTACAATATCAGACTACAATCAGAAGCGGGCTAAAATAGAATCTGAAATAAGTTCTGCGGATTCATACAGGTATTCATTACTTGGAGAATCAAACAAACTAGAATCCAAAGTCAATCAGCTAGCAGAACGCCAAAAAGCTTTTGTCATCACTTCTCCTGTATCGGGAAGAATTAATAAGGTTCTTAAGAATGGCATAGGCGAGTATGTTAAGTCTCAAGACAACATTGCCACTATTGTCCCAAACAGTTATCAAAAAGCTGTGGAGCTCTATGTAGAACCAATGGACATGCCACTCATTCAAAAAGGAAAAAAAGTAAGAATACAATTTGATGGATGGCCTGCCATAGTATTTAGTGGGTGGCCTGATAATTCTTTTGGGACGTTTGGTGGAGTGGTGTACAGTATAGATAATGACATCAGCGAAAATGGTAAGTATAGGCTGTTAGTTATAGAGGATGATGTTGAAAAACCATGGCCAGACCTTATTCGTATAGGTTCAGGCGCACGCGGATTATTATTGCTAAATGACGTCAAAGTGTATTATGAATTGTGGAGAAAACTCAATGGTTTTCCACCTGATTTTTACAATCCTGTAGATTCAAAAAAAGTAAAAACCAAAGCCCCATTAAGAAAAATCAAGTAAATGAAATTTTATTCTAGAAAACTCATAAAGCCAGGTGATCTCAATGCAAACAATACACTATCCGGTGGAGCATTGCTACGTTGGATAGATGAAGAAGCAGGCATTTATGCTATGACCAAACTTGATACTAAAAAGATTGTGACAAAATTTATCTCAGAAATAAACTTTGTAAATTCTGCAAAACAAGGGGATGTCATTGAGATAGGATTGGCATTTACATCAGTCGGTAGAACAAGTATAACTTTCTCCTGTATGGTTAGAAATGTATTTACAAAAAAGACAATCATATCTATTGAAAAATTAGTTTTCGTAAAAATAGATAGTAGAGAACAACCGACACCTCATGGTAAGACAATAGATAACCTTGGTTTTAATCCATCAACTGCTTCTTAATGCATAGACTTCTATCATCCCTGATTACAATCTTATTCCCATGTTTCATTGGCGCTACAGATACGCTAACGCTTGTTGAATTTCAAGACATTGTGGTAGCGAATCATCCTTTAATAAAAAGTGCTAATCTGTATGAGGAAGTTGCGGAATCTTATCTGATCAAAGGAAGAGGTGCTTTAGACTCAAAGTTCTACACGGATTTTGATGGAAAGCAATTTAAGGACATAAACTACTTTCGACGATGGAATAGTGAACTTAAAATACCAACTAAATATCCAGTTGATTTTGCTCTTGGATATGAAAACAATACTGGTGAATTTATAAATAACGATAACAGTGTACCATCTAATGGTTTACTTTATGGAACAATTAGCATTTCTGTTCTTAGAGGTCTTCTCTTTGATGAACAACGGTTTGCACTTAAGGAATCAGAATTATTGGCAGATAAGAGTCAAATAGAAAAGGAACTAATTGTAAGAAATATAATTATTCAGAGCTTGAATGCTTATGTGGATTGGTCTGCAACCCATGGAAGAATGGAGATAGTAAATGCTTTTTTAGACCGAGTCTTAGAACGGCACAACTTCATAAAACAATTATATGAAAATGGAGACAAACCTGCGATAGATACAATAGAATCAAGAATAAATCTGAATACAGCATCTAAGGCAAAAATAGCCGTAGCCGAAGAACTACTGATGAAGAGACAAAAGCTCAATATGTTTCTTTGGGATAACTCAGGAGAACCAGTTGTCTTGTTGGAAGGTATCGTACCACAAAAGATCGCTGTTGTTACAGATGAACTTTTTGCCGAATCATTTCAAGTCTCCCAAAACTGGCATACGGACCCTATCATCCGGAAAAAGCAAAATGAAATTGACCAAATCAATCTAGAAAATAGACTTGAACAAGAACAATTAAAACCTCAATTGGATATTAAATTAAACACAATCCACAATCTAGGTGATGCAGAATTAGCATACAGTTACACTATTCAAGACTATAAGCTTGGAGCTTCATTAGCTGTGCCTATAACAAATAGAAAATCCCGTGGTCAAATCAAATTAAATGAAACTATCATTGACCAGAATAAATTAGATAAAGAATATTATCAATATGAACTACAGAACATGTATGATATGTTGAGCCGCGCACAAATCCTAAATCAAGAAGCTTTAATCATAAGTGAAGAAAAAGTAGAAAATAGTGAACAACTCTATTCTGCAGAAAGACTTAAATTTGATCTAGGAGAATCTTCTGTATTTCTTTTGAATAGCAGGGAAAGAAAATTACTTGAATCTGAAACTGAATATATAAAAACCCTAAAAGCACTAAGTCTCATATATACTGAACTTTACTTTCTTAAACTTGGTCAGGAATTGTAATTCGTAGCATTGTATTTATTTTTGAGTTTTTAATTCCCCACAATATAACCGTCTCAAAGCCTATACGTAAAACGCCAATTATACATCTACTAATTTGACATAATTGTCCGTATTGGAAAAGGTATATTTATAGATTCTTCTTCGAATGTTTTTTTGATTAAAATAATAGCTCTACTTCTTGCTTTTGTTAATGCATATTTTTCTGTTGCCTGGATCCAAAATCGAATTTGAATATCAATGGCACTGTCTCCAAAGGCTGTGTAATAAAATTCAAACTCATCCCTTCTGTACATAAATTCATTGGTAATGGCTTTTTTTGTTATCTGCTCAACCTTTTCTAAGTCGGATTCATATCCAATTCCAATTTCAATAACTACTCTAAGATCTCTGGTTAAGCTATAGTTTTTATATGGATTATTTGAGATAGAATTATTAGGTATAATGACTAAGTTATTATCTAATGTTCGAATTTTAGTATCTCTCAAATTAATTTCTTCAACTGTTCCTCCAAATCCATTAGTTTCAACAAAATCTCCCACATTGATATCATTTTTGACTGAAAGTGATATACCAGAAAAAGTATTTGACAAAGTTCCTTGGACTGCTAGACCAATTGCTATCCCTGCCACACCAGCTCCAGCAATTAGCGAATTTAATGCTTGATCAAGATTTAGTATACCAAGAGCAAGTATAATTCCTAACCCAACTATTGTAATTGAAATAATACTGCCAACTAAACTCTTAATCGAACCTTGTTTGACGCGTCTACCAATAGATTTTATGACTCTTTGACTTATCTTTTTTGACAAGTATAGAGCAAGAAGAAAAATAATTGTAGCTAATATTATGTTTGGCAGATTTATTATGATGCTGTCAAACCAACTGATTAATTTCTGAATTAAATTTTCTATTGACAACTTGAATTGTTCTCCCATTCTAACTCTTTAAATTTTGCTTACAGTTTATAATTTGCATTATCTTCATAATATCTTATACCACGGTAAATGTAGCTAATTTCATACTTATAGGTAGACCATATTTTTTTATGAAATACAACACTTGAAAACATTATAAGACAAATTATAGCTTTTACTAAAAATCTGGCAACTCCTCCTTCCGTGCATATGGAAAAGTATCCAAGTGTGTCAATCCATAATAAGAGTTTAGTCCACTAATTCCAGCAGTTTTTAGTTTACTTAAATCAATGTGTCCCTCTTCTGTAATGACCTCATCAGGTATGATTAACTGTTGAATTTCTCCAATCAACATAATCGTACCATTGATCTTAATTGAAACTTCCTCAACTAAAGATAAGCTCATCTTTAACTGACTTTCTTTAACAAACGGAGCAGTACATGAATCAAAATATTCTTCAGTTAGTTTTACTGCATTGAACTCTGATTCTTCTCGATCAAATTTGGCAGAAGTATAGTGTGCTTGCTTAATGAATGATTCATGAACATGATTAATGGTGTACACACCAGTCTCTTTAATATTCTCATAGGTGTGTCGAGGAACTGTACCAGTAGGTCGCATGATAAAACCAATCAATGCCGGATTGCTTCCCAAATGAACGACAGAACTGATAATAGCTAAGTTGGTCTGCCCACTTGCTGATTTGGTACCTACCAGATTGGCCGGTTTTATTCCAGTGATGGAATTGATGATGTTGAGCCTTTTTACTTTTTCTAGCTCTTTGATGTCTTGATTAGTCAGTAACATTTGATCGTCTTGTGTGGGTCAATAATATGCGTTGTTGTTCTTCTTTTACTTTTAAGTCAGATCTGTGTCCCCATATTTTTTTTCTTGCAAATCTACCTCGTTCTTGCAAATTGATGATTGGTGATGGATAAGTATGATCGGCACTTCCAAATAAAGAATGAGTCAGTTTCCAAGGTTCATGAATATACGCCACAGGCATATCTTGTAATTCGGGCACCCATTTTCTGATGAAGATGCCTTTGGGATCATGGTCCATCGATTGTTTGACTGGATTGTAGATTCTAACCGTATTCACGCCAGTAGTACCAGCTTGCATTTGAAATTGTGGGTAATGGATACCAGGTTCGTAATCCAAAAATTGCTGAGCCAAATGATAAACACCTCGTCTCCAATCCTGATCCAGATGATGGGTTAAAAACGATACCAACATAGCTCTCATTCTAAAGTTTATCCATCCTGTAGCTGTGACGCATCGCATGCAAGCATCTACGAGTGGATAACCAGTTGTGCCCGTCTTCCACGCCTCCAACCAACTGTCTCTATTTTCAAAAGATAACGTTTCGTATCCTCTATTGATGTGTCTGGTTTCATAGGCACATTCCATTTCAAATTTTTGGATGAAATGACAATGCCATTTTAATCTGTTCAAACATCCACCAAAAGCACGTTTGTGTTTTTTGAAATTGGCATGTGTCTTAATGTATTGATAGGCTTGGCGGATACTCAAATTGCCCCAAGCCAGATATGGTGACAAGCGACTGCAAGATTTTCGACTTTCACTAGGCTTAGATATTTTCCAATGATATCCAACTCCTCGACCTTCACAAAATGAGTGTAAATATTTCTGAGCAGCTTTGCTACCAGGCAGTTGCATTTGCTCAGGATATTTTTTAACCTGATTATGTAATTCTGTAGTTAAAGGAAACGGATTGATGACTTCTATCTCTTCCTTAGCTTTAGAGGGCATAGAATCTATGCACTTTTGGGACATTGTGACAAACCATTGCTTGTCCCAACCTCTCCTGTTTTTTATACCCCTATGAATCCCATCTCTCTGGAATTCTATCCACTTGATGTTATGGGCATTGCAGAATCTGCTTACGCGTTTATCTCTTTCCCAAGTGATGCTGATGCCACTCTCTTGATGGCTAAACATATGTTTGATGTCAAATTGTGTCTTCAAATGGTCCAATATTGTAACCATTTCACCATGAAAGATACAAACTGTCCGATTGAGTGGTCGTAACTGTTCATTCATTTCAAGCAACGAGTGATAGATAAAACTCAGATGTCTGGCAGAAGTATCAGGGTGTGTAATTAATGACGGCTCAAACACATATATGGAAATATACGGAAGGCTATTCCGTTCGGCTTCAGCAAAAGGAGCATGATCAGTCAACCGCAGATCACGTTTTAACCACACCAGATTCACTCGCTGCTTAGCTTTCACAGACATGGTATAATAATGCTTTTCAGCTATGTTTTGTTTTCACTTTCTTCAACTTCAAATTCATTACTTTTGTACATTAATACAGAAATAAAGCAGAATGAAGATTGCCATTGCACAACTGAACTATCACATCGGAAATTTTGAAGGGAACGTTAGTAAAATGTTGGAGGCTATTCGCTGGGCAGAAGCTCAAGAAGCCGATCTCATTTGCTTTTCTGAATTGGCGACATGTGGCTATCCTCCGAGAGACTTTTTAGAATTTGATGACTTCATTACTCAATGTGAAGCAGCGATTGACAGATTAAAAGAAGCGTCCAATCAAATCGCTGTAGTCGTAGGGTCTCCTTCACGCAATCCAGTTGTCGAAGGTAAAGACTTATACAATTCTGTTTATTTTCTTTATGAGAATGAAATCAAATTTGTACAACACAAAACCTTGTTGCCCACTTACGATGTCTTTGATGAATACCGCTACTTCGAGCCAGCGACAGAATGGGGCACCTACGAATTTAAAGGTGTGCGATTTTCTTTGACTGTGTGTGAAGATATTTGGAATGTTGGTAATGACAATCCACTGTATACCATATGCCCATTAGACGAAATGCAAAAAGATAGCCCTGCTTGTATTTTAAATGTGTCTGCATCTCCATTCAATTATGATCATGCGGAATCTCGCATTCATGTGTGTAAGGCAAATATCGCTCGCTACAATATTCCTATGTTTTATGTCAATCATGTTGGTGCGCAAACAGAATTAATATTTGACGGTGGCTCACTTGTCATGAGTCCCAATGGTGACATTTTTGAGGAGTTGCCTTACTTCGAAGAAAGCATGAAGGTCTTTGATTTGGAGAAGGTACAAAACGCAACGCAATCGGTCGAACAGCCAAAAGATAAAATTCTTGAAATTCATGATGCGATTGTTTTAGGCATTAAAGATTATTTCGGCAAACTCGGATTCACGAAAGCAGTTGTTGGTCTGTCTGGTGGTATTGATTCTGCAGTAACAACAGCATTAGCTGCGAGAGCCTTAGGTCCTGAAAATGTACGGGTCTTATTGATGCCGTCACAATTTTCATCTGATCACTCAGTGAATGATGCCGTTGCTCTTTGCGAGAACTTTGGCGTTCACTACGACATCATAGCCATTAAAGATGTCTACGATGCCTTTATGGATAAATTGTCTCCTGTTTTTGGAGATCTGCCGTTTAACGTCACAGAAGAAAACATACAGGCAAGAACAAGGGGCACTTTATTGATGGCGATATCCAATAAATTTGGCAACATCCTTTTGAACACATCCAATAAGAGTGAAGCTGCAGTTGGCTATGGGACCTTGTACGGTGATATGGCTGGCGGTCTTTCTGTCATTGGTGACGTCTATAAAACAGATGTATTTGAGCTTGCTCGATTCATCAATAAAGATGGTGAACTCATTCCAGTGAATTCCATTACCAAACCACCATCAGCGGAGTTGAGACCAAATCAAAAAGACAGTGACAGTTTGCCAGAGTATGATATTCTAGATAAAATATTATTCCATTATATAGAAGAACAACAAGGACCAAAAGAAATCATCGCCATGGGTTATGATGATGTACTGGTCAAACGCATTTTGAGATTGGTAAACATCAATGAATTCAAAAGACACCAAACAGCACCTGTTTTAAGGGTGTCATCCAAAGCTTTTGGGATGGGTCGTCGGATGCCGATTGTTGGGAAATATCTGTCTTGATATATTACTTGATGGCAATCTGAAATTATCTAATCAAAACCAATGCATGCTCCCTTAACATATTAAGGTTCATCTTCTTTGTAAATAACAGAGAATAAACTATATACAGATAAGTTAATTTACCTATATATTTTTTACGCCTAAATGGTTTAATCATTAGTGTGTCATTAGGCTTGATCTTTGTAGATTGTATGTTTTCATAACATATCCTATTAACTGCTATATTGTAAAGCATGGAAAATCCAACCTTAAGAACTATAATTACATGTCTAGCCATCATGTTTATTTCAATTTTACAAAGTCAAGACATCTGTTTTGATGGTAATTATTGTCCTTTCCCAGGAGATGGGACCGCACCTGCTGATCCAACACCAAATACTTGTGGCACAGGTGGTACTGATGAATACGGTAACGCTGAATTTATTTTTGATCCTGGGACGGATATTGGTGCAGGAGGTACTTGTGATATTCTGACTTTATTTGTAAGTTTTGAAGATGATGGTAACGTGTATCTTTCATTTATTCAAGCAAACCAAGGTCAAGCATGTTATTCATTTTATTTTAATACAGATTGTGATGCTACGACGGGTTTTCAAGATGACTTGTTAGATCCAAATGATCCTGTTCAAATTAATGGTGGAGGTGCAGATCTTCGTTTTCTGGTTTGTGTCCAACAAGACAATGTCCTTGATCCTGTTGTGGAAACTTGGGACGGAACCATGTTTGTCCCCAATGGTGTAAACAGCATTCAGGGTTTGGCAGGTTTGACTGATGGTTGTGGTGGTTCTAATGAAGCATTTGTAGAAACTCAAATTCCACTTAACGACTTATTTGATCCGTGTGATCCAATGATCAATTGTGGAGAATTACAGTTAACAACATTTCTAACGTTTGCTGGCGGAAGTTTCAATGCGCAGCAATGTGATGTAACTGTTGAGACCATACAGACTGAAGTTCCTGCAGAAGTCGTTGCCTCATTGGCAATTGTTGAACGTGTTTGCCCAAATACAGATGTGACCTTTGATGCTTCGGCAACAACTGGTGGTCCTAACTTAACTTACGAATGGGACTTTGATGGTGATGGAGTAATTGATCTTACGACAAATACCCCAGACCCTACATTTAATTTCCCCATGACTGGCATGTTTGACGTCACTGTTATTGTGACTGATCCTGAATCTATGTGTACGGGAATGGATTCTGCTACTATAACTTTAGAAGTCTGTGAACCGACAGATTCTACTTGTGGATGCGATATCATATGTGATGCTGTACCTCCCGTAATCACAGTTACTGAAAATACTTGTGATCCAATTATGGATGGATTTTACAACATCACAACTGACTGTGGTGATGGTTTTGTTTTAGAATTTTCTACGGATGGCGGTATGACATTTACGAGTATGTTGCCCACTTATCCAACACCATTTATTGCTAGATGCGTCGGAGAAGCTTGTGCTGTTTTAGACATTTCAGGATTAGATACATCGAATGATGCAGTAGATGAAGTAAACAATGGTAATGTCATGATTGGCGAAGCTGTTGTAACCATAAACCAAACGTTTAATGGAACCAGTACATTAGATGAAAATGAAATTACCAATTCACAAACCACACCTAGCGGTGGCCCTCCTGGCCCTATAGGCATTAGTTCTGGTGTATCACATGAGTGCATCGAGAATGTGTGCGGAGAATTGGCTAACTCTATGAACAACATTTACAATTTCAGTGTGCCAGTCTGCGATTTTACCATAGAGTTATGGGATTTAGACAGAGATGATGAGATGTTGCTAACAGCAAGTGGACCAAATGGTCCGGTAACGTATACCATTAACACCATTGGCGCTGGAGTCAATAATTCTGGAAATTCATTTTACTCAAATGATCCAACTGTCAATTATCCAGGTGGAGGAGCACCTACCCTAGGTATGTTTTCCGTTACTTTTGATGATTGCATCACAAGCATCTCAATCGATTATTTTGATAGATCTGATACAGCTGGTAATGGTGGCTCTTACACCATTGTATTTGATGAAGGATGTACGTTCACTGATTGCATTAGTGAAGAGGTCTCATTGGTAGGCACCCCAATAACCTGTGTCATGTGTCCTGAAGACATCACAGCGGTTTTGGCACCTGTCGATCCAACTTGTCTAGGAACTTCGATCAGCTTTGATGCCACTGGCTCCACAGGGCAAAATGTAGAATACCAATGGGATTTTGAAAATGATGGGGTGATTGATGCAGTGACCACTGTGCCAATGACCTCTTTTACGTATGCCATGGCTGGTACGTTCACAGTAGCTTTGACGATAGTTGACCCGACGGGAGAGTGTGATCCTGCAAGCACGTCCATAGAATTAGAAATATGCGAGTCTGTCGAAGTAATTTGCCCTGACCCTGTAGTAGAGATTACTGACGGTGAATCAATCAGCCCTGATGTTTTAGGCTCCCCATTGATTGCCACCAATGCTTGTACACCTATCCCGAACGCTTCTTTTGATGATGTATCAGCACCTGGTCAATGCCCTTTTGAAGAAATAATCACACGTACGTATACGATCACTGATAATTGTGGCACTACTGAATGTGTACAAACGATCAATGTACTTGTTGACAATCCTGCAGCCATTAATGCCTTGCCAATTAATGATCAGATTTGCTTAGGTGAATCAATCACGCTTGACGCAAGTGCCAGCATTGGTGATGGATTGACTTATTGTTGGAATGTCGGTATCGGCACTGTAGGTTGCGATTATACAACCGCTACTGCGATGCACACGTATGTTGCTCCAGGCACTTACGATGTTAGTCTAGAAATAATGGACCAATTTGGTTGCTCAGACACTCAAGTGATTGGCACCGTAACAGTATTCGAAGGTCCTGAAGCAATTGGAACAGTTGATTTTGATCCTTGTACTCTAACCTTGACATTCGATGCCAGTGCTTCTGTCGATAATTTCCCTCCGTCAAACTTGATTTATACCTGGGACTTCGGCGATGGTAACACTTCAGGTGATGTAACTGGTACACACGTATTTGAGAATTGCGACGTCGCAAGTACCATTACCTTGACTGTGGTTGATCCAGATGTGCCATTCCCGGCGTGTAACTCTGATCAACTCGTGTTCACAGTAGAAACTGATGAAGAGCCTCCTGTACTGGTGTGTCCACCGATTTCAGAATTGCAGTGTGGAGAGCCTATTCCTACATTTGCGAGTGCTGCTGAACTAATTGCAGCAGGAGGACAGGCAAGTGATAATTGTGGAATTGTACAATTGTCTGTCATATCTCAAGATACCATTGAAGGAGTTTGCCCATATATTTTCCAAGTTTCTGTTACCTATGAAGCCTCAGACATTTGTGGAAATTCTAGTACCTGCACACAGTTCTTTAATTTGCTTCCAGATGAACCTATGGCAATATTCCCTCCTAATATCATACTAAGCTGTGGCGATGATGTTTCTGAAGGCACTTTAGGCACGCCAACTATTGTGGAAAGCATGTGCGCACTACCTGCTACATTTAGCTCTTCGGAAGTCCTCATCAGTGGCTCATGCCCAGGAGATGCAACTATAGAAAGAACATTTACGATTACTGATGATTGTGGTAATACCATTCAACAAACCCAAATCATCACCATCGTCAATGATATAACACCTACTTTAGAAGGACCACCTGACATTACAATAGATTGTACAGCCAGTTGCGACCCATCTGCAACAGGAGGCATTGCTGTAGCTGTTGACTTTTGCATGCCAATCGATGGTTCTACTAATGAAGTTACCATCACGTTTGAGGACGAATTCGTTGGATTTGATGGGACTGGATTCCCTGGGGGTGTGGTCGGATTTATCATCAGAACATTTACGGCTGTTGATGGATGTGGCAATACAGCAACATATGTGCAAACCATTTCCGTAGAACAAGGAGACGGGTCAGTCTTGACGTGCAATGACAGAATCAATGTGTCTTTAAATTCTGATTGTGAAGGCATCACTCCTGATTTTTTATTGGAAGCGCCAGAAGACACAAAATATTTTCTATCTCTGGGAAATGGCCAAATAGGATTTGCAGAAAATGATCAATCCATATTTGAAGGTATTGATTTTTCTGAATTGGTAGATTTAGGTGTACCTGTCAGTTATACCCTCACTGATTTATGCGGCAATAGTTGCTGGGGTGAAATTTTCATTGAAGCTAATGTTCTGCCTCAATTTGAAAGCCCATGCAATTTTGTGGCTGGTAATACTATTGACGAATCTGGCAGTATTGGCAGTGATGATGATACCAATTTAAATGATTTATTAAGTTTTAGTGATAATCCTGCTAGGGGAGCAGATCTTATTGGTACAGTTGTTATATCTGATGTCAGTTGTCAAGATGCTTTTGTCATTGGCAATTCATCATTCAAATATAATGCTGCTCCAAACGGGGCAGATCTCGATGTTCAATTTGTTGATTTAGAATTGTATTTCATCAATACAGAAGATGAATCAGTGATCACTGTGACACTCCCTACTGGTGTGATAAATGTGACACCATTAGTAGATTTAGTACAAACAGAAGGAACATACGATGTCTATGTATCTACGGCTAACGCATCTGGAAAGGGTGATTACAGCATCCATATAGAAGTCAGTTCTTGTTTGCCTCCATGTACCACCATTTGTGGATCAGATTTCCCTGATGAATTTATCACACCAGATGAAATAGAAGACATATTGGATGATCGGTGTAATGCAACGCTCATTGGTGATTTAATCATTAACACTGAAACCAGAGGAGATATGTGTGACGGAATCGTACACATTCAAACCATTACTGGCCAATTCAATCTGCATGGTGAAACAATAAAGGAAGAAATCATTACACAAGCTTACGTAGAGTTACCAATTGATTTAGATGAGATAGTCATCTTAGCTCCGAATCCGGTGATGTTGGACTGCGGAGATGATGTGACACCTGAAGCAATACTTGAACTAACAGAAGATGGCAAACAAGCCTATCCACATTATTTTGACTTTAACCAACCGATACAAGATACCATATGCTTGGAAGAAGTCATTGTCCACTTTGACGTACCTATTGATACAGTTCAGGAATTAGTTATCGTTGAGGGTCTTTGGGTGTTGGTTGATATTGTGAAGAAAGAAAGAAGAGACTCAATGAGATGTGTTAGAGAAGGCCCTAATCCAATCCCACAATTTGAACCAATTCTGTTGAGTGATAATCAGTGTAACGTCATAGTCGATTTCTCAGATGTTGTTTTTGACGCTTGTGGTACTGGATCTAAGATCGTCAGAGGATGGTCAATCATTGACTGGTGTCAGGAATCTGCTCAAATTACATTAACCCAAAGCATTGATGTTGTTGATGATGTAGCTCCAACTATTGAAAAAGTAGACGATGTTACCTTGAGTGTCGATCCATGGACATGTGCCGCCGTATATCCATTACCTGATTTGGTTCACACAGACAATTGTGAAGGTTCTGTAATTACTGAATCATGGAGCGTATCCGAAGGTAGAGTGGTTGATGGATTTGCTGTCGACTTATGGCAATCGGATGAACCAATTGAAGGATTCTTAACAGTATCAGATGATTGCGGAAATGTTTCACGAGATACAGTATTAATCGTGGTGACTGATCAAGTACCTCCTGTGCCTGTTTGTAATAACGCTATAACGGTTTCCATCACTTCAGCCATGTTGAACGATAACGGTGGCGGAGCTACCATACAAGCTGATGCCTTTGACGGTGGAAGTCATGATGGAGCTTGTGGAGAGGTAACTGTGCAAGTAAGAAGACTTACTGGCTGTTGCTTCGATCAGGATTGTGAACCAGTTTATGAATGTAGTTCCTTGGATATTAAGACAGGCGAATGCGTAGATTCGATTTTAGTAGCTGGAGCGCCTTTATTTGGAGACTTCGTCAAATTCTGTTGTGAGGATATTGGTGATATTGTCACTGTAGAAGTACAAGTAACAGATAAAGCAGGAAATACTAATCACTGCACCGTTTCAGTCGAAGTAGAGGATAAAACACAATCTTCCTTAATCTGTGAAACAGTAGTCGTGTCTTGTGATGAAGATGTGACTTCACTAGACGGACCGATACTTTCAGAAACTCACTGTCAGTTGAACGAAACCCAAATTATTCTATTGAATGATTCCGAAATATCAGGTGCTTGTGGCACTGACCAAATCATCAGAGAATGGTTTATAGATAGAGATGGCTCTGGAGATTTCTCATCTGGAGATCCGTTCTGTGAACAAATCATATTGATTGATCAAAGCGATAATGGATTTAATCCGAGTTCCATCAAATGGCCGAGACATTTCAATGGTGAAATAGAAATAGGTCAGAACATCGAATGCAATGATGATGAAGTTGTCGTGACCGACGGGATATCTGTAGAAATGGGTGCTGTTCAAGTTTGTTCGATTACAGAAGACGATTACAGTCAACCCGTGTGGTGTGCAACTTCTTGCAGTCTCATCGCAAGTAGTGTTGAGCAAGACACCTTGTTTTCCTCGGATGCTTGCTTTAAGTTGATTAATAGATGGACGGTTATTGATTGGTGTACATGGGATTCTAACGGCTCAGGCATTGATGACGATAATGACTCATCTTCTGATCGTTTTATAGCTGTTGAAGATTGGGCACAAAGTGTATGTACAGAATGTCCTGAAAATAGTGGCGCTATTGCTGATAACCCAGTATATTTTGCGTACCTCGAAGTCGAAGAAGATGGGTATTATACCTTTGACCAAATCATCAAAGTCATAGATGATTCTGCACCTGTCATTGATGCACCGTCTGAAGTGATTGTACAAACCACTGGAGGAGCAGACTCCAAAACAGATGCTACTTCATGTAAAGGAGAAGACACCATAACAGCGAGAGTGACAGATTTCTGTGGAGATAATGAAAGTGGTGCTGACTTGATCAGATGGCAGGCAACTGTATACAGGAATGATTTACCAATAGACATTCAAATTGGAAGCGGTTCAATTATAGAAATCAGTACTGGACTAGGCTCACCTGGTGATATCCACATTATTGAGTGGATAGCCAGAGATGGTTGCGGAAATGAAACCGTAGCGACGACATCCGTAGGCTTTGGTGATGAGACAATACCTTCACCTATTTGCATAGCTGCAGTTTCTACCAGTATTCCAGATGGAGCAGGTGAAGTACTTGTTTGGCCTTCTGATCTCGACTTAGGGAGTTTTGACAACTGTACGGATGCAGATGATTTGAGATTTGTCATTGTCGGAGCAGGTGTTGATCCAATCAGACCTGGAGAAGCTGGTTTTGAAGATCAAGGAAGTTTTGTCATCAGCTGCGATGACCTTAGTTCTTTTGTTCCCGTAGACATGTGGGTATTCGATGCAAATGGAAATGGAGATTTCTGTCAGTCATCCATACAAATATCTAATGGTTGTGGAATCGACAATACTGAAGGTGTGGAGCAAGGTGCTTCAAATTTTTCAATAGCTGGTCAGGTGTTTACTGAGGCTGGTGATCCAGTGAGCAATACACTAGTGACTGTCAATTCAAATCAGAGTGAATTTCCTAAATCTGTCGTTGTAGACGATGAAGGTGGATATCTCTTTACGAGAAACGCAGAAAACTTCAGCTACGACATTACTCTTGAAAATGATCGCAATCATTCCAACGGCGTATCTACTTTTGATTTATTAAGAATGCAGCAACACATCATCCAAACCAATGTCTTGGATTCTCCATACAAGATTATAGCTGCAGATATAGATTTTGATGGTAAAATATCTGTAGCAGATATCGTAGAAGGTAGACGTTTAGTCCTTGGCCTAATTGAGCAATTTGAGTTCAATGAAAGCTGGAGATTTGTCTACTCAGAATTCCAATTCCTTGATGGCACTAATAATCCATGGCCATTTACAGAAAATAGATTTATCATTAGTCTGGATGATGATAGTTTAAATAATGATTTTATTGGCGTTAAAATTGGTGATTTAAATAATACAGCCAATGCCTCAGAAATCGTACAATCTGAAATTAGACATACGGAGTACGAAACATTGACAACACACATCAATGAACACAATCCACATCAATTGATGTTGTCATTTGACTCAGAAGTAATGATCAACTCAGTACAATTTGGATTGTATACAAGCGGTAATCAATTAATGTCAATCCAGTCTACTGATGTGGCATTTAATAATGGCAATTACATAATCGCTGATTCACATGCTGCCATTAGTTGGAATAGCAGTGACGGATATGGTAAGCCATTTTCACTTGTGTTGGAATTTGCACAGCCTGTCACCACAAATGATCTTGCTGAATTTAAATTAAACACAAGCAGACTGCATAGTGAATTGTCTGTGGAAGGACAGGATGAATTAAAGAATATATCACTGAGGAAAATAAGCGAAAGCAGTGATGTGCTACAATTATTTCAGAATTCACCTAACCCGTTTACAAAGCAATCGATCATTGAATTTAATTTACCAAAAGCTTCGTCTTCTGTGACATTAAGAATCTACGATACTACTGGTAAAGAATTATTTAGGGAAACAGGCGCTTACTCGTCTGGCAAACATCAAACCATTATTACAGCAGATCAATTAAAGGGTTCAGGCACGTATTATTACCAAATAATTTCAGAAGAACTAACAGAAACTAAAGCCATGATGCTTATAAAATAACTTTGATCTACCTGAGCATACAAGCCATAATTCATTCATTTGGATTATGGCTTTTTTTCTTTGAAAAAAATACCACAGCTTATTTTAATTTTCTATCATGGTGAAATATAGGAATGAAACACTACCCTTCTAATTCCACCTGAAACCTTTATCAAATTCCATAATTCGCCAAGTGTCATAAGTCATAACAATACGTGATTTTATTGCACCATTTCATTGAATACTAGATAAGCTTTCCTTTAATTCAATGCTGACATATTAGTCGTTTAATCAAAAAACATACTAAAAATTCCCTTGTAACATTAAAATAATAATGCTGTCGTTTTTATATTTACATATATACCCGTTGCTTTTTATATGAGAAGTATAGAACAACGAATACTACGTATTAACCAAAATATGCGAATTGAATAGTCATTTGACTAATCACCTTCATTGTTTCCTTAAAGACAATGCCTTATTAATTACTAACTAAATTTTCACCTCTCATGAGAAATCTCTGTATTAATATTTTTACTGCACTCGTGTTTGCGAGTTTGTTCACCACAATGGTCATAGCACAGACCACATATTATGTGCATCCCACTGTAGGCAATGATAACTCTAGTGGAACTTCACCACAGCAACCATGGAGAACGCTAAACAAAGTAAGTACGACCAGCTTTGAACCTGGTGACATCATTAGGTTCAGAGCGGGCTTTTCCTTTCCAGGCACTTTAATCATAAGCTCTAGCGGAGCCCCCGGAAACCCAATTACGTATGACAGATACGGTTCTGGAGACCTGCCGATTATAGATGGAGAAGGCAGGGATCTTGCTGTCCATATGTTGAACAAAGAATACTTGGAGTTTAAAAACTTCAAAATCACCAACTTTAGAACCGGTACCATAACGGATGAAGACCTATTTCTAGGAATGCTTATTGAAAGTGCGGATTACGGTACCGTCAATCACCTGCATTTTGAAAACATTACCGTTTTTAGAGTCAACAGTGTATCTCGAAAAAACGTAAGTGGTTCACGTTTTTTCGGTGGTGCTATTTTATACGCTAGTGGTGAAACCGTGCCAAGTAATTTCAACGATGTGCTTTTTCAAAACTGCACTTTTGAAGATATAGGCAGAACAGGTCTGAGTACGCGCTCTGAATGGTGGCTACGTAATGATGACACTACTTTTGGTGACGATTTGGGCGACGGTCGTACTGATAACTGGTTCCCTAGTACAAATGTGGTATTTAGAGATAATGTTTTTCAAAGAATACGCGGCAACGGTCTAATCGTTAGAGTCACAACTGATGCCTTAGTAGAAGGTAACTTTTTTGACCTTTGTGGTGATGGAATTTCTGGTAACGCCGCTTTTAACTTTAACACTGACGGTACTGTGTTTCAATTTAATGAGGCACAAAGAACAGTATTCAATTCAGGAGATACTGATGCCAGAGGTATTGACAGCGATTTCCGAACCAAGAATACCATAATACAGTACAATTACCTTCATGACAATGGCTTGGGTGGTGTTGTTGCTACTGGTGGCAATGAAGTAGGAGGCATACCTACAAGATTTAATTTGAATACAGTGATCAGATATAATATAATAGAAAACAATGCTAGACAAGGCATGCACTTTTCTGGCAACCTTATTGGTTGTGAAGTATATAACAATATCTTTTATGCTGATGATAGATTAATAATGTTGTAATTGCAAATTTTAGAAGATGGGGTAACAATTTCCCACGTGATTTTAATTTTTCAAACAACATTTTTCAATTTGAAGGAAACAATCCGAGCTACAATTTTAAAGATGGAGATGGTTTTGGTGCAAGGAATATTCGCTTCACCAATAATATTTATTTTGGACCCACAGCAGATAGGTTACCGATAGTCACAAATACAGAATCAATTCCTCAAGTAACATCAAAAGACAGAAATTTTTCTTTGGATGATCCATTATTTATTGGAAATGTAAATGGAGTTATGGATTATTCGCTATTCCAAAATTCGCCAGCAATAGGTGCCGGTACAAACGCAGTGCAACAACCAGCCAGAGATTATTACGGCAATTCCATTGGCAATGGTCCAGTAAATATCGGTATTTACCAAGGCGCCCCTGTACCAGGAGGTCCAACACCAACACCGACACCACCAACAGGGTCAGACGTTGTCTATGTAATGGAAGATGCCCAAGTAAGAGATGGTAGTTTTGCAGATACCAATTACGGAAGTGCTACGACAGTTGGCATTAAAAAAGCATCTGCACGATTTACAAGACGAGGATTGTTAAAGTTCAATATTGGAAACAGAAACGTATCATCAGCTACTTTACGGGTGTATGCAACGTCAAACTCTGCGCAAGCATACCAGAATTTCATTTATGGAGTAAGCGACAATTGGTCTGAAAATTCCGTTACGTTTAACAATGCGCCAAGAACTGGAAGTAGTTCTCCGATTCGTTCATTTTCTATTACAAGCGCTAATGCTAGATGGTACGATATAGATATAACGGATTATGTTCAGTCTCAGGCAGAAGGCGATGGGATAGTATCTCTTTTACTCACTGATCGAAATACTTCCAAATATTTAACAAGGATCACTTCTAAAGAAGGCAATAGTGACTTTAGAAGTCACATTATCATTGAGTCAGACGATAAGACGATAGTACCTGTTTTAGAAGATTCTTATACCCGAGCTGGTAGTTTTTCAAATTCAAATTTTGGATCAGCTGCAACTGTTAACTGTAAAACTAGTTCACCTAGATTCAATCGATTTGGAATGCTTAAATTCAATAGCACCCTCTATGAGGATAATATTGTTTCTGCTACACTCAATTTCTATGCTTCTACGAATACAGCAAATAGTTTTACACAAAACATTAGAGCATTGGGTAACAACTGGAGCGAGAATAGCGTTACAGAAAATAATAGGCCCACACCAAGACAAGTGGTGGCTCCTGTAACTTTTGATAGTCAAGAAGGAAGATGGTACAGTATAGATGTCACTGACTGGGTACAGGAACAAAAAGACAATGGATGGACAAGGGTATCCTTTGCCTTCGAAGATACTGATAGAAGCACCTTTTTATCAAGAATTACCTCTAAGGAAGGAGATCGGACCATGGCAGCGTTCTTAGAAGTAGACAGTAATAGCAACAGTAATGTGACAACAACTGAAACGCGTAACTCTGATGCAGTTGATGTTGAGCGTTCTTTTTCTGTTTATCCGAATCCTGTGAATCTTGACTTTAACGTAGAAAAAACCTTTGATTCTACTGACAATATCGAAGTCTCTATTTACACCATAACTGGCGAATTGGTTACAAGTACTACCGAAAAAGTCGAAGCTGGTCTTTGGAGTAAGAATTTTAGTAAAAGCGAGTTACAATTATCTCGTGGTATTTATACGGTTAAACTAAACTGTGAAAAGGCTAGTGGATTTTCTTCAAAAATATTGGTTTTCTAATACCTGGATCATGTGATCTTATTACGATAAACTTGGTAGACTACCAAGTATGTAATATTTCAAAGGTGCTTTCCGCAGAATTATGGAAGGCACCTTTTTTCATGAAGGAATCCATATTTTCAAAATACATCTAATATCAGATAGTCATTTTCTAGCTTATTCTTTAACAGCTAATTCAATATACCATCTGTTGTTTTTCAACCACTATGCATTTAGTTCCCATTTATAATTGATCAATCAAAAACAAATACCCCAACGTAGTTACATCACTAGGATGGGGCGACGCCCCATCCTAGTGATCTTGTGTTGAGGAGTCCCAACGGGACGACCTAGAATTTAAACAATTTACAAATCAACAAGGTCGTCCCGTTGGGACTCCTCGTCAAACATAACATAACATCTGCGAGGGACGATGTCCCCCGCTGTTGATGATACCCCTTTGGGGTATTGCAGTGCCCTTTCATGGATAACACTTTTTACAAACAATTTAAATCATTGATAAGATTAAGGTTTTAATTGATCGATCAAAAACAAATACCCCAACGGGGTTGCATCACTAGGATGGGGCATCGCCTCATACTAGTGATCTTGTGTTGAGGAGTCCCACCGGGACGACCTAGAATTTAAACAGTTTGCAAATATACAAGGTCGTCCCGTTGGGACTCCTCGTCAAACATAACAACAGCAGGGGACGATGTCCCCCCGCTGTTGATGATACCCCTTTGGGGTATTGCAGCGACTTTCAGGGCTAACATATTTTACAGACAAGCGCTTTTCCACAGTTTGTGTAAAATGCATAGTAAATCCATATGTAGATCATTTATTGTAAATTCAACAGGGAAAAACATTGTACAAAACTGATTCTAAACATTAATTGACACTATGGTACTCGAGGCACTCAAAGAACTTTTCAAAAGAGATCTACTCAAACTAAAAAACGAATTAAGCTTATACAACAGCGACACTGCTTTATGGACAATAGAACAGTCCATTAAAAATTCTGGAGGAAATCTTTGCCTTCACCTCATTGGCAATCTCAAGACCTATATCGGTAATGGCATATCAACTATTGGGTACAAGAGAGACAGAGAATTTGAATTTGCTGGAAAATCTGTTGATCGAAATGAACTGTACAAACAAATTGACGAAACAATTGAAGTGGTAAATATTGCGCTTAGCAGTCTCTCAGCAGAACAATTACGAGACAATTTTCCTATGTTGATCTGGCAAGAAGAAACAGGAATGGCTTTTACTATTATTCATCTACATTCTCACTTAAATTATCATTTGGGCCAGATAAATTATCATCGTAGATTGATAGACGCAAAAACGTTAAATTGAAATTAGTTGTATGTGACTCCGTTCAATATACAGTCTTTGCAAAAAATAACGGATAGCGTGTCAGATGCTAAGGTGCTCGTTCAAATGTGGGAAGCACTCTTTATCTTTTTCAACTTATTCAATTGACCAAGATAGAAAAACCATCAAACGCATACTCTTTCGCACCATCTGTTTCTACGTACTCTTTGTTCCCATCTTTAATCATCTGGAAAGCAGCTGCCATTTTCCCCAAATAGTCACTAGGCACCCAAGGCTCATTATGAGATGGCAATAAATAATCAACACTATCCTGATAAGTCGCTAATAACTTGGCCGACTCTAAATAAGTATCTACACTTGATTCTCCAAAATGGGCATATAACGGTGCAGGATAAAATGTGTCTCCAGAAAACAACAGTCGATTGGCAGAATCCAATAAACAGATGGCATCAGGTGTATGTCCTGGTGTATGCAGCACAGTTAGCTCAATTCCACCTAGGTCAATTTGGTCTCCATGTTTTATCCAGTGAGTGGGAGTAAAAGGCTTGCTTTCATATGTGTCTTTATGGAAGTCAGCAGGTGTAGATTTCCAAATCCAATCCCCCTCTACGAATTCCTTTGCTATATCATGAGGCTTCCCTTTCATATTCTTTTTGGTAAATGTTGTCGCAATATTATAGATGTTCTCAAATTGGTGATTCCCGCCGACATGATCGTAATGCGTATGCGAATTGAGTACGGTAATGTCTAAATCAGTAAGCTGATTCACGACCTGTTTGATGTTACCAATACCTGTTCCTGTATCCCAAAGCAAGGCCCTTTCTTGTCCAAGAATCAAGTATGAAATGACCTCTTCAAATTGCCCTGGTTCGTAAATAGCCACAATGTTTGGCGTAATCTGATAGACTTCAAACCAATCGTCAGCAACGTCCAATCGTTCAAATTTTTTCCAAGCTTCTCGTGGTAATTTGTCCCACCAGTTTTCTTTGTTTGTACCTCTGTTCTCTACCCTATCTTTGGCAGCAGATGGAGGTGAATGAGTACAACCCATCAAAAGAAAAAGTATGAACAGTGTCCAAACAACTTTCATTTGTCTAGTCTAATTTTTACTAAATAAATATCCAAAAAACGCTAAAGGTGCTTTCCAAGGAATCAAGGAAGGCACCTTTTTTCTATACTCTATATATTTTGGATGATGGACAATCAATTTATTTTCTTCTAAGCGACTGCCGATAATCACATAAACAGAACTTAATCCAGCAAAGGAAAAAAAATAAACATTTGGAAAGAGAATAAACAATCCCCAAAACTGCATCAAGGTGCCTAAATAAAATGGATGTCGCACGGTAGAGTACATGCCTTCGGTATACAACTCTTGCTCTTCATCTTTCTGCGCTTCTATCCCTAGAAACACTTTGGAACTAAACCAGCGAAATGTAACGACATGAATAAATAAGCCAATCAGTAAGAGAAGAATACCACCTAATCGTACAGACAAGGGCATATGAATATTGTTCATGGCACTTTTGAATAGCACAACAATAACAGGTAATAATGTTAATACAGCAAACAGATTATAAACAATACGATATCCTTTGAAATCTGCTTTTGCTTTTGCATAAGCACTTGTCAGAATACTATGGATGGTATAATAAATAATAACATAAATAATGAATGTGCTGATTGAAGGCATGTGTACAACGAAACTGATTCTGGCTTAAAATACTGCTTTAGTACTAAAACAAAAAATCCTCCTTTGACTAAGAAGTAATATAAAAAGATGACATTTGCAGCAGTGAAGAATAAAAAGTACGCACTCATATTCATCTTCATAACCATCATGGTAGATGTCATCGGGATAGGTATCATAATACCAGTATTTCCATCATTGATCGAAGAACTTACTGGTCAGGGACTAAGTGAAGCTTCGGCTTGGGGTGGTGCATTAATGGTGTCCTTTGCCCTGATGCAATTTTTATTTTCACCAGTTCTAGGAGAATTAAGTGACAAATATGGACGGAGGCCAATCCTGCTGATTAGTTTATTTGGATTGAGCATTGACTATGTATTACATGCTTTTGCGCCGACTATTTTCTGGTTGTTTATTGGTAGAATTTTGGCAGGTATTTGTGGTGCTAGTTTCACTACGGCCAATGCCTACATCGCTGACATTTCCTCTCCAGAGGAAAAAGCAAAGAATTTCGGATTGATGGGAGCAGCCTTTGGATTAGGCTTTATCATTGGTCCGGCAATTGGTGGCATCTTCGGTAATATGGATGTGAGACTGCCTTTTTTCCTTGCAGCAGGCATTACGTTTTTAAACTTCCTCTTTGGATACTTTTTTGTTCCAGAAAGTCTTGAAAAAAATATGCGACGAGAACCAGAATTCAAGCGTACATTACCGGGAGTGTCTTTAGCCAAACTAAGCAAATTTGGTGGTTTAGGTTTATTGTTCATTGGCCTGTTTCTTGAAAACATTGCTGGTCAAGCGCTTCCAGCAATTTGGTCATTCTTTACTATGGAAGTATATGATTGGAATGAAGCTCAAGTTGGCTGGAGCCTCGCATTCATCGGTATACTTGTCGCGATTGTCCAAGGGGGATTGATAGGTGTTGCAGTTAAAAAATTCGGCGAACGAAATGTCATTTTATATGGCTTTGTCTTGTGGACTTTTGGGATGTTCATGTTTGCTTTTGCTGTAAAGTCATGGATGTTATACGCCTTTATGATTCCGTACGTGTTAGGTGGTGTTGCAGGACCAACACTGCAAGGTCTGATATCTAATAGTGTTTCGGAAAAAGAACAAGGAAATCTCCAAGGGGCAATTGCCAGCATGATCAGTATTACAACCATCATCGGACCAGCAATCGCTACTTCGCTTTTTTACATTTTTACAAGTGATACCTTAGATATTTATTTTCCAGGAGCATCCTACCTGGCAGCTGCGTTAATACTTGTTCTGTCTACTGCGTTTGTTTTTGCTGGCTTAAAAAAAGTGAAAACGGTATAGAAATATGCACCGCCATTTCTAACTCTTCTTCCTATTTTACTCTCATTAATGTACTTACTGACAACAACTTTTTTATTGAGATAAAATACGATCCTTTCAAAAGATGCGTTTCAATTAGGAAATAACTTTTTAAAAGACTCATTAAATTTAAACGTTCATGAAAAATCTATTCTACCTCAGCGTATTAACTTTACTATTCATCTCTTGTTCTGAAACTAAAGAACTTTTCATATCAGAAGAGCAAAAAGCAATTGTGACAGAATCCATTTTAGAATTTGATCAGATGTCTGCTAATGAATCACCCTTTTTAAGAGCTAAGCTTGCTGAATTCTATATTATTGCAACTCCTCAAAATTGCGAAATCGAAAATTTTCCAGATGTTATTACTCCTGAAGATGTGAGTGCTTATGTTACAAATATTGGACATTCGCTTAGATCTCTCCATGATTGGTCTGTAAATTATGGCTTTGTGATAAAATCAATATTAGAAGACAATCCTGAATGGAATAGACATGCATTGATTGATGAATTATTATCAAGTCAGTTTATTAAGTTGAAAAGAACAGCTAACAATTGCGAACTACAGATGCACGTCACATTTACAAGAAATTCACTTCTCCTTGCCGATTCATTTGACGCTTCGGTTGCTTTTGAAGATGAGGATGGACTTGGAACAATTAATATTGTTGAACCGGAATTGATGGCTTTCGGTGGAGCACTCAATACATTTGTGAGAGTTCATGATTTACTAGAGCTATGCAGTGAATCAGAGGATTTATCAAAGTGATTATATAATATCAATATACAATCAACTTTTTTAAGTAAATAATTTAATAACACACACAAAATTAGAACTTTATGTACAAACTATTTTTGGCTAGTTTAACGACTTTACTATTTTTCTCTTGTGGAAATAATTTTTCATCTGATGATTTTGTCCAGTTTGAACGCGCAGAACTGTCTGTATCAGCAGAACAACATGCAGCTGTAACTGTATTCATTAAAAAATTTGAAGAGATGTCTGCTAACGAATCTGCTTCTACAAGAGCCAAGCTTATTGAGTTTTATGCTGTAGCAACAGCCAACAATTGTGAGATTGGCAATTTTGATATTATTTCGCAAGATGAAGTAGACGAGTATCTTGTGAACATCGGCCACTCTTCAGTCAGAGACTTTCACAATTGGGCAGTAGACCACAGTACGTTAATGTTGGAAATTATATCTAACAATCCAAGCTGGTACGATTTTGATATAGTTGACGAATTAATTACTCAGCAATTTGCCTTAATTCACGGAGAAGAAAACAATTGCGAATTACGGATGTATACAGCATTTTCTAGGGAGACACTTCACCTTGGATATGAAGGTAATTTTTACCTTGATGATCTAGACTTAATTGCTTTTGGCGGAGCATTCAACACATTTGTTAGAATGCAAGAAATCCAAGAATCATGTAAAGGCACAGACAGTTCAAAATAGCCACGCACGAAAAGTCAAATAAGAAAGACCTAGCTAGAGCGAGTTAGGTCTTTTTTTATGTTCAATATCACGGAATTAATACATTATATGTCACCAATGAAAAGTAAGCCTACTTACAAGAGCCCCGAAGGTGAACCTATTAAAACACGATAACTTGCTAGTTTACAAGGACTTTTCTATAAATTAGGGTAGTCAATTTAATGGCTATTATAAAGAAATAAAATATTTTATGTCAAAAGAGGGACATTTTGCAAAATAAAAACGTTCTAATAAGGCAAATAACTTTAAAATTTAACCGTATAAAAAATTAAACTTTATGAAAAACCTATTTTTTGCCAGCTTAATGACTCTATTTTTATTTTCCTGTGGGGAAACTGAGCTTCAATTATCAGCAGATCAAAGTGCTGTAGTAACAGAATTCGTTGTAAAATTTGACGAGATGTCTACGAATGAGTCGGCTGCACTAAGAAGCAAAATTGAAGACTTTTATGCAGTAGCAACAGTCAATAACTGTGAAGTTGAAAATTTTCCAGATGTTGTCACACCAGAAGATGTAAGCAGCTACATTGCAGATATTGGACATACTACAATTAGATCCTTTCATGATTGGGCAGTTGACAATGGTCTTAAAATGAGAGAAATAGTAAAAAACAATCCTGATTGGAACGAAGATATCTTGATCAATCAATTGATAACAGATGAATATACTAAGTTAAAAGGTGCAGGTAACGCCTGTGAACTGGAAACGTATACATCGTATGCTAGAAAGTCACTTCGTCTAGCTAATTCATTCGGTCTTTACATTGGAGGTACTGGATACCGCACACTTACCAATGCCGATTTACTTACATTTGGCGGCGCATTCAATACGTTTGTGAGAATGCAAGATTTACAAGACAATTGTGCAGGAGCTTCTGATTTATCAAAATAGTTGAACCTTAAAATCTAAATTAAAAGACCTAGCTATAAAAGCTAGGTCTTTTTTTATGTCTAGAATATAGTCTTGTATTAAGACATATCTACACTTGTGCTACTTCAATTCCAATATGAACATCATCTCCTAAGTCGATCTTATCCCCAGATACGGAATCACTTACATTTAGTTCATCCGCCAACACTTCTTCACAAATGTATGAGCCAAATTGATCAATAGCCGCAGCTATAGAGTCATGCTTTTCTAACGTGATGTTGATCCGATCAGTGACATTGAAATCTTTTGTCTTTCTGATGTTTTGAATGCGATTAACCAATTCACGAGCCATACCTTCAGCAAGCAATGCATCATCTAAGGTGACATCTAAAGCAACGGTAATGTTTTTGTCTGTTGCCACTTGCCATCCTGGAATGTCTTCACTGGTAATTTCGAAATCTTCCATTCCAAGCTCATAATTTGCATCACCAATATTTAATTTATACACACCTGATTTTTCAATATCAACAATGTCGTCGTTAGTCAATTGATTAATTGCTGCAGCACCTGCCTTCATGTCTTTACCTAGTCGTTTACCAAGTGTCTTAAAATTTGGTTTGATTTTTTTCTTAATGATACCAGAAGCGTCATCTACATATTCAAATCCTTTGACATTGACTTCTGCCAACACTAAGTCTTCTACTGCTTCGACTTGCTTTTGGAAATTAGCATCCAAAACAGGCAATAGAATTTTCTGAAGTGGCTGTCGGACACGTATTTTTTCTTTCTTTCGAAGTGATAATACTAATGAAGAAATACGCTGCGCATAATCCATTCGCTCCTCTAATGCTTTATCAATAATAGCACTATCTCCATCTTCAATTAATGCCAGATGTACGCTTTCTTCTGCTTGGCGTCCGGTAGCAGTATTTAAATTTCTATACAACCATTCGGAGAAAAACGGAGCTACGGGTGCCATCAACTTGGCAATCGTTTCCAAACATTCATACAGTGTTTGGTAAGCTGCTATTTTATCTGTTGTAAATTCTCCTTTCCAAAAGCGACGTCTGCATAATCGGACATACCAATTGCTGAGATGTTGATCTACAAACGTCATGATCTTACGGCAGGCATTGGTCGCTTCATAATCGGCATAACTGTCTTTCACCTCAGTACGCAACGAATGTAAGAGAGAAATAATCCATCGGTCGATCTCTTGTCTTTCATCAAGCGGCACCACTGGTTGTGAAAAATCAAACCCATCAATATTCGCGTAAAGCGCAAAAAAGGAATAGGTATTATATAAGGTGCCGAAGAATTTTCGCTTCACCTCTTCAACTCCTGTCAGATCAAATTTCAAATTGTCCCATGGCTGGGCATTCGAGATCATATACCAGCGAACTGCATCTGCTCCATATTTTCCGATTGCCTCAAAAGGATCAATGGTATTGCCAAGTCGCTTCGACATTTTTACACCATTCTTATCCAAGACCAAACCAGTTGACACGACATTTCTATAAGCAACACTTCCAGTCACCAATGCAGAGATCGCGTGCAAGCTGTAAAACCAACCTCTCGTTTGATCCACTCCTTCAGAAATAAAATCAGCTGGATAAAACGATCCCTCATCCACCATAGATTTTGTGTCCTCATTAAATGGATAATGCAATTGTGCAAATGGCATCGATCCAGAATCAAACCAGACATCAATCAAGTCCAATTCGCGTTTCATCTCCTTTCCAGACTCTGACACTAAGGTGACATCATCAATATACGGACGATGCGGATCGTCAGGCAATTCTTGGCTTAAGCCTAATGCTTCATTTGCTTTTTTGATCTCGGCTTCGAGTTGCGCATACGAACCAATACAGATTTCTTCTTCACCATTGGCAGTTCGCCAAATCGGTAATGGCACACCCCAATATCTAGATCTCGACAAATTCCAATCTTGTAGATTCTCCAACCAATTCCCAAATCTTCCTTCACCTGTATGCTTTGGCTTCCAATTAATGGTGTTGTTTAATTCGACCATTTTTTCTTTGTGTGCCGATGTCTTTATAAACCAACTGTCAAGCGGATAATATAAAATTGGTTTATCCGTCCGCCAACAATGCGGATAGTTGTGTTCGTACTTCTCTACTTTGAATGCTCTATTGTCTTCTTTTAATTTAATGGCAATTTGCACATCAGTCGGCAAAAATCCTTCAGCCGCCTGCTCTTCCTTACTATAGTATTCTGCTTTGACATAGTAGCCAGAGAAGTCAGTAACTTCCTCTACAAATTTTCCTTGTTGATCTACTAATGGTCTCAACTCTTTCCCTCTACGCACCAAGATCGAAGGCACATTATTTTGTTTACACACTCTAAAATCATCTGCTCCAAAAATGGATGCTGTGTGGACGATGCCTGTACCATCTGCAGTAGACACAAAGTCACCGTGGATGACTCTAAATGCTTCCCCTTCTTCAGGTTGCACATACGGCATCAATTGCTCGTACTTTATATCAAGCAACTCTTCACCTTTAAATGATTTTACAATTTCAAAAGGAATCAATTTTCCGGAAGGATCAAAATCAGCTAAGGATAATTCTGCCGCTTTTTCTTTGAAATGTTTTGAAATGAGATCAGTCGCCAATACAACAGCGATTGGTTTTTTAGTATAGGCATTAAATGTTCTGACTAAGCTATATTCCAATTTTTTACCGACAGCCAATGCGCAATTAGATGGCAAGGTCCACGGAGTTGTTGTCCAAGCAACAATGAACACTTCATCATCATGCCCATCAAATAGAAAGGAAGATTTTTCATTCTTGGTCACCCTGAACTGTGCTGTCACTGAGGTGTCCTTTATGTTTTGATATGCGCCTGGCATATTCAATTCGTGACTACTTAGTCCTGTTCCTGCTGCTGGAGAATAGGGCTGGACAGTATACCCTTTGTAGATCATGTCTTTGTCATACATCTGCTTGAGTAACCACCAGACTGATTCTATATACTCATTGGTGAAGGTGATGTATGGATCATTCAAATCTACCCAGTAACCCATCTTGACGGTGATGTCGTCCCACATGTCTTTGTAGCGCATGACAGTTTCACGGCACTTTTGATTGTACTCTGCTATGCTGATCGACTTGCCGATGTCTTCTTTCGTAATCCCTAGTTCTTTTTCAACACTCAGCTCGATGGGTAATCCGTGCGTATCCCACCCTCCTTTGCGAGTGACTCGTTCACCTTGCATGGTGTGAAATCTACAGAAGATGTCCTTGATCGTTCTAGCCATGACATGGTGAATACCAGGCTTACCATTGGCAGAAGGTGGACCTTCATAAAACACGAATGTCTTATCCTCTGGTCTACTACTTATGCTTTTTTCAAAAATCTCATTCTCTTTCCAAAAGGATAAAACTTCTTCATCAATCTGACTTAAATTCAGACCTTTGTATTCTGTATACTTTGCCATACGTCTCTTTAAGCACACAAAAATACTTGAATTGTTAGAAACCTGATAGGTTTTGTGAAGTTTCTAGTAGCGTCGTATTTATTCGATGTATAAAAGGATTGACGAATTCAATCGTCATAGTAAGAATACCAAAACAAAAATCAATTCGTCAAATGACTTCGACGGTACATGGTTACACTGTCCCTTGTATTTTATGGTAACGCTCATTGGCATAGATCAATTGTTGCTTATAATCAGCCAAGGTCTTAAGCATGTTCTCTTCTTTGATTTCTAAGCCTTGCTTTTCTAATTTGGCGTCTTCCAATCGTTGTTGAAGCACTTCTTCTTCTTTTAGTAGCGCTGCTAATTTGTGGTGTGTGTCGTAATGTTGTTTTTCCCAATATTTACAATCCTTGTCCAGTCGTTTGATTTCCTTTTTATTGGCCTTTGCTTCTGCTCGCAATTTTTCTAATTCTTCAGAATCTAATCCCATTTGAGCTAGTTTCTGTCTCAATTTCGAATTCGCTGTTTTGACAGTTGAGATATCCGATTGATATTTCTTCGCTTCTCTCCTTGCTTGTTCAATTTCGCTTTTCCAATCAGCATCTGTTTTATGCTGCAATCTATTTTTCTCATTGGCTTTGGATAGTTTTCCTTTTAGGTCATCAATCTGCCGACTCAAGACCTCCACTTGTTTTGATTCTTTTGTTAAATCCGTTTGGATAGGTTCCAATTGTCTTCTTAAGTCTTCATTATCAGCAGACAACATAGACAATCGATTATTCAGTCCATCTGTCTCATTAACCAATCTTTCTCTTTCGTTATTCGCATTCTGAACCAACTTTTCATTGGCCCGCAGTTGCTTCTCCATAGATTTCAACTCTGAGTCAGTGGCAAGCAGTCGACTCTGCAACCCAGCCATTTGTCGTTGTGCAAAATACTTTCCAATAAAGAAAAACGCTATAGAAGCGACCACTAAAAGTAAGATGGATTCAATGGTACTGAAGTTATAATCAAACATATGTGAGTTAGCTTTAGACAATTATAAGACTATTTGATTATAGGACAGTCACATAATTTAACATTTCTAGCATTTGGGTCGGCTAACTCCTTCTTGGAATGACAGTCACTAACAGTTGAGCCACGCAAACGATCCAAAAAGCGAGCCTTCGAACGACCTAAATAGCTGTACCAATTCATCGAATGAATTCGATGCTACGCAAGACGTGAACACTCGAACAGTGAATCTTGCGAACGACCAAAAAGGCTCTACCAATTCATCGAATGAATTCGACGCTACGAAAGACGTGAACACTCGAACAGTGAACCAGCGAGCACCCAACAAGTGAGCTTGCGAACGACCCAACAAGTGAGCTTGCGAACGACCCAACAAGTGAGCTTGCGAACGACCCAACAAGTGAGCTTGCGAACGACCCAACAAGTGAGCCTGCGAACGACCCAACAGTGAGCCTGCGAACGACCCAACAAGCGAGCCTGCGAGCGACCCAACAGCGAGCCTGCGAGCGACCCAACAGCGAGCTTACGAGCGCCCAAAAAATACCTATCTTTCGTTACCGAATGGCCAAAAAATACATACATACCGAAGTCGGTGGACAAAAAGTAAAACTCAGCAATCTGGATAAAGTAATTTACCCAGAGACACAGGTGACTAAAGCACAGATTATTCAGTATTATCTTGGCATTGCAGATTACATCTTACCACATCTGACCGACAGAGCCTTGACTGTGATCCGATTTCCTGACGGCATCGATAAGCAAAGCTTTTATTCGAAAGATAAGCCAGATTGGACACCAGAGTGGGTGGGGAGTGCCAACATCCAACATGACGAGAAAATGATTAATTATGTGAAGTGTGATGATGCAGCAAGTCTTTGCTGGTTGGCGAATCTCGCTTGTCTAGAATTGCATCCGATGCAATATCAAATGAAGAACAAACCCAATCCGGACCACATTATTTTTGATTTGGATCCAGACGAAGGATTGGATTTTGCTGATGTGAAATTGGCTGCCGAGAGATTGAAGCCGTTTTTGGAAGGCTACGGCTATACACCTTTTCTCAAAACATCAGGTGGTAAAGGATTACACATCTATATACCGATAGAATCAAAATGGCACACAGACACCGTATCTGCCTCTGTGAAAAAACTGGCTGGCGTTTTTGTATCTGGTTATATGGATAATTACACACTACAGATTCCGAAAGCCAAACGAAAGGGCAAAATCCTAATAGATATTTATAGAAATCATAGCTCTAATACAACTGTATCACCTTTTAGTCTGAGAGGTCGAGCAGGTGCTCCTGTGTCACTGCCCATACACTGGGAACATCTCGCTGACTTAGAAAGATCTAATCAATACGACATCAATACGTTTCGCGACTATCTAGACGAACATGGAAATGCATGGGCAGATTGGCAAAACAAAAAAGCTGGTCTTCACGATCAGAAAATAAAAACACAAATTGCCAATCTCGATACCAGCAAACTGAAAGATTATTTAAAGAAACGGGATTTTACGAATACACCAGAGCCTATACCAGAAGTGGGTGTTGAGGACAAGAGTCGCTATTGCATTCAGTTGCATGATGCGACGAATCTACATTATGACTTGCGATTAGAACATGAAGGAGTATTGATGTCTTGGGCAGTCCCCAAATGCCTACCATTCGAAGGTGATCAAAAACGGATGGCGATTCGAACAGAAGATCACCCCATCAAATACCTTGACTTTGAAGGGACCATTCCTAAAGGACAGTATGGTGCTGGCTCTATGTGGCTGATGGAAAAAGGGACCATTAACTGGAAAGAAAAAAGCAAGAAAAAGTATAAATTTGAACTCAGCAACCGTAAGGGAATTGTCTACCATATTTTCCAAACCAGAGACAATCAGTGGTTGTTAGATGCCGATAAAGAAACACAGATTGATGATAAAGTAAAACCAATGCTTGCTGACGCTGGCAAAGAAATCCCTTCGGCAGCTAAATACAGTTTCGAAGTGAAGTGGGACGGTATTAGAGTTTTTATACGTTTACAATCAGATAAGATCACGATCATTAGTCGGAGTGGCCGAGACATCACCAAACACTTTCCAGAGTTGCATGATGTGGATCGCTTCGATTGCGAGCAAGGTTTATTTGATGGTGAAATAGTGGTCCTCGATCCAACAGGCGCACCAGTGTTTCCGGATGTCATTAGCCGTATGCACACAGCTGGCGATGCAGCAATCGAACGTTTGTCTAAATCCAAACCAGCCGTTTGTTACTTATTTGATATGATCCAGTTGGATGGCAAAGAATTATACAAATACTCGAATGAGCGAAGACGTGAATTATTGGATTGCATTTTAAAGTCAGGAGAGTCGTATCGATTTAGTCAAGACTTTCCCGATGGCAAAGCGCTCTTTGAAGCAATTAAAGCAAAAGGCATGGAAGGCATCATGGCGAAGCAAAAAGATGCACCCTATTTACCTGGCACCAGATGTCGACACTGGTTAAAAATAAAAGTGAGGTCTAATGAAGAGTGTTACATTATTGGCTACACAGCTGGTAAGGGAGACAGGAGTGCTGTTTTTGGTGCACTGCACTTGGCGGTGTATACAGATGGGAATATGGTGTATAAAGGAAAGGTAGGTACTGGTTTTGACATGGCAACTTTAAAAAAATATTTTGCTTTATTTTCTGTTGTTCCGCATACATCTAAACCAATCGAAGATGCCATAGAAGAAGAAAGTCGGACAGTGTGGATTGAACCGGTGTATCGCTGTGAAATACAGTATGCTTCATTGACGCCAAATGGGACTTATCGTGAGCCAGTGTTTGTGAAGTTGGTTGATGGGTGAGAGAGATAAGGGTCGAAATGATTTATTAAAATACAAATCAATAGTAAAGCTATTTATAAGTTTAGTCTCAATTCCTGCTATAGTTTAAAATAGAATTTGCATGATTATAGTAGTTTACTAATTGCATCTCACGACCATAAATATCTGCCAATTTTTCTTTTTTGACAACATGAGCTCTATCAGTTTTGGTATTGATTCGTATGTAAACTCTTGCTGATTATAAATTTTTGATAACATTAGCAATTCATCATATTCAAAGTTTACGATTAGTGGATGAGATTTTGCAATATCCCATGTATCATCAGCAGGGATATCACTCATAATTGTACCCTCACTAAATGCTTTATATATTGTTGATTTGTCTTTAATAAAGCTTAAAACAAATTGTTCATTTTTGGATAGACTATCCAATTTCTCAACTATTTCTCTGTGATAAGGGACCCACTTATCCAAAAGCTTTTTGTTCTCATTTAACTCAGATTTTATTCTGGACAGTAGTTTTGCAGCATCCTTGTCATTTTTTCTATCCTCGATTCTTTCACTTAGATATAAACCAAGAACGACACTAAAAACAATTAAGATAACCTGGGAAATATATTTCAACATTGACTCTTTCATTTTAATTATACTTAGTTCACTTAACGTTTTTTACATAGTCAGTCTTTCGAGTGATATTTTAGATGATATAATACTCTCACCAGAATTCTAGGTCGAAGCAATAAACAATATTTCTGCTAGTCAATATTTTACTACAAGTTCAACCTTTTTATGTATTTATTACGTATTTCAAATTCTTGTTTCTGTTTCTTAAATCAATTCCACCTTCCAAAATTGATTTCAAATTAGATAAATAGAACGTCCATCCACGAGAACAGCCTATATAATAATTCATTCTTGATTCTTCATCCAAGGCAATTTCACTTTGCACTAACTCAACTACGTTTTCTTCTGATTCAGTCTTGACCTTTATATCCACAATGCAATTTAAAAATGTAAATTTCAAATTACTTTGGTCATTTAGTTCAAGTATTTCACCTTCAGCAACATTGTCACTTCCATGCCACATCCAAACATATGTATCACCTTTCTCAATCCTTGCATGTCTTCCCTTTATTATATTGTCATGGTCAATGAACTCTGCTTTACTCAAAAACCATTTTTCCATATTCTCTTGTGTTACAAAATGTTCAAATATTTTTTCTTGATTCGTATGAATGCTAATTCGTTTGGTAAATTGAGTCCAATCTTGATTTTCCATACCAATTTATTAATGTAAATTTTTTAAATGGTTTGTACTATTTATAACTAGTATATCCTCCATATGTGATTTATAAAAGTACTCATTAAAATTTCAATTTGATGTTAACATCCATTTTTTCTACTGCTTGAAAAGTACAGTATCGTAATTGCGACGAGATCAGTGTTTTCAAAGCATGACCATCCTATGCTTTTTTCTGTTTCCCTTTTTTTCAATTAAGTCTATTTCCAATTCACTTATTTTTCAACCCAAACAATGGTCTTAGAAATCGTACTCGTTTTACAGATTCAAAAAATAACCATGAACCACCGAATGTTCCAATCGTCATAATTAAAAACTTCTATAAAATAGACATTGGTGCGTTCATCAACATAAAACCTATTGCAACTGTAATTGTCTGATGAATAATATAAAAGGGATAAACCGCTTCATTTCGGTATTTTACGATCTGCAATTATGTCTGGGAAGACTGGTCTTGGCACAAATAAACCAAAACATTTAGGATGAGGTGAGTGCAAAGTATATTTTTCTAATCCCTCAATGACTTTATCAATGGCTTTTGTTGGGTGAATGGGATTATCAAAATCTACCTCCTTAACTTTACTGACAATTTCGTTAAAATCTAGTTTGGCAAGTACATAATATTGACTGGTATTTTCATAATAATTCTCCAGTCTTTCCATTGTATGCTGAATCAGCTCGGTTCTAAGCTCTTTTGTTAAGTCAAATTTTTTCACGCTTTCATTTTTAAACCAAACTCTATTGACTATCCCCTTTTTTATACAAATCCCAAATTCGATAAATAAAGAATAATGCTGAAAATACAATAAATATCAGTTTAAGATTCATGAAGTAATTTGGCAATACAGTTGAGTTCCATCCAGGAATAACCATTACGCTTAGGTAGATGTATTGAATATAAACTATCCAAAATCCTATAATCAAGGTGGCTATAATTTCGAAGTTTAATTTAGGCATCATATTGTAGCTAGCTATTTTAAATATAGTAAAACTCCAGACAGTCATAGATTTATAAAGGTATTTATACCCAGCGCACTTGAGTGTGACCCATTTACTACTGCCCATTTTATTAATATCTGCGTTGCAAAGCCTCGTAATAGCACTCAAAAGGAGTGACACTTCATCACAACTGGGGTGTCAACCCAAGTCTTCTTTGTAAGCAAGTGTGTTTGATTTTCACGTCTTGGCTGAAATCTCTTTCTTTTTAAGCTGCAATTTATATGGTCGGCTAAATGCCTCAGGGCGCATGGAGAATCTCTCAGATAATTTTACAACCATATTTTTACTAATATTTCTTCTATACCTTAAAATATCACTGATGAGCTGACGTGTTGTCCCTAAGTCTCGGGCTAATTCTGCTCTACTAATATTTTCGTCTTGCATTATTGAATCTAATAGCTCGACTGGATTTAGTCTTTTTCTATACGTCGATGTACGGTTATCATATTCCTCAATTAAAATTTCCAATAGATCAATCTCATCTTGATATTTGACATCATCTTTTAACCCAAGTTTTTCATGTAGATTGCAATATTCTTCATATTGTTCTATAGATACTATCTTTCTATATTTCATCTTTATTTTTTGAACATATCAATTATACAAACATCAATTTTATCATATTCTTTATGTGTACCTACAAATTTAACGTAAAGAACTACTTCGATTTTTCTAAACCAATAGCCACATATTAATCTATATCTGTTCCTTCCTATATTAAATACAATTCTACTCCTTTGTCCTCTTTTACAAGTAACTAAGTCCGCTGACTTAAATTGTCTCGTAATGTCTTGTGGATGATTCCAATTTGAATAATTTAATTTTTCGAAGAACTCTTCAAAGTACTTTTTCATTAATAAGTTACCTTCCGTCAACTTCCTTACATTACTTTTTTTGATAACTCGAACATCCATACACAAATGTAAGCAATTTGTTTTGTGTAAGCAAGTTGTTTCACAATTTATGTTTGCACTGGTAAAACATTTAAATAGCCATTAACTGATGAAAGGATTTATGTTGCTAGTTGACTACTGCGATGCCTATCCCTCACTCCACTATGGGAAAACCAAATTAATGGCTTTCATTCTCTAATACTACTTCTATTATTCAAAGCTAAACTTAATCTATTGATATAGAAATGAACCCAGAAAGCTGATACATCTATTCAAGTATATATTCTATTGCAGCTTGAATAGCCTCTGAAGGGTCTAACACAATATCAGGTTCTACGCTCCCACCACATATCTGTTTGTCACGATCAGCCATCGTAGAAACGGTTAAAATTAGTGTGCCAAAAGTGTCTAATGTAAAAGCTGTATTGGCAGTTGATAAACCACAGGTTTGTTCACCAAAACTTCGTGTATTGGCTCTTCCTTTAAACGATATAATCAGCGCTTCTCCAGAACTGGCAATACCATTATCTGAAAGTATGGCAACTTTAGGTTGTGCGTTTATGAGTTCATATGGATTGGGTAGTGTGACTATGGTGCTTTGTCCTGTCCATGCAGCTCCATCAGTGTAGCCCCATGCTGTTTCCAAACCGTCTGGGTGTACAAAGTAACCAGCTATCCCATCCCCAAGAATCGAACCAACGCCTGCTAACATAGGAAACATATTACCTCCTGTATTTTAGCGCAAATCAATGATCCATCCTTTTATTTGTTCACTGTCTTGCTCTCGAATTGCATCTTGGATGTCTGTACCAAAATTCAGCATTTCTTCATTTGAAATACCTGAAAATGCTTCTACGTTGACATAACCAATCTCTTCGTTCATTGGAACATCTTCAATGGCATCTAATAAAATACAATCTGGTCATTTACCTCCTATAAATTCTTCGGAGGAAGTAATAAAGAAACTGTGTCCATCACACAAAAGAGTAAGTGCTTATAAGTATTTAAACAAGAATTCACCGAGAAAGCCCAAACCTACTACAACCAAAGCCATAAACCCCAACCTAGCTCTTCTCATGTTTTTAAGCCAATAAACTCTTTCTGCCACAATATCGTAAAGCATCCATCCTGCAATTGCTTCAGGAATTGCTGGTATTAGCCAGGCTGGATCAGATTTTTCTTTTACAATATATTGAATGATAAAACCTGCTACCATTAATGTAACTGGTATCAGTAACCTTTGAGGTTTAAAACGGTTTTGTTCTATTTGCTCCGCTGTTGGGTTTACTTCATTATGTAAACCTTTTCCTGCCAATAATGCTTGAAGCTCCTTCTTTTTAATTTTAGCTAATGGAATCTCTTTGCCTGAAACACTAAATGTGTGCGTTGTTTTGAGTTTTGTTTTCACTTTCAAGTGATAGTTCTCATGCTCAAAATTATACTCTCCAAAAGTACCTTCTTCATAATCAACTAGTTTATCATTTACATAAAATTCATATCGTTCTTTTAATGAATTATGTGTAAAATAAATAATATCTGAATCATATTTGGTGTAGTAGAATGGGCTGGACATAATTTCTATTTTTATATTATTTCTTGTGGACCGTAGTAATCCAAAAGTAATTTCTTTGATACATTGTTTTCATTTTCATTTACTGAAGGAGTTTCCGGATTCTTCCAATTTCTAAAACAACCATAAATCCCATTAATAAATACAAGACTATGTAGAGTTGATTTTTCATTATGATTATTTTTTAAAATAATTATCCTAAAGTTATTATGAGTATTCACTAATTGTCTGGACTAGCAAAATTCTCTTTTGGTCCAAAAAATTCATAGATATCTTTGGCTGAAATATCACCACTACCATTAACAGGTGTGCTACCGACATCATACACGAAATTTCCCTTTACACCAATATACCTTTGTTTATCTTTAATTCCTTCTGAAATATCTATCAGTTGATTAATCATTTGAGTAATCAGGGGTTTTTGATCATTTGCCAAATTTTTCAACGTAGGGATTTCCACCAATACAAGAAGTTTGTCATCGTCAACTTGCGTATGGTATTCAAAATTTTCTGGTTGCATTTCGCCAGCAACAAAATCATCAAAATATGCTTTTAACAAATAAGAAGTTGAATCTAATTCTTTATCTGGAGTGCTCGTCATTTTTTGTTCTTCAGCTTTTAACAATTCTTGTCTAGGGTCAATTTCTCTGGTTGCTGATTTAAACCATATGCCGCTAATCAATAAAGCAAGTATTATACCACCAGACCAATGACGAATAGGTACTTTTGGCTTATTCAAACTGTAAGCTTGATTTATGTTCTGATTGAATTGATTATTTGGAATTGTTTTGTAACAACTTTGACATTCACTGACACTCTTCCTTCCAATTGGGAAAAATGGAATCCAGTAGATGTGAGCATATTTACCAAATGTTGTTACTTTTTGTTTAGTCTGAGAATTGCAAGCATCACATTTAGCATTTATAATTTGTTGACCTAAGTTGCTCGCTTTTGTGCCATAGAATATCATAATTCAGATTTAAGTTTTTATTTGTAAGGTTTACTCGTTATTAGTTAATTTCTTTCAAGTGTGTGTGTGTGTGTGTGTATATATAAACAGAGTTAGCTAATCTTGTCGTATTGATTACGCAATCAAACTAGATGAGAATAGAGATCCTATCGACCTACTTTATTGTTAGTTTTTTATTTACGTGATTTCATAATGTCACCTATGCCCGACCACCCCATAAATACACCCAAAAGAACCAATATTCCTACGGTAATATTCTTACCAAGAAGTCCATACGCGATAAGTAATAAGCGATTCATTGATATTCCTTCTCCACTTTCATACTTAGTCATTGTTACAAAGAAATAATAAGCTAATCCAAAAATCACTATACTGATTCCAATTCCTTTAAGTCCAGACATTAGTGATGGTTCATCATCATTCTGCTCTTCTGATTTGTGTCCTTGGTTTTCATTGATGTTTGTTTCATCATTCATAAGCATTCTTTTATGTAACTTTTTCCCTTAAATAAGTTCTCTTTTACAAAATAGCAAATTTTACTATCATCTCGACTTTATACCCAGCGCACTTGAGTGTGATCCCTTTACTAATGTCCATTTTATCTTCGTTGCAAAGCCTCGCAATAGCTTCACTTCAGCTAATCTTATTAATCCATTCTTTCCGTAGTAAATCCTCTAATTATGGCAACCAATCCTATAATTGGTAAAACATAAAACAATCTACCTGAAGCAAAAAATATGACACCAGTTAAAACAATTAGACCAATACCTCCTCCAACATTTAACATTCTTCCACTACCACTATTTTGGTGTTTTATCTGTTCAATTTTATCTAAATGATCTATTGCTTGCTCTTGTGAGAAAAATCTATAATCTACATTTTCTAAAATATATTCTCTTGTTGACCCTTCTTTCAACAAAGTCGTCATTTTACTTCGTTCAGCTAAAGCTAGCTTTCGACTTTCTTCAATTTTTAAACTTTCTATTATATCAGGATCAACTGAATGGAATTCTTCAGAATCATTAATGTCTTTGCCCGATTTCAAATAATTCGATATTTTTTCCCTATAGCTCTCCCCAATTACATTTTTAGCGCTTATAAATATATTTGTAATGTCTCTATCATATAATCCTTCAGATTTTAGCTCAGCATTTATCTTCTCTTTGGAAACATTATTTTGGAGTTGCTTTGCAACCTTATTGGCGTATTCGATCTTCTCTTTGTAATTCATACTTATGATTATTAATTATTCTTTTACTTATTTTTCCAAAATGTTAAAGATTGACTATAGAGTGATTATTGCTACCAGACAGGTAAGCAATACCATAGTTATCACTAATACATTATCTTATTTCCTGTGCTTGATTTATTCTCCAATCGCTCTTCCCAAGAGCTATTTAAGGCTATCCATTTAATCGAATTTCCACTCAATATATTAGCAAGGCCTACGATAATATAACAAACATCTGGAATGTAATGTTTTTGTGTGCCCGGATCCTGGTTATTTAAAGCATATGCCACTCCAAGTACACCAACAATCAAGCATAAATATCCCACAACGTATGGAAATGTTGGACTTTTGATTATTAGTTTTCTATTGGTTAAAGCAGTTGTGATTTTCACACTTTGTGGCCAATCCTGATAAATTACCTTAGTATTCATAATGTTGTCTCTTGCTGTGGATAAATATAGTAAAACATTCAAATAGTCAAAAATTGTAGAAGTAATTTATCCTGCTGATTGACTAAGGCGATGTCTATCCATTATTCTAATATGGGTT
>CALLFA010000009.1 GCA_937997635.1 uncultured Saprospiraceae bacterium | reverse complement strand
CAGCAGGCTCCACTTTCATCTCAAATGATGTTGTCTCTAACAATCGTAAAGCTTCCTCAACCGCAGCCTCAAGTTGTGGGTCCTGACCTTGCAACACGTTTTGTGGATCCATATGGACTTCAATATCTGGTGCGATGCCTTCGCCCTCAACGGCCCACTCACCATCAACATCAAAAAAGCCGCCTCTTGGAGCTACCATCCGACCACCATCGATAAAGCTGGGTGTATCCCAAGTCCCGACAAGACCTCCCCATGTTTTTGTCCCTACGAGAGGGCCTAGTTTCTTAGCTTTAAACATATAGGGCAGAAGGTCGCCACCAGAACCTGCTCGTTCGTTGATGATCATCACTTTAGGGCCCCAGATTCCAGATATGGGAGTAGTCCAAGGGCGTCGACTTTCTGTCTTGCTGTTGAAGTAGCCGACAACATCGCGACTCATGATGTCGATCATATAGTCCGCTGCTGAACCGCCTCCATTATTTCGCTCGTCGATGATGACTCCTTTTTTATCCTGCTGAGAGAAGTAGTAGCGATTAAAATTAGTGAAGCCTCCTCCGCTAGTGTTTGGTACGTAGACATAAGCCAATTGCCTATCGGAGAGTTCGTCTACGCGGCGCCGATTGGCTTCCATCCAGTCAATGGCTCTCAATCTATTTTCGCTTGATACCGGTACTACTGTGACGATGCGCTCATCAGCATTGGGAGTGCTCTTGACGCCTAAGCGGATTTGTTTGTCTGCAGTTTCTACCAAGTGATGATGGATGTTGTCTTTGCCACTGACACCAATGCCATTTATCGAGGTGATGTAGTCGCCTTCTTTTACGTTTATGCCAGGAACGTACAACGGAGCTTTCGTTGTTGGATTCCATTGTTCGCCAGTGTAAATCTTTTTGATTTGATAGAGTCCGTTTTTAATCTCATAATCAACACCGAGTAGGCCGCCATCCACCTCGTCAAGGTCAGGCAAGTCACCGCCATTTACATAGGAATGACCAATAGCTACTTCACCACTCATGATATCGACGACATAGTTGAGGTCAGACCTGTGTCGTACATGATCGATCCAAGGAGAATACCATGACCACACCTGATCCCAAGGTGCACCATGCACATTGTCCACATAAAGGAAGTCGCGCATATAACGCCATCCCTCTTTGAAAATCTGGTGATATTCTTCCGTTGGATTGATCTTGATCTTTGCATCTACGTGTATACCATCCTCCTCACTATTTGGTGCGCCTTCAAGAGAAGAAATATTCCATTTGCCACCAGACAAATACAAGGCATATGAGCCATCATAAGAAGTGGTGATGGCATTGATATTATTTGCCCAATCTTCTTTCTCTTGTTTGTCAAAATCATAAGTGACAGCATCAAATCCAGATTCCGCCGATTTAAGTATAAAGGCTTTACCACTAGGTGCTCGTTCAAGACGGAAATAATCTCCTGAAATATCGGGGACTGGAATGACTCGGTCCATGATGCCATCAAAATCGATAGGCTTAAATTCTTTTTCTGTATTGTCTTCTTCATCCTTCGCATCATCGGATTTGCTTTCTTCCTCCGCTTCTTCATCATCACTTTTAGGTAATAGAGGAGACTTCCCATCCGCGTGTAATAAGCTTGCGTATAAGGTCCTTGTTACTTCTGGATCGAAAGAGCTCATGTCCAGCCATCCAGAAGCAAGTCCATAATCTGTGCTTGCCAGATAATACAATTGCTCTCCACTCTGATCAAAAATCGGTGTGACGACATCTGCAAGTCCCTGAGTCACCTGATGGATTTGAGCGGTTTGTGTGTCATAGATATATGCTGCCTTAAAATGACTTGGCTGTTGCTTGACATAGGCTATGTATCTGGAGTCTGGGGACCAAATTGGATTGGTCGTCCGATCTGGATGTGCAAATCCATCCGAATCTACTTTCGTAAATGTATTGGTGGATAAGTCTACATACCATATCGCATAATGTGTATCCGTAAATGTAATCTTCTTTCCATCTGCCGACCAATCTGGTTTGAAATAAAAAGTGTTTGACGGTACTGCTAGCTTTTTTTGAATGTCTCCATATTGGTCAGCAATGACAAGTTCATATTCTCCACTTTCATCACTGAACCAAGCAACTTGATCTCCCTTGGGACTCCACAGTGGTGTTCTGTCTGCAACCCCAGAGCTATTTGTCAAGACTCTTGGACTCCCGTGCTTTTTTGGTGTGGTGATGATCTCGCCTCTATGTTCAAAGATGACTCGCTTACCGTTTGGAGACAGATTGGCATTTTGTACATCGTCTGCTCCGACAGATTCCCAGCGCTCTATGGCAAAATTCATGTCACCTTTGACATTGATGTTTAATTGTGTGCTTTCTTTTGTCGATGTATTGAGGACATGCAGATAGCCACCTTGCTCATAAACGATATCGTTTCCATGAGCATCAAGACTTTTTACATCGAAGACTTTATGAAAGGTGATTTGTTCTTCTTGTTGAGTTGTTGTGTTGTAGGACCAAATGTTACTTGCATAATCTCGCTCGCTCAGATAATAAACTGTCTTACCAATCCAGGTAGGGTAAAGATGGCGCTCATTATCCAATTGTGGTGTTTTCGTGGTTTCTCCCGTTTGGAGATGTTGGATCCAAATAGGCATGGCTTGCCCACCTCTGTAATTTCGCCATTCAGGATCCCATGAATTGATTGGGGTGTATGCGATGTGCGTACCATCTGAAGACATTTCTCCATAGGCGGCTCGTGTTACATTGAGTGGTGTGGGTAAGCCTCCTCCCATACTCACTTGATACAGAGAAAATGTTTCTGTCGGGTGTCCCAATCTGCCTGATCCAAAAATAATGTCTCCTGCTGGTGTCCATCCCTCTACTCTGTCAAATCCTGGATGCCAAGTCAAGCGTTTTGGTGAACCACCATTGGCATCAATGACATACACATCGCTGTTGCTTCCATATTGTGCCGTAAAGGCAATCATAGTACCATCAGGTGAAAAATGCGGGGCACTTTCAGAACCTTCATTCGATGTCAAGCGGATGGCTGATCCTCCTGATCTGTCTGCCTTCCATAGGTCATTGGCGTAGATAAATATAACGGCATCTTCTGACAATGTTGGTTGCCGCAATAATTGGGTTCCTTGACCTATTGATAAACTGCAATAAGAAATAATAATGCTTAATGATAGAAGGCGAACTAATGTCATAGTGATCATTTATTTTGTGTAAAATGAAGTTCTCTAAAGTTAGTAAGAATTTGTATGAATGCTACAAGGAAATAGCTTGATGCAAATAGGATATTCGTTGTGGCCTATTCTACGTCAAAGATATTTGTGTGTCGTTTACAAATATTGAATCTCAAATAGACTATAAGCCTTTATTATTCCATGCGCCTGTTTGTCATCTTTTTCTTTTTCATATTTTTTCTTTTCTCTAAATATCTACATAACATTCAAAATTTTAAACATTATGACATACATCTATTTCATTTAAGTTAAACGAATCAAATTATTGTATCTGGAACAGGGTTGAGGGTTGCTGTAAAATGATTGCTATTGTAGAAACTCATATCGCAGTCATAGGAGCTTATTATACATAAAAAAGAAAAAATGATCGTAGTAAATTCATATAAATACATTCGATAACTCTTTGTATAGGGTTTACTCTAAGCCAGTTTCCATAAAGTAAAATTATCTTAGCTGTTTGTTCTCATGGTATTTTCCAACACTGTATTATTTCGCGATTAAACGCACCTCAACATGACTTATAAATTACTTTTATTCATTTTTAGTTGCTTACTTGCTGTAACAGCTTTTTCTCAAACTGTTGTGACACCAGGCACGATTCGTCTTGATCCTACATTCGAAAATATCAGTGTTCATTACTCCATTACAGGAGATACCAATCGCAACAGTACTTTAGAAATTTCTTATCGTCTAAGCGGATCAGGATCAGCCTATCAGCCTGCTGCTATGACGATGCGTGCGTATCCAGGTTTAGTCATTGATGGCACAACGACATCACGAAATTTTCATGCAGGCAGCGTCATGTTTCTGACACCCAATACGAGTTATCAAATCAGACTCGTGCTGACAGATCCAGATGGAGGAAGTTCGACCACAACAAGAACTGTGAGCACTAAAGCGATTCCACAAGCATCGCCTTCTGCTCAAATCAAATATGTCGTTCCAGGCAGTGGCGGAGGTACAGGTACTTCATCAAATCCGTTTCAGGGGGTCCAAGCTGCCATCGCAACAGCACAGGCGGGAGATCGTTTTATATTAAGACCGGGAGAATATCAGCCATTCAGTTTCACTACCAATGGAACAGCAACACAACCAATTGTTTTTGAAAGTGAAACACCACATACCGCTGTTGTTAATGGTAATGGCATTGGCACAGGTGTCATGATACTAGGTAGCAGTAGTGTCCCCATCCAACACATCATTATTGATGGGCTTATTATCACTGATGGCGCAATTGGTATTGATGCACAAAGCACCCAGTTTTTGACTGTCAGAAATTGTTTGATTTCGAATGTCACATTTGGCATCTACAACAGAAGAGAAAATGGGTTTGAGCGAGATCAGTACATTACAAATAATCATCTCATAGGTCGCACAACTTGGCCTCAGAGTGGGATTCCGGGAGATCGTGCCATTGATCTTCGTGGGAATAATAACGTCGTCAGCCACAACAGCATTCGAAATTTTGCTGATGGTATTTCGACTGACGGACCTCCCTATGAAAGCTCTTATTCGATGGACATTCATCACAACGATATCATCAATATGGTTGATGATGTCATTGAAGTAGACGGCACCATTTCCAATACACGCATTTATAATAACAGAGGATTCAATGCACGAGCAGGCATAAGTGTTGCGCCGGTTTTTGGTGGACCAGTTTATATTCTGAGAAATGAATTGTTCAACTTAGGTATATCCGGATTAAAAATGAATCGTGGACCTTCAGGCTTGATCGTTGTCCACAATACCATTTCTAATTTGGAAAATGCAGTCAGCTCACCAGCCGGATGGCAAAATACATTCTTTCGCAATAACGTCATTTTTGCATCTCGATATTGCTTCGAAGAATTTGATATAATTGCAGGAAGTATTGATGATTGGGATTATGGGGCATACAAGTCAACGAGAGGTGGTATGACCAATACTGAAGAATTTAAATGGGACGACATACGATATGCCACAGTACCTGTACTTCAAGCCAGTGGTCTTTTGGAAGCCAATGCCGTTCAAGTTGAGTTTTCCGATTTCAACAATATCTCACTACCTGCATCAAAAACAACTTCGCACGATCCCAGCGAAAGGGATTTTATGCCAGTCGCTGGATCGCCGGCCATTAATTCGGGAGATGATCTTGATCAACTAAATGATCCTTATGTCATAGATGGACAACCTGACAGAGGTGCTTTAGAATTTGGTATGCCTTTGCCCGATTATGGACCAAATTTCGCTTTACCTCAAATTCCAACAGAAGAATCACTAAGCGTTAATTCCATAAGAATAGATGAGACATTCGAACACATAAGTGTGAATGTTGATATTGATGGAGATGATAATTTGAATAGTACGATGAGCCTATTCTTTAAAGCTCAAGGGGCAAGTACTTATTTGCCAGCAGCAAAATCTATGCGGGCTCATCCAGGTCTGTTGATAGATGGAGCGACTTGGGGATATAATTTTCATGCAGCCAGTGCGATGTTTTTACAACCCGGGACGACTTATGACTTACGTGTCGTCTTGTCAGATGTTGATGGTGGTAGTCAGACAATCAACACAACTGGTACGACTAAAGCCATTCCACAACCTTCATTTACCCGCATCAGGTATGTGGCACCTGGTAATGGCGGTGGATCAGGCACATCTTCTAACCCCTATTTAGGTTTGCAAACAGCTGCGGATAATGCACAACCAGGAGATCACTTTATCGTCAGACCTGGTACATACGGTCAAGTCGATATGACTATAAACGGTACGCCTACGCGACCAATAAGTTTTATTAGTGAAACACGACATGCCGCTGCGATTGATGGTGCTGGCACTTCAGGTGGTGTCATTATTATTGGAAGATTTGACAACAATCCAACGGCACACATCATCATAGACGGTTTTCGGATACGTGATGGTCGAATAGGTATTGATGGTCAGCATACGCAATTTGTAACAGTAAGAAATAACATATTTACTAATGTCGACTTTGGGTTTGTCAATCGGCGTGAAGATGGCCTTGAGCGCGATCAGTACATTACAAATAATGAAATGACAGGGAATACCAGTTGGCCTCAGAGTGGGATACCTGGTGAAAGAGGCATTGACATCCGAGGCAATAATAATGTGGTCAGTTGCAATACAATTGAAAATTTTGGCGATGCGATTTCTACAGATGGACCTCCTTATGAAGTGTCTTATTCACTAGACATATATAACAATGATTTAAAAAACATTGTCGACGATCATATTGAAGTTGACGGGACCATTTCGAATACAAGAGTGTATCACAATAGAGCCTATAATGGAAGAGCAGGCATTAGTCTGGCACCCATATTCGGAGGTCCAGTCTATGTGTTCCGTAATGAATTGTTTAATATGGAAAATTCAGCTTTTAAAATGAATCGGAGTCCGTCGGGTTTGGTGATTGTACATAATACCGTGGCGAGTGTTGAAAATGCAGTAAGTTCCCCAGAAGGATGGCAAAACACTTATTTTCGCAACAACGTCATTTTTGCAGGGCGTTATTGTTTTGAAGAATTTGGCTTGGTCGATGGAAGCATCATTGACGATTGGGATTATGGCGCCTACAAATCTACACGTGGTGGCAGTACAAATACAGAAGAATTCAAATGGGACGATGTACGATATGCAACGATTCCAGTCTTACAAGCGAGTGGAGTATTAGAGGCAAATAGTATCCAAGTGGAGTTTTCTGATTTTGGAAATATTGCTTTGCCATCTTCATTTTCGACTTCTTATTCGCCATCGCAAAGAGATTTTCGTCCTGTGGCCTCTTCGCCAGTAGTCAACAGTGGTGATCAGTTAGACAATATAAATCATGGTTCTGTATTTGATCAGGCACCAGACCGCGGTGCGTTAGAGTTTGGCCAGCCATTACCAAAATATGGTGCCAACTTTGGGAGCACTTGTACAGATGGCATTCTTAATGGCGATGAAGAATATGTAGACTGTGGTGGCTCATGTCCAGCTTGTGATGACTGTCCGTATCCGACGCGCTATGTGACAGAACAACCCATACCTTTAGATTTAGACCTGCAACTAGATCAATGGATTATATCGAATGGAACGGTTGTTCCCAATGCTGATGTCAGCTTAAAGGCAGCAAATTTTGTGGAATTATCGGAGGGCTTTGAGGTGAGTCAGGGGGCAATTTTTTTAGCGGACATTGGGGGGTGTGAGTAAAAAAATCTGTTGATTTTTTTACGGGGCGTTCGCAGGCTCACTTTTGGGGCGCTTCGCTTTTGGTGCGCTTCGCAGGCTCGCTTTTGGTGCGCTTCGCAGGCTCGCTTTTGGGGCGCTTCGCAGGCTCGCTTTTGGGGCGCTCGTTACCTCGCTTTTGGGTTGGTCGTATAAAAAAGCAGATCTCATAGACTTGAATGAGCAGATCAAAAAAATCATCCGTTTAAATGACGTTGAAATAGGAGATTGGAGATCTCAATTTGCGACGTCCAAAAGTGAAATAGTGGGAATAAAAAGATAACGATTCGTATTCATATAGCATGGACTTCGCCTTTAGCTATTGTATAAAAGTTGAGTGCAGCTTGTTGTAAGAAAAGCAGATCTCACAGACTTAAAAGAACAGATCAAAAAGCACATCCGTTAAAATTATTGTTATTTATTGCAACTAAATATAGTTACATTTGTGTTATGTCTGAGAAAGACAAATTAATAGCGAGGTTCTTAAAGTATGCCGTCCGACTTCCATTATAATGAGATGGTCAGGTTACTTGGATACTTTGGTTTTGTTGAAGTTAAGAAAGGAAAGACATCAGGATCGAGAGTCAAATTTTTGAATGTAGAAGGCGTTGCTGTGTATATGCATCGACCTCATCCAACTGGGATTTTAAAGAGATATCAATTAAAGCAGGTCAAAGAAATATTAGGCTTATGAAAAATTTGGAATACAAAGGCTATACAGGCACAATTGAGTACAGCTCAGAAGATGAGTTGCTTTTCGGAAAAGTAATAGGAATTAAAAGTCTGTTGTCTTATGAAGGATCTACAGGAGCAGAATTGGAAGCTGATTTTAGAGCTGTTATTGATGAGTATTTAGAAGATTGCAGGGCATCAGATAAAAAACCAGAGAAACCATTTAAAGGCAGTTTTAATGTTCGTATTCCGTCAGATTTACATCGTGATGCAGCTCTTAAGGCAATGGAATTGAATACTTCGTTGAATGGTTTTGTGTCTGAATCAATAAGAGCAAGATTACTTCAATGAGTAAAAAAGTATAAGTTGTCAAGGTCAAGAAATCAAGGAGTTAAATAAAAACGAAGTTGTACCGACGAATGTATACGTTGATTCGCCGGTACAATTCCTGCCATTTATTTAGCCGCAATCTCTTCCATAAACAATTCCTTCGACACTTTCACCAATCGGATAAACTCCGCTCGGTACCCATCCTGATCTTCTCCTCTTGCTTCAGTTGCCAATTTAATGACATCATCAAAATTACCTTTTTCGATAAATTCTGAGTCTCTCAACAGCATACCAAATTCCGCAACTGCCATAGCCCAATTGGTATCAGCATTAATGTCATTGGACTTTGTCACTGATGCACTAACAGTTGCCTTCTGTAACGAACTTTTTGTTTCACCAGGATTCTTATATCGGAATTTTATCGTCGCAAGTTCATTATTCATAATAAGTTTTGGTGTTACAGCTTTATTCTCCTGATAAATTAAATCATCCACATTCCCCGTATAGTTATTATCCGTTCCAGTTGGCATTATTTCATAAATGGCTGTCATCTGATGACCATAGCCAATGTCACCTGCATCTTTTTTGTCGTCATTAAAATCTTCTTTTTCAAGCATTCTGTTTTCGTAACCAACCAAGCGATATGCACCCACGTAAGCAGGATTAAATTCTAATTGAAATTTAACATCCTTGGCAATAGCATGCATGCTGCCAGCAAATTCACTAATGAGTATTTTATGTGCTTCTTGGATATTGTCGATATAGGCGTGATTGCCATTTCCTTTATTGGCTAGCGTTTGCATTTGTTCGTCTTTGTAATTGCCCATGCCATAGCCAAGTACAGTAAGGTAGACATCTGATTTCCGTTCTTTTTTAATTAATTTCTCCAAATCTTTTGCCGAGTGAATGCCAACATTAAAATCGCCGTCGGTTGCTAAGATGACCCTGTTATTGCCGTTATCAATAAAGTTACTTCTAGCAATCTCATAGGCAGTTTTAATTCCTTCGGCACCGCCTGTTGAACCACCTGCCCCTAAGCTATTGATGGCTTTTTTGATTTTCGATTTTTGATCTCCTGAAGTAGATTCAAGTAATACGGCTGCATTACCTGCATAGGTGACGATAGCTACTTTATCTTCAGGTCGCATCTTTTCTAGAAGTAAGTTGAAGGATGATTTTACCAAAGGCAACTTGTTGTGACTGTTCATTGAACCAGATACATCGATAAGAAAAACAAGATTTGATGGCGGCAATTGGTCCTCGTCGATTTTTTTTGCTTGTAACCCTATGTGCAACAATTGATGGTCATCATTCCAAGGACACTGAGTTAAGGTAGAGTGAATGGCAAGTGGGTCTTCTCCTTTGGGGGCTTTGTAATCGTAATTGAAGTAGTTGATCATTTCTTCTATTCGTACAGCATCGACAGGTGGTCGTGATCCATTATTCAACATTCTTCTCACATTGCTGTATGCTGCTCTGTCAACATCCAAAGAGAATGTAGAGAGGGCTTCTTTTAAAGGTGATTTAAATGTGTTTTCAGTGATTTCGCCATATTGTTCTGTGTTCTGTATTTTGATTTCAGAATCGTGATATGAAATAGTAGCTGGCATCGCATGATTTATCTGTTCCATACGAACATTGGCTTGTTCTTTACGAGCTCTTTTTCTCAATAACTTTTTATTTTTTTTAATGGTCCCTGAAACAACAATCTCATCCAATACTAGTGCTTGTTCTAATATAAAAACATGTTGCTCTTTGTTTTCCGTTATGGTAAATTGTTTGGAATTATAACCTAAGTAAGAAATGCCTATCGTTACTGGCAGTTGAGATACGACAAGTTCGAAAGCACCGTCTATATCTGTCATTGTACCAGTTGTTGTGCCAACTACCGATACATTTGCACCAATTAATAGATCATTATTAGGACCAACAACTTTACCTGAGATAGTGACTGATTCGGTTTTTTCTATCATGCTTGTACCGAACAAAAAGCAAGCGCTTAAAATAGAAATAAGTAATGTTTTCATAATTAATGTTTATGTTGAGATGCACGTTATTGTAGGATTACATAAAGTGAGAAAAAAATAATTGAAATTTTGTGTGTAATTTGAAGAACAGCTGCATCTCAATATAAAAGCAGTAAAACAGTTGATACAATTATCTAAACATAAGACCGCTCTATCAGATGAAGATCTCATTAAAGCGTACAAAGCTGATGCTGATCCTACTCATGTCGCAGCACTTTATGGCAAGTACATAGAATTGGTCAAAGGCCTGTGCTTGAAATATTTGAAAAATAATACAGACAGTGACGACGCAGTTATGGATATCTATGAATTATTGGTTAAAAAGCTAAAAACACACGAGGTAGAACATTTCAAGTCTTGGCTTTATATACTGTCTAAAAATCATTGTCTTGGAAAATTGAGAGATAACAAAAAAAAGACCGATTGGGAAAATGATTATTTAACAACAGTAGACGAAACTAGCAGTTTTCACCCTTTCGATGAAGACATCAAAGAACACATGCTAGTCAAGATGGAAGGCTGCTTGGAAAAATTAAATGATAGACAGAAAGCCTGCATTACCAGATTCTATATTGAAAAACAATCTTACGAAGATATAACATCGAGTTTATCCATGAGTTGGAATCGAGTGAGGTCTTTAATTCAGAACGGAAGGAGAAATTTGAAAATTTGTATTGAACAGTCATGACCGAAGCACAGAAACAAAAGTTATTACAAGAATACATTGACGGATCGATAAATGCTACCAATAGGCATTTGCTCGAAAGAGAGGCTTTAGATGATCCGTTTTTATTTGATGCATTGGAAGGATATTCTTCCGATGAAATCCAAAAGCCAGTTGAACATAGGATACCTAAAAAAGAAAGACCTCAGATATTAACCTATCTATCAATGGCTGCTTCATTTCTGTTGATTGCAGGAATTGCCTACCTGTTTAATGTATCTTCTAACTCGACATCAAACGCTGATCTCACAGCAATCAATGAAGAAGTGGAGAGCATGAATTCATCACAAGATCATTCCCTTGTATTAAATGAACCGAAAGTAAGTCATCTTAGAACGATTGAACCTAGTGTTGAAGATAGAAAGGTGAATAGCAAAGAATCGAATGGGAAAAAATCGCAAGCTCAGAATATTGATGTCTCAAATAATAAAACCCAAACACAAGAAGAAAACAGAATAGAAGAGGATTCTGATGATGAAGCAGTTTATGTTTCTTTTGATGATCCAGAAGCATCACCACAAACTAGTCCATCACCAAAGGAAGCCTCAGCAACTGCAAACAATGAAATCAATGTTTCTACACTAAGCGAGGAAGAGGATTTGGCGTCAATAGAAATAGATGAATCAAAGACGGAGCCAGAGCTGAACAATACACCAACGAAAAGAAAAAAAACTGAATTAAACCAAGAGGAGATGGTAGCGTCTCCGACAGTCATTCAATCTAGAAATAGTGGCATTGAACAGTCAAAAAATCAGGGCTTGCTTGATGAAGATGTACGAGCAGAGATGACAGCTGATACTGTAAACGCCGAAAACAATTCAACTTCTGCAGACAATTTTAGAAAGTCCTTCCCTAACGGCGGAATGAATAAATTTCAAGAATATTTGGATGAAAATCCATTGGATAAAGACTGTTCTCAAGGGACGATTACATTCAAGTTTTTGATTTTAAAAGACGGAACTCTTGACGAGATAGAAATCATCGATGATGACGCACTGAATGGATTATCCCCCAAAACATATGCTGATTGTACACGAGAAGCGATAAAATTATTGACAGACTACGGGCTTTGGGAAACAATACCTGCAAATAGGAGAGTGCGTCGAGTTTGGAAGTATACGCCATGAGGGGTGGGGCGGCTGACGCCTTGTTGGGTCGTTTGCGGAGCTCACTTGTAGGGTCGGCTGACGCGTTGTTGGGTCGTTCGCAGGGTCACCTGTTGGGATGGCCAGTGCCTTGTTGTATTGTTAATAGATAACAAGTTTTTCTGTATGCGAAAAAAGCTGTCTTTACGAGAAAGATCCCTAACAAGCGAGTTCACGAGTGCCCCAACGAGCGAGTTTACGAGCGCCCCAACGAGCGAGTTTACGAGCGCCCCAACTAGCGAGTTCACGAGCGCCCCAACGAGCGAGTTCACGAGCGCCCCAACAAGCGAGTTCACGAGCGCCCCAACAAGCGAGTTCACGAGCGCCCCAACAAGCGAGTTTACGAGCGCCCCAACAAGCGCCCTTAAAAAGCTTCCCATGGGTCATAAGACCCAAAATTCCATAGATGGCCTTCAGGATCATATACACTATAAGAATGGCCGCCATAGTCCTCTGATTTAAAATCCAAGGCTACTTCAGCACCTGCTTTTACAGCGGTTTCAAAGTGATCTTTCATGCCTTCATCAGCAAGTATGATGTACGGACTTTGTGTATTGATTTTGTCCAAGTCTCTTGGTAGCGTAATCAACTTTCCATATGGTGTATCAGATTGTGAACTGACCATAATCATGCCTCCGTTAAACGTTAACTGAGCATGAGCGATACCGCCACTGTCATCTTTGTGAATCACATGTTTTTGAAAGCCAAATGCGTGACAAAGCCAATCAATTGCTGCAGCAGCATTTTTGTATTTCATTGTAGGGATTATGGAAGTCATAGTTTCTGTTCTATTTATTGTAGTATTAGTTTGGTCAATGATAACAATTCTTCTCGAATTTTTGTGTCCAAATGTTTATACCATTCTAGATGGGGAGAGAATTGATGGCAGTCGTGACATTGTGTGGTTTGCCATTGTTTTTTGCATGATGGACAAGTACCTCCTGTATCAAAAGTATTCCAAGAATACCCACAAGTACAGTACCATTTTGAGCGTTTTTTAGGCTCCCATTCACACTTTGGACAGCATATTGCTTTGTCAGACATGAGTGCTTTTTTATGAAAGATAAAGAATTTACATATTTTTCAAGAATAAAAATTTACTGTAGAACACTACTGCCAATTTAAATTTGGGGTTTAACGATCGATGTGCTAACAATTTTCGCCATAAACGGCTTTAAATCACACATATTATATATACTATTTAGAGGTAATGTCAGGCTATAAATGCGTATATTTGCAGTACTCATTTAACCAAAAATTCACTCATATTTATGGCAGACAATCAGAAAATTATTCCAATTAATATTGAGGATGAAATGAAGTCAGCATACATCGATTATTCGATGTCTGTGATCGTTTCTAGAGCATTGCCAGATGTGCGGGATGGACTCAAACCCGTACACAGGCGAATATTACATGGGATGAACGAACTGGGGCTTACAGCTAGTAAGTCACATAAAAAATCTGCCAGAGTAGTTGGTGAAGTGTTGGGAAAATATCATCCGCACGGTGATGGATCTGTATATGATGCGATGGTTAGGCTTGCCCAAGATTGGTCCTTGAGGTATCCGCTTATCAATGGTCAAGGAAACTTTGGACATATTGATGGAGATGGACCAGCGGCGATGAGATACACTGAGGCGAGGTTAGAAAAGATGTCAGACGATATCCTCGGCGACATAAAAAAAGATACTGTCGATTACCAAAATAATTTTGACGATTCTCTTCAAGAACCAACGGTTCTTCCGACAAGAATTCCAAATTTATTGGTAAATGGGGCATCTGGTATCGCAGTAGGTATGGCGACTAATATGTTGCCGCATAACTTATCGGAAGTCGTGGATGGGATCGTAGCGACAATTGACAATCCAGAAATCACCATTGACGAATTGATGGAACACATCAAGGCACCAGATTTTCCTACTGGTGGAATCATTTATGGAATGGAAGGTGTCAGAGAAGCTTTTCATACTGGTCGAGGAAGAGTTGTCTTAAGGGGTAAAGCAGAAATCATTGAGACTGGAAATAAAACCCAAATACTAATTACTGAAATTCCTTATCAGGTAAGTACCAGTAATCTTGAAAAGAAAATTGCTGATTTAGTAAGAGATGAAAAAGTAAAAGGTATTTCTGGTATTCGTAATGAATCAGATAGAAGATCTGGATTACGTATTGTCGTTGATCTAAAGAATGATGCCATTCCAAATGTTGTTCTTAGCCAATTATATAAATACAGTCCGCTGCAATCATCCTATGGTGTTAATAATGTTGCCTTAGTAGATGGTAGACCACGCACATTAAACTTGAGACAGCTGATTGATGAGTTTGTCAAATTCAGAATCAATGTTGTTGTTAGGCGGACCAAATACGAATTAAAGAAAGCAGAAGAGAGAGCACATATCCTTGAAGGATTAATCATTGCAGTTGATAACATTGACGAGGTAATCAAAATCATAAGAAGCTCCAAAACAGTTGAAGAAGCCAAACAAAGCTTGATGAGTGCCTTTGATTTGTCAGAGATACAAGCGAAAGCAATCCTTGAGATGCGTCTTCAGAAGTTGGTAAGTTTGGAGATAAACAAACTGAGAGAAGAGTACGATGAGCTGCTAAAGAAGATTGAGCACTATAAAGCAATCCTTGCAAGTGAAGAGATGCAGAAAGACATCGTGAAGGAAGAACTTGCTGAAGTGAAAGAAGCTTACGGAGATGAAAGACGCACACAGATCACTTTTTCAGATGGAGAGATCAATATCGAAGACATGATCCCGAATGAAGAAATGGTTATTTCTATTTCTCATCTGGGATACATCAAGAGAACAAAGTCTGATGAATATAAACAACAGGGTAGAGGTGGCAGAGGATCGAGAGGAAGCAAAACAAGAGATACTGATTTTGTCGAACATCTATTGATTGCGAATTCTCATAATTATCTATTACTCTTTACCGAACAAGGCAGATGTTTCTGGATGAGAGCTTACGAAATACCTGAAGCCTCCAAAACATCAGCAGGAAGAGTTATTCAAAATTTAATTCAACTGCCTAAAGAAGATAAGGTAAAAGCGTTTATCATCATCAAAGATCTTAAGGATGAGGAATTCCTGGATAACAATTTCATCTTATTCTGTACCAAACATGGAATCATAAAGAAGACTTTGGTTAGGAGCTTCGCCCGTCCTCGGTCAAATGGCATTAATGCGATCACTATTAAGGAAGGAGATCAGCTAATAGAAGCTAAATTGACCAATGGAAATAATCAAATACTTTTAGCAAATCAAAATGGAAGAGCTATCCATTTCGACGAATCGAAAGTAAGATCAATGGGTCGAAGTGCAGCCGGTGTGAGAGGGATTAAGTTGGATGATGGTGATGATCAAGTAGTTGGTATGATTGCAATAGACCCTGAAGATAAAAATAGTACGGTTCTTGTAGTATCAGAGAATGGATTTGGTAAACGATCGGCAGTTGATGATTATAGATTGACCAATCGCGGAGGAAAAGGAGTGAAGAGTATGCAAGTCACGGATAAGACAGGAAAAGTCGTGTCAATAAAATCTGTAGGCGAGAATACAGATCTGATGATTACTACCAAACAAGGTATTGCCATTCGAATGTCCCTAGACGATATTAGAGTTATGGGGCGTGCGACGCAAGGTGTCAAAGTCATCCGTTTGGACAGTAATGATGCTATTGCAGACTTAGCAGTTATGGAGAAATCCGAAGAAAAACCAGAAACGCTAGGTGAGGAGGAATAAAAATATTAACATTTTGACATGAACGTTTTAACGTTTATTAAACAGATATACTGGGATTATATCGTCAAAATTGTGTTTGTAATAATGAATAAAATCACATAATCCATTTATAATGAAAAAAATACTTTTATCAATGCTCTCTGTATGTTTGTTGGGAGTAGGTCTACAAGCCCAATCAGCTAAAGATTTATTGAAACAAGCAGCAGAGGTAATCAAAGTCGCAGATAATCAATTAACTGCAAGACTACTCAATCCAGAAGCACCTCTTGAAAATCCAATGGCAGGTGTAGAAGCTTTCCAACTATACGCACAAGCTCTTGAATTGTCAGAAAAGAAAGGAGACATCAAGAAAGCTTTATCAGGAATTACAGAAGCAGAAACTCATTTAAATAACTTAGGTGTTGGTTTGTATCAATCTGGTGATTATGCTGGGGCTTTCTCTAATTTTGATACCAGTATGAAAGCGTATGAATTATTAAAAGCAAACGGTAAAGAAAGTCGACTAGATGACGAAACTGCTCGTGGAGATCAAGAATTGTTCGCGGGGATAACTGCATTCTACAGTGAAAATTATGATGCTGCATTGCCTTACTACCAAAAACTTTATGATGCAGGTACAGATGAGCCATCAATTTATGAAGGTCTGTATACTATGTTATCAAAAACTGATGCAGCTGCTGCAGATGAAATCTTAGTAGCAGGTAGAGAAAAATTTCCAGAGAATACCACTCTGCTTTTTACAGAAATCAACAAATACTTACAGGAAGGTAATCTTGATGTATTGATCACTAAACTAGAAGCTGCCAGAGAAGCAGAGCCTGATAACTTATCAGTTGTCACGACTCTTGGTAGTGTTTATGATCAACTGCATGTGAAAGCAACAGAAGACGGAGACGAAGCAAAAGCGACAGAATATTTCGATTCAGCTCTAGCTGTTTACGAAGAAGTACTAGCTAAAGATGATTCAAACTTTGATGCTTATTATAGCTCAGGTGCTTTGTTTTATAATAAGGCAGCCAATCTCGCGCCGAGAATCAATGAATTAGCAAATGATTTTTCTGCTGAAGGAACTAAGAAGTACGATGCTTTGAAAAAACAAATGGATGACACATTTGGAGAAGCATTACCGTATTTCAAAAAAGCTGAAGGCATTAATGCTGATGATAGAAATACAATAATCGCTTTGAAAGAAATCTATGCGAGACAGAATAATTTCGAAATGGTTGAACAATATTCTGCGAAATTAGAATCTCTTCCTGCAGCTCAGGAAAAGTAAAATAGAGAGACTAAAAATATAAACGAAGAGGTTACTATTCACTTAGTAGCCTCTTTTTTTGTGCCTTAGTGTATCACACAACTGGGGCCACGAGTATTTTTTATTAGCTTTACATATTAATAATACCATTATATGAAAAGGCATTTCGACGAACCAGAAGCACTGACAAGCGTGGCTAAATTTCACGAAACATTCAAGCTACCTGTATTAGATGATCCTGTGATTCCAGCTAAAGAAAGATGTGCATTGCGTGTCAATTTATTACAAGAAGAATTAAATGAATTGAAGGAAGCAATAGAGCAAAATGATTTGGTGGAAATAGCAGATGCACTCAGTGATTTACAGTATGTTTTATCAGGAGCTGTACTCGAATTTGGTTTAGGCGATCGATTCAAAAAGCTCTTTGACGAAGTACAAAGATCAAACATGAGCAAGACTTGTAAAACAATGGAGGAAGCCAAGGCAACCCAAGCTCATTATAGGGAGACCAAAAATACCGAATCCTATATTGAAGAAAAAAATGGAGAATATTTAGTGTTTAGAAAGGAGGATAGCAAAGTATTGAAATCTGTGAATTATTCAGAGGCAGATTTAAAATCCATTGTAGGAATATAATTGTATATGGATGTCCTAATAAGAAAAGAGCATCCCTCTGATTACAATAGGGTACACGATGTCATTGAAAGAGCATTTGAAGGTGACCTGCATAGTGATCACACCGAACACGAATTGGTTGCCCGCTTACGCACGTCCACTGCATTCATTGATGAACTCTCCTTAGTATCATCATACAACAATCTAATCATTGGACATATATTGCTCTCGAAAGTGTGGTTACAAAACAATACAGCTACATATGAAATACTGTCCTTAGCTCCAGTATCAGTCTTACCTGAGTATCAAGGCAAAGGTATAGGAACACAGCTCATTGAGACTGCACATGAAAAAGCAGTCAGTCTTGGATTTGATAGTATTGTTTTAATTGGGCATGAAGGATTTTATCCAAGATTCGGATACCAAGAAGCCAGTAACTTTAACATTAAATTTCCGTTTGATGCTCCAAACGTGAATTGCATGGCACTAGAATTGATCACTGGTAGTCTGTCTGGTAAATCTGGAATGATCGTCTACCCAAAAGAATTTGCCTGAATATAAATAGCATTTGACCAGCAGCCACTCAAAAAATCACCACATCAACAAGGCCGCGTAGTTCAACTGGATAGAATATAGATATCAAAATAATTCTACCTTACTTATCCCCATCCTCATCCGGAGGATCCAAAGCAAGAATATCATCAGAATTGTCTTCAATGATAAGCGCATCATCGATGATTTCATCACCATCTCCATCAAGATCTTGAAATCCAGCAGCTTTAATGTCTGGTTTTTCAACCTCTATACGTTCATCACTGACAGTTATTTTGCCTTCCGAAAAGGCGCCATAATCTCCGTCAGCATATTTATTGGCATTAGAGAAAAAATCGTCTTTCCCTTCCAATAAAGAGCCACTTGCATCTACAACATCATCAGCAAACTCTTTGGGCGGATTAAGCTTTTCTTCAGCAGCCATGGCATCAGCTTTTGCCATTGTGTCGTCAAGTTTATCTTTTAGATCATCTTTGACTTCTCCCAAACGTTCACCTATAGGACCTGCGACTTCTTTCGCCTTATCCATAAATGCTTCTCCAGTATCCAGAACTTTATCGCCAACTTTCTCCGTGAAATCAGCAGTGTTTTTAACAAAATCTGAATCGGCAACATCTTCAAAAACGTCTTTTGTCTTTTCGACTAAAGCACCACCTGCTGCCACAATTGTTTCTCCAACTCCTCCGACAGTATCGCCTGCTTTCTGCACGAGATCCGCATCTTTAATACTGTCTATTGTAGAGCTCGCTGTATCCTTTAATGAACCAAATACATCTCCCGATTTTTCCAATACTGAATCTCTGAGACCACTTGTTTTTTCAGACAACATATCTCCAGTATCTTTAAGGATATCAGCAGATTTGTCAGCAATATCTTTCCCTTTTTCGAGTCCAAAATCTACTGCTTTTTCTGTCTGCGACTTAGCAACTGCTTTCTTGACAAACAAAAGCTTCTTTATTTCACTTAAAAAGCCCATTATCTTATTTTTTGTTATTATCTATGAATATATTTCACTCTTACCAAAGTTACAATAATTTAGTGCTTCAATGAGTCAATTACAGAAAGAGATAAGAGAAACACTGGAAACAATAACTAATCTTGATCGTATTCGCAGTCGATACGATGAAGCAGTTAAAGAACTGAAAGGTTCACAGAAGAGGCTAGATTCTCTTCATTCTATAATGGTTAAAGAATTAGAAGATTTAAATGAAATAGAATCAAAGGGGCTGAAACCTTTCTTTTACAAAGTGCTGGGGAGTAAAGAAGAGCAAATAGAGAAAGAGCGACAAGAGTATTTGACGGCTTCTCTTAAATTCAATGAGCACCAAAAATCGGTGGAAGTCTTAGAGTTTGAATTGGAGCTGTTGCAAAAGAAATTGAAAGACTCATCAGCATTAAAAAAGAAATTAGAGGCTTTGAAAGCGCAACGAGAAAATGAAATTCTTAAATCTCATCCAACACTTGCCAAAGAGTTGCTTGACATTTCCAAACAAGTGGATGCGGCTTACGTGTATCGAAAAGAATTGCTCGATATCGATGAAGTCGGTGCTAAATGTGTGAAGTCTTTAAATGATATGATCACCTATTTGAAGCAAGCCAAACAATGGGGCAATTGGGATATGGCAGGAGGCAGAGGTGGGAGACGAGCAGGATACAACAAACAGGCATCCATCGACAAAGCCAAAAATATTTCTGTATGGGTCAAGCATGAACTCATAAACCTAAATCGGGAACTTAAAGATATCGGACATACAAGAGAACACTTCCAATTAAATATGGATAACTTCAACAGTTTTACAGATATCTTTTTTGACAACCTGATTTCTGATTGGGTAGTGCAGAAAAAGATAGCCAACACCATGAATAATACAGTTTCTGTCAGAGATAGAGTTGTATTAATTGTCAAGTCAATCCAGCATGAAGTCAACAAGGTCGAGCAGCAGATACAGTCTTTGCAAGCTACCAGAGATCAAATATTAATTTCTTAATCGCTTTTTAATTACATCATGAGACATCAATTATTGTATTTGGCAATACTACTTCTCACTCTTTCTTGCACTGCGCAACAAGCAGAACAGGCTCCAAAAGAGATGCAGAAAGAAGTTGCAAAGAATATGACAACCGCGACTTTAGTAGACAACTATCTTAATGAAAAGATCGAAGCTGGAGTCATTCCAGGTGGGACGTTTTACTTGTCGCATAAAGGCGAGGTATTGGTAGACAAAGCATTTGGTCATAAAGATGTTGAGAAGAAAGAAGACTACAAGCGAAATGACATTTTCAGAATAGCTTCGATGACGAAAGCACTAACCACTGTTGCGATACTGCAACTTTTGGAGGATGGGAAGCTAGGCCTAGATGACCCTGTATCAACATATCTTCCTGAATTTAAGCAGATGGAAGTTTTGGATGTCTATGATGAGGAGACTGGTACATTTAGTACTAAACCTGCAAAGCAACAGGTCACCATCAGACATTTGTTGACGCATACTTCAGGACTCTATTACGGTTTGTTTGAAGAAGAAAAATACAGAAATGTCTATGCAAAACATGGGATAGACCAACTCGGTATTTATGCTCCTGATTTGACTACTATTGAGATGGCTAGATTGATAGCCAAAGCACCGTTGAAGCATCAACCTGGTGAACAATGGACCTATGGGTTGAATATGGATGTACTCGGTGCCGTAGTAGAAATTGTCACTAAACGTAAATTATCGCTCATATTCCTTACTGAGATTTTCTATCCATTAGGCATGCACAATTCTCATTTTTATCTTCCAGAAGCAAAGTACGATATGCTTGCTCCTTTATTTGCAATAAATGAAGAAGGTCAACTTATCCACTCTCCTGATGAGATGTCTAATTTCCCTATATTTTTAAATAAAGGCCATTATGCAGGCGGTGGCGGAGTCTCTTCAACAGCAGTAGACTACGGTAAATTTCTCGAAGCCCTTCACAATAAAGGAGAGTACAATGGTAAAAGAATATTAGAAGAGTCCACTGTAGCATTAATGCTAACAGAGCAACTTAGTAACATGAATGTCGCTTATGAAGAAGGACCCAATATTGGTTTTTGCCTAGGACATAGGCTCGTTATGGAGACTCAAGAAGGTCCAGTCCCATTTGGCAAAGGTACCTACAGCTGGGGAGGCTATTTCAATTCTAAATGGTGGGTAGATCCGACTAATGATCTTGTCTTTGTCGGGATGACGAATGTGTTGCCGTTTCCACATGAGGATTTTTGGCCAGGGTTGTATGCCCTTATTTATGAGTC
>CALLFA010000008.1 GCA_937997635.1 uncultured Saprospiraceae bacterium | reverse complement strand
GCCTCGCTTGTTGGGTCGCTCGTGGCCTCGCTCGTTGGGGCGCTCGTAAACTCGCTCTTAGGGGCTTGTATTATAAATATTAAAATCTGTTCACTAACGATAAATAAACCAACAAGGCGTCAGCCGCCCTAACGAGTGAGCTTGCGAACACCCCAACAAGGCGTAAGCCGCCCTAACGAGTGAGCCTGCGAACGCCCCAACAAGCCGCCCTTAATCCGCAGGATTAAAATACAAAGTCCGATCACGATCGATATAACGATATCGCGATAACACATCATCCTCTCCGACTGTCATCATATGATTGATTCCAAATTTAGATAATAAGTTACCGTTGACCATTCTGGCTGAGTGGATTAACTGTCCTTGTAAGTCGTAGTATAAGCAAATACCGTTGTTCAGAAGATCCTGAAATCGGCATGGTGTGTAGTTGTCATCCTTAATGATCATATTGACCGTTTCACTATTCAATTCAAACCAAAATTGAGCGTCTAGAAAAGTGAAACCGTGACAATTAAACTGATCGTTAAACTGGATTTGCTGTTGAATTAAACTTCTGTAATTTATGTGGATGTATCTGTCTTCATGGTCCAGAAATACCTGATTTGTTGCACGATCGCCATTTAGTTTTTTGTATGCAGATAAGACTGAATTTTGATTTGTATAAACATTACATATCTGATACGCCGACTGATGCAGTGCCTTGATGAAAGACCCTTTCTGCTTGTCATAATAGTTTTGGTAATAACGTTCCGTTACCTGATTGACCTTATATATTCCTGTCTCGTTATAATCAATTTTTGTGCGAACCCTCTTCACAGAACGAACTCATTGTGTTGCTTATGAAGACAAATTTATAAAGCGTAAAAAAAATATGCAAGAAATGAAAATGGAAATTTATATCGTCGTCACAATATTTAGCATTCGTTGTGTAGCTTTTATTGCAGACACCGTTTGATCAGAGTCTAAGCCTCTGGTTTTTAGTCCCTTGGGTCCATGATTCCAAGTAATGAAGGTCTCGCAAAGAGCATCTGTCTTACCACCTGGTGGGATTCTTACGCTGTAATCTAATAGGGTAGGAAGGACAAGATTTTTCTGTTTATATATTTTCTTCAACGCATTCATAAAGGCATCATATTGACCATCTCCCTGTGCACTTCGCTCTATGATCTCTTCTCCGATTTTTACCTTGATCGTAGCAGAAGGTTGAAGATCTGAAGCATGTGTCAACACATATTTAATGACTTTGACGTGTTCGGCGATACTTCCTTGATTAAGGACATCAGAGATGATGTATGGTAAATCGTCTTTGGTGACGGTTTCCTTTTTATCGCCCAATTCTATAATATGACGTGTCACCTTTTTTAGGTCTTCATCCGAGAGGCTAATGCCGAGTTCATTTAGATTGTTTTCAATATTGGCCTTACCACTCGTTTTTCCTAAAGCGTATTCTCTTGTTCTGCCAAATCGCTCTGGCATTAAGTCGCTGAAATACAACTTGTTTTTCTTATCACCATCTGCGTGAACACCAGCAGTTTGTGTAAATACATTTGATCCCACTATTGGTTTATTCGCTGGGATACGTAAGCCAGAAATATTTTCTACTAATTTTGATACGGAGTAGAGGCTTTGTTCATTGACATTAAGTTCGATATCATCAGCATAGTCATTTAAAACTGCAATTGCAGATGCCATAGGGGCATTCCCAGCGCGTTCTCCCATTCCATTCACTGTCAAATGCAAGCCATGGATGCCAGCTCGTACGGCTTCATATACATTTGCAGTACCAAGGTCATAATCGTTATGTGCATGAAAATCAAAATGGCAATCAGGAAACTCTTCTATTATTTCAGATATAAAATCAAACGTCTCTGATGGGGTTAAAATCCCAAGCGTATCAGGCAGTAAAATTTTCTCCACTGGACTAGTACAAAAAAAAGACAACATCTCTTTTGCATAAGACTTGGAATTGCGCATACCATTACTCCAATCTTCTAAATACACATTGACTGTGATGTCAGAGTCTTTAGCATAATCAAGTACTTCTTTTATGTTGCTTTGATGCTCTGCTGGAGATTTTTTCAGTTGATGTTTTAGGTGATTAAAAGAACCTTTGGTCAGGAGGTTCATGACTTTAGCGCCTGCAGCTTCCATCCACGTGATGGATTGTCTCCCATCGACAAAGGTCAAGACTTCGATCTTGTCCAGTATATTTTCTTCCTTCGCCCATTTGGTAATTTTTTGGACTGCTTCTAGCTCTCCCGAAGAGACACGCGCGGAAGCTACTTCGATTCTGTCCACATTGACCTCATTGAGTAATAGCTTGGCGATTGTCAATTTTTCATTCGCAGTAAAACTGACGCCACGAGTCTGCTCTCCATCTCGGAGAGTAGTGTCCATAATTTGGATTGATCTTCCCATTGATTAAAATGGCCGTGAAGAGGCAAACTCTTCGATATCTGATTTCATCGCATTTAAATAATCAATGTCGTCATAGCCATTTAGCAGATTATTCTTTTTGTAATCACTAATGTCAAATGATTCTTTTTGACCTGTTGCATTCAAGGTGATCTCCTGATTGGGTAAATCAACCGTTAATTCAGTTTCTGGATTCTTTTCTATTTCTGAAAAGATCTGATCAAGGAATTCTGGAGTTACCGTTACTGGAAGGACACCAATATTCATACAGTTATTTTTAAAAATATCTGCAAAGAAACTACTGACCACACACCTGAATCCGTAGTCATACACAGACCAGGCAGCATGTTCGCGACTCGAACCACAACCAAAGTTTTTACCACCAGCAAGAATCTTCCCTTTATAAAGTGGGTTGTTTAATACAAAATCTGCTTTTGGACTGCCGTCTCTGTTGTATCTCCAATCTCTAAATAAATTATCTCCAAATCCTTTTCTCTCCACCGCTTTTAAAAACCGAGCAGGGATGATTTGATCTGTATCCACATTTTCAATTGGCATTGGGACGACTGAACTCGTCAACATATGAAATTTATCGTAAGCCATAATAGTCTAGTTTAGAAGTTCTCTTGGGTCAGTAATTTTTCCTGTGACTGCTGCAGCTGCGGCGACAAGTGGGCTTGCCAACATTGTCCTTGCACCAGGTCCTTGTCTTCCTTCGAAGTTTCTGTTGGATGTGCTGACAGCATATTTGCCTTCAGGAATTTTATCATCATTCATCGCGAGACACGCAGAGCAACCAGGCTGCCTCAATTCAAAGCCAGCAGTTGTCAGAATATCCATGATGCCTTCTTCTTTTATTTTGGCTTCTACTTGTCTCGAGCCAGGCACCAACCAAGCAGTGACGTTATCAGCCTTTTTCTTGCCTTTTACGATTTTTGCAAATTGTCTGAAATCTTCAATTCTTCCATTTGTGCAACTCCCCATAAAGACATAATCCACATGTTTACCGATCATATTCTGACCTACACCAAAACCCATATAATCCAATGATTTTTCATAAGACGCTTTTCCATCTAGTACATCAGTAGGATCAGGAATTTGTTTTGAAATACCGATGCCCAAACCTGGATTTGTCCCATAAGTAATCATAGGTTCTATATCTGCTGCATCAAAGACATGTACAGTATCGTACTCTGCACCTTCGTCCGTTTTAAGTGTTTGCCAATACGTCACTAATTCATTCCAGTCATCTCCTTTTGGCGCAAATTCTCTGCCTTCTAAATAGTTGATTGCTTTGGAGTCGGGTGCGACCATACCCCCTCTTGCACCCATTTCGATGCTCATGTTGCATACGGTCATTCTTCCTTCCATGGACATATTTTCGAATACTTCACCTGCGTACTCGACAAAATGACCTGTACCACCACTAGCCGAAATTTTTGAAATCACATATAAAATGACATCCTTTGGAAGGACAGCATCAGATAATGTTCCGTTGATCTCAATCCGCATCTTTTTGGGTTTGTTTTGCATGATGCATTGTGAGGTAAGTACCATCTCCACTTCAGATGTTCCGATTCCAAAAGCAATGGCACCAAAAGCACCATGCGTCGAAGTATGCGAATCTCCACAAACAATTGTCATCGCTGGCAATGTAATCCCATTTTCAGGTCCTACCACATGGACAATTCCATTTTTCTTGTGCCCTAGTCCCCAATGCGATATTCCATTTTTCGCAGAATTACTTTCTAATGCTTTCAACTGTGTAGCAGAAAGCTCGTCCTCAACAGGCAAATGTTGATTAATGGTTGGCGTGTTGTGATCAGCTGTTGCAAATGTGCGATTAGGATACATCACATGCATCCCTCGCTTTTCCATATTTAGAAATGCAACAGGACTGGTGACTTCATGGATAAAATGACGATCTATAAATAAAATGTCTGGACCATTCTCGATGCTTTTCACAACATGAGCATCCCACACCTTATCGAAAAGAGTTAAAGCAGCTGACATATGTTCGTATTAAAATGTTTCTGAATTAAGAAAGCAAATATACATAATGTTAGGATTAAGCATGGAACAAAATGCTGTCTGTAAGTTTCTAAAAGTGAATGTATTCATTGTAATGAAATAGGCTAATATCGAGGTGATCGTGTTTGTAAAGTGCTGATTATGAATGTAAAATCTGAAATTATAAATGAAATTCTTGCTTTTTGACTGAATTATGTGTCGTAATGAAATTTGAGATTGAATCAGCATGGTAGGCATTAAAAGAAGAGTTATTTACTATATTCTAATGGCTTCCTCCCTATCTGATCTCAGTAATGCTTTTCCCGTGTCCTTTTACTGAGTCGTAACACCTACAGCGATAAATCTTAAATTTCTAAATGTCCCCAGCTTAAATTTCTGAATGTCCCTGTCTTAAATGTCTTAATGTTCCCACTTTAAATGTGCCTTAATGTTCCCATCTTAATTTCCTAAATGTACCCATCTTAATGTCTTAATGTTTCCATCTTAAATTTCTTAATGTTTCCCATCTTAATGTCTTAATGTTCCCATCTTAAATTTCTTAATGTTCCCATCTTAAATGTCTTAATGTTTCCCATCTTAATGTCTTAATGTTTCCCATCTCACTTAATTTTATTAACCGTCTCCCCAGTAACATAACCCTCAGAATCAACATCACCCAAACTAAAGTCAACAGCCAATGCAATCAATTCTATGACTCCTTTTTTATCAATATCTGTCACTTCCCGAATAGGAATATGACGAATAAATTTTCCTGTCCCTTCCAAAAGCCCATGAGGGTCCTCCAACAAACTTCCTTTATTAAAGCCTAAATTTAAGTGTTTGGTGTAGATAGGTATGTGGCAGTAACCATCACCAAGTTTGTCAGTAATAGAGTAGACAGAAGTAAGCGCGTGTGTATGATAAAGCAGCTCATTCGCTTCAGGATGGATGTCAAGAATTACCTCTCTAAGTTGGATGTACAGTTCGACTAGTGATGCATCTTTTAATTGAAGTAAGTGTTCAAAAGCTGGATGTATTGGCTTCATCAATTAAAGTTACATATTATTAATAAGCTAATGGCTGACGACTGGAGTGATCATAAAACAGGGATGTGTGGCATTAAGCATGTGGAAACCAGGTTACGGCTGCGTTTCTCTCTTTAAGTGTATCTCAAAATGATAATTAAACACATACATCAAGGATTTGCGTAGCCCTTAGTTGTACATATTTACTTTGCTGAACATAGGATACGTGGACATTTGCCTTCATATTTATACCATTTGGTTAACCAACAAATGCATCTTATAAAGCCATCATTACATGCATATACCGATTGCCTCATTAGTCGTGAATCTAGCAATAATCGTGTTTTTAACTTTTTGAAAAATAAAAAAGAAACAAAATCTTTGGACGTTTAATTACTTCAGTATAAATTGGGTGACCAATTATTTGTATAAATTTGTTAACTACAAGTAGAGATAAAATCTTTATTTACAATATGTGGGTAAGATGATATAAGGACGAATTTTATTCTGAAAGTTCAGTTCTAGTAAAAACTCCATCCCTCAATCAGTACTAAATTTCTAAAGAAAAAAGCTAAAACATGAAAAATTTATTAAGTATTATGTCTTTGTTATTGTTGCTTACTCTTATTACCTCTTGTGGGGATGATGATGTAGCACCAGTAATACCTGATCCTGATCCATCTATGGTTGTTGCTAGTTTTACATCTCAAGTGGACGCAGAGAATTCTTTGACATACAGTTTTACAAACAATTCTGTCGTCAATGGTATCTCTGACAGATCTTTCACTTCGTCTTGGGACTTTGGAGGAGACGGCACTTCTACTGAAGAAAGCCCTTCATTTACTTTTTCTGCTGAAGGTACCTACGACGTCGTATTGACTGTAACCGCTAGTGATGGTGAACAAGATTCTACGACTGAGACTATTGAAGTTACTGCACCTAAAAATAGATATGCTCTTATTACAGACTTGAAAGATGATGATACGGGTGAACTTAGAATTTCGGTAGACTCTATTCAGGTTGGAGTAATTACCTTTAATTACAGAGTAGTTGAAGGTCCAGGAATGGATATTCAAGATGGTTTTATTAACGTTGCAGGAAGTTCGACAACAGGAGATCTCTCACTTGTAGAAGTAAGACTTAAAGACAACGCACCACATGAATTCAGAGAAGGAGCTTCTGATGATGCTATTGCTGCTGCTAATTTTCCTGAAGGAGTGGCTAATGAATGGGTAGCTGTAGAGGTGAGTTGGGCTGCTGACTTCATGAATCCTCCTACATATTCAGTATCTATAGGTGGTGAAACAATAATCACAGACGCAATAAGCACAACCAACGGTGGTGATGGAGATGTAGAAGATCATTTAGCCGCTGTTATAGATGGTGCCGCTAATTTCCAATGGAAATATTCTTCAAATTCAAGAATTAGTGATGGAGAATATCACGTAGACGATATTGTAATATGGTCAATGGATTCTGGACAAATGGAAATGGTTTTCTCTGACGACTTCCAAGGAAGAGTAGCTGGAGATGATTTAAATCCTGGAGAAGATGAACTTAATCCTTTAACACCATACCACGAAAATAGCTCAGATGCTAGTGTAGGCGAAGATGAGTAAGAATCTTTAGCTAACAAGACAATAGGAATAGTATGTAATTTTCCATATTCAAAAAGAGGAGTGCCTAATCAGACGTTCCTCTTTTTGTTTTTGATTACAATTGAGTAGACCGATAATCCATACTGGAATAACTGAAGAGCCACTCATCCAATGAGAAGCTTTTGATTCGATATGTAGTAGACACGATGACTTAGAATTATTCAAAAATTATTATAAATGAATTATTTATTAAAAAACTTTACTAAACATACAAAGCGGTCAATGGGACTCCTCGTTCTGTTGTTTGGCTTGGCTATCATCAGTGCCAATGCACAGACTGTCACTGGAAATATTACCGATGAGACAGGAGAAGCGTTAATTGGTGCTGCAGTTAGTGTTCAAGGCACGAGTACAGGGACAGTTACCGATATAGATGGTAATTTTAGTATAGATGCTCCTTCTGACGCTGTACTAGAAGTTTCATATGTAGGCTTCAAAACTAAAACCATGGCAGTGAATGGGCAAAACAATATCAATCTTTCCTTGGGTCAAGACAGCGAAATACTGGATGAAGTTGTTGTCATCGGTTATGGAACTGTCCAAAAGAGTGATATTACAGGTAGTGTATCCTCTGTGAAAGCTGAAGAATTACAAGCTTTTCCGTTGCTTAATGCTGGTCAGGCACTCCAAGGTCGCGCTGCAGGAGTAGCTGTTCAAACCCAAAACGGTGGCGAACCTGGTGCACCTGTTTCTATCAGGGTGAGAGGGAGTTCATCGCTGAATGCAAGTAGTGACCCTTTAGTAGTAGTAGATGGTTTTGTGGGAGCTGCTTTCCCTCAACAAAATGACATCGAGACTATAGAGATATTAAAAGATGCATCTGCGACTGCGATCTATGGATCAAGAGGATCTGGCGGGGTTATCCTTGTTACAACAAAAAAAGGAACGAAAGGGAAGCCAATACTATCTCTCAATTCCAGTTACTCCACTCAGCAAACGACCAATAGATTGGACTTATTGGATGCAGGTGGATTTGCGCAATATCAGAACCAGATACGGACCAATGCTGGTGATGCACCATATTCTCAAGGTATAGAAAATACAGACTGGCAAGACGAAATATACAGAACAGGAAATACCCAAAATCACCAACTATCAGTAGCAGGAGGTGGGGATTTTGTAAACTATTACATCTCCGGTACATACTTTAACCAAGAGGGAATTGTTGTTAATTCTGACTTTGAAAGAATTCAGTTTTTGGCAAATGTGGATGCAAAAATTAATGATAGAATTAAAATTGGGTTGAATAGTATTTTTAGTCGAAGTGATCAAAATGGTGTCTCTACACAATCGACTGGTAGTGATGCTATCGGTTCTGTAAATGGAGGAGGAGATGATGTCGTTGCTTTGGCATTTAGATTTTCACCAGATGTTGGACGATTTAACGACAATGGCGATTTTAGTCAAAATACGGTTGGAGATGACATAGAAAACCCATGGGCTGTGGCAACTCAGATTTCAAACAATACGAAGTCCGATAATTCAAGATACAATGTATATGCAGACATTAATATTTTGAAAGGTCTTGATTTCAAAACGACTTTAGGGTTTAGATCTCAAAACAGTAATGAGTCATATTTCAAGCCACAGACATTTGTGCTTTCAGCTGGAGGAGCGTTTCTAGAGAACGTTTCAAGAACTAGGTTGCTTAATGAAAACTACCTTACATATACTACACCAATAGGATTGGGTAACATCACAGCTACAGCTGGTCACTCGTACCAAAGAAATACGACAGAAGGCTTTGAAGCAGGTGCCCGTGAATTATTTAGTGATGTATTTGGAGTCAGTAATCTGGAAGTAGGTCAGATTGATCAACGTACTGTGGATTCTCGTTTCTCAGAGTCAGAAATTGAATCTGTTTTTGGTCGTGTGAATGTTGATTGGGCAGACAAATACTTGCTTACTGCAACCGTACGTAGAGATGGCGCATCTAACTTTGCAGCCAATAATAGATTTGCAATATTTCCATCATTAGCGGTTGGATGGAAGGTATCTAGAGAAAGCTTTTTGATAGATAATCCAACAATTTCTAATCTTAAGTTGAGAGCCAGTTGGGGATTAACAGGTAACCAAGCGATTGGTCCTTTTGAATCACTGGCTTTATTCACAGTGCGTCCGCCAGCAGAAGTTGATGGCGCATTTGGAGTAGAATTTGCTCGTGAAGCAAACCCAGATTTGAAATGGGAAACGTCTGCTCAAACAAATGTAGGTGTGGATGTTGGTTTGTTTCAAGATAGAATCACATTTAGTGCAGACTACTATAATATTGATACCAGAGATCTTTTAGCTATAGACAGAGCTTCTAATTTTTTCTTGGGTACAACTGATTTAGATGTACTTAGAAATGTTGGGTCTATAAATAACAGAGGATTCGAGTTTTCCATAACATCCACCAACATCAACAGAGGTGGTTTCAGATGGTCGACCAATCTTAACTATTCAAGAAACAGAAATCAAGTAGTTGAACTATCCGGCGGCGTAGAGCAGATAGGAAGTGGTGCTCCAGGCTATTTCTCTGGCGCGACGACTTACATCATACGAGAAGGTGAGCCTCTTGGACAATTTTGGGGATTAGAATACCGAGGCGTATTCCAAGGTGGAAATATTCCTGCAGGTACAGCTTTGGAAGGTAGATCTTTTGATGAAAATGGCAACGCAATACCAGGGGAGCCACTATTCACAGACCTTGCAGATGGAGAAGGGAATTTTGACGGTTTGATTGATGATAACGACAGACAAATTATAGGTGATCCAAACCCTGACTTCACTTTTGGTGTTACAAATACAGTTTCGTACAAGAATTTTGATTTGAATGTCTTTTTTCAAGGAGCTGTTGGTGGCGATATTTTGAATTTGACAGCAATACAATTGTTTAATGGTGACAGTAATAGTGTGACAGATATTTTAAATTCTTGGACGTCCGAAAACACGGATACAGATATACCAAGAGCTGCAATAAGAGGTAGAGAAAGATCAACTCGATTTGTAGAAGACGGTAGCTACGTAAGGCTTAAGAATTTAGCCATAGGGTATTCATTACCAGATGGCTTGTTGGGAGGAATAGGATTTGCCTCAGCTAGAGTATCTGTGAGTGCACAAAACCTCTTAACAATCACAAACTATTCTGGTTTAGATCCAGAGGTAAGTTTTTTCGGAAGTGGTGGAGAAAGAAGGGGAGACGACAATGTGATCATTGGACACGATTTTGGTAATTATCCTAATCTACAATCAATTACCTTTGGACTAAATTTGCAATTCTAAATCATTTAAAAAAGTTTATAAGATGAGTATATATAAATTTCTTTTCACGGTAATACTAGCATTCTTGGTAGTGGGATGTTCTGATTTGGAAGAAGATCCTAGGAGTCAATTAACCCCAGATGAGAGAGACCTTAATTTGGAGTCAGTTGAAACTACAATTGCAGGTGCATATGGCCATTTGGACGCCAGAGCTTTCATGTCTAGAGCACTAGGCTTGGTGTTAATGTTGCGCTCAGATATGGTAGATATAGGAAACCCAAGTACCAACGCTGACAGAATAGAACATGATCAATTTTCTGTTTCAGCAACTAATCCGCTTATTTTAAATATAAGTAATCCAGAGAGAAGTTTCTGGCCTAGGATGTTCCAGATTGTGAGAGCTGCCAATGAGACGCTTCAAGAAGTGGCACTTGTCGGTGAACAAGCCCCAGGAGTTACTGAAGAGATACAGGCACGCGCGCGCTTTATCAGGGCATTTTCTTATTACCATTTGGTAAGACTCTTTGGCGACATTCCATATTTAGATGAGTTTATTACTACTGCCGAAGCATCAGAAGCTCCAAGGACAGACGTTGAAACTGTTTATCAAAACATCATCGCTGATTTAGAATTTGCAAAGGAGTGGTTACCAGATTCAAGAGCGAATAGAACTCTGCCAGGAAAAGCAGCTGCGAGTGCATATCTTGCGAGTGTTTATCTGACAAGAGGACAATATCAACAAGCATACGATGAAGCCACTGATGTCATTAATAACGCAAGTAGATACAACTTAGCATTGGAACCAGATTATCGTAATATTTTCCATGCAGTGAATACAGATAATTCTCTAGAACCAATTTTTATCATTGATTTCGTCGGTACCAACATCAATGATGAATCAAGAGATTATTTAGCTGCCTTTACAGGATTCTTTGGCCAAGCAACTTATTATGCTTCTGGTGGATGGTCTGTAATGGTACCATCTCAGGCTGTATTTGATGATTGGGATGATGGAGATTACAGGAAGTCTGTCAATTTCGATCCTGAGGCAATGGATAATAATGGCAATTTGTTACAGTTTACACAGTTCTCTAGCTTGGATGGTCGTAATGCCAATCGACCGCACATTTCAAAGTATACTGCTATGGCAGGCGATTTACCTTTGGCCAATACATCTGGAAGAGATTCTCATTCTAATTATCAGTTGATGCGTTACGCAGAAGTACTTTTGATTGCTGCTGAGGCTGCTATTGAAATTGGTCGTACTGGAGAAGCTGATGAATTCATCAATATGATAAGAGAAAGAGCAAGAAATGGTAATGGGATTGATGAGCCTAGTGCTGTACCAGCCGATATCTCAGGAGCTACTGTAGCAGATGTTTTAGAAGAAAGAAGACTAGAACTTGCCTTTGAGCAGAAAAGATGGTACGACATAGTCAGAAGAAGAATGGGAGACGACGTTTTCGGTGCCAATGGATTTGAAACTGAGTTCCAAGGAACACGAAACTTTGATCCATCTAGAGATTACTTACTGCCTATTCCACCTTTTGAAATTACAAATAACCCTAATATGACCCAGAATCCTGGTTACTAGTAGGATACATAAAAAACAATAATTAAAGAGTCTTTCATCTACAAGTGGGAGGCTCTTTTTTAGTATAGATCATTTCATAGAGATTGATGAATATGAAGGATTGTAAATTGCCTTTCTTCGAACTATGTCTTTACAAATACCAATTTTATTATTCTTTATCGAAACAAAGTGAGCATTAAATTTGTACTTTTAACAATTGGTTGACCAATTTTAAAATGGGTCTCCTACAGTTTTTAAAAAAGTAAATATGCAAGTACCTTCTAGCTTTCGGTTCCTAGAGCCTAGACAATCTGGTTTTTCTAGTCTGTCTTCCTGCTGTATAGTTGTCATGTTGCTATTAGTCATGAATTTGTTTGTGAGTCCTAGCTTTGCCCAAGACTTAGATCCGACCGTGCCACCAAGTGGAAATTTCGATCTTTCATATTGGAAATTGACTCGCCCAAATAATACAGAAAGGGATGAGGATGCCTTAGTCAATGGCTATCAAAAGGATGGTGAATTTTACACGGACACAATAACTGGTGCGATGGTTTTTTGGTGCCCAAACAATGGTCGTACCACATCCAACACCTCGTTTCCAAGAACAGAGTTAAGGGAGATGATCCGTAGAGGAGACACAAGAATAAGTACTCAAGGAATCAATAAGAATAACTGGGTATTTTCATCTTCTACAATGGAAAATCAAGAAGCAGCTGGAGGTGTGGATGGCGTCATGACAGCAACATTGTCAGTAGACCATGTGTCTGAGACTTCTGATGAATTTCGTAAAGTAGGTCGTACCATCGTGGGACAGATTCATGCATCAGATGATGAGCCATGTAGATTGTATTATAGGAAATTGCCTGATAATGAAAGAGGTTCAATTTATTTCGCTCACGAACCCACAACAGGTGCTGAGCAATGGTATAATATGATTGGAAGCCGAAGTGATAGCCAAGCTGATCCAGAAGATGGTATTGCTTTGGGTGAAAAATTTAGCTACGAAATCAAAGTAGTCGGCAATCTCCTGACAGTTACGATCATGAGGGAAGGAAAACCTGATGTTGTTCAAGAAGTAGATATGACCGATAGCGGTTTTGCAGATGATTGGATGTATTACAGAGCTGGAAATTATAATCAGAATAATGCTGGAGATCCTGGTGAATTTGCACAAGTATCTTTTTTCGCTTTAGATGTGAGACACTTTGCGCCTACTCCGCCAGCAGAATTCCTTGCTCCTTCAGATATTCCAAGATTTCAACCTTTTCTGTCTGGTTGCAAACTGCAAGCGCCGACGAGTTCTACATTAGCATCAGTTGATAGACTTAACAGCAGCTATACCCACCCAGAGTATTTCTATGTCGTGGATGGAGATAAAATCCTTTTTCACCAAACAGGTGATAGCAGAAGGACTGAACTCCGACATGAGACAAATTGGAATCTTAATGATCAAAATAGATCGTTACACGGACGTATCGATATTGTCGAACAGACTGGAGACCAGTTTACTGTCATGCAAATTCATGATGATGCTAATGCTGGTCCAGGACCAAATAAGCCATTACTTAGAATTTATAAAAGTCTTGGAAGAGGAGCTGGTAATCACTTATGGGCAGCAATTAAAACAGATGACGGTGGCGTTAATACCACTCATGTCGATCTCGGAGAAGATCCTGGCGGATATTTTAACTGTGACATTAGATTGGTTGATGGAAATATGATTATTGATTTCGAAGGTGAAGAAAAAGTAAATATGGATGTCTCATTTTGGACTTTCCCAAGTTACTGGAAGGCTGGTGTTTACCTTCAGGATCCTGGTGAGGCTACGGCGTATTTTGACGAACTTTTTGCAGAAGACGGTTCAGTACAAAATCGTTTTCCGTCAGTTAGATTAAGCTCTCCATCAAGTGGATCTAATTTTGAACCAGGCACCGATATCACGATTACTGCAGAAGCAAATGATTCTGATGGAACAATAGCAAAGGTTGAGTTTTTCGAAGGAGGAAATAACAAATTAGGAGAAGTTACTTCCCCTCCGTACTCTATGACATGGCCTAATGTAGATGCTGGAATCTATACGATAACCGCTAGAGCTTATGATAATGAAGGAGGATCAAGGACATCTTTGAGTACAGAGATTTCGGTTCAATTATCTGTAGCGGTGACTGGAGTAGACTTGAATGACTTAAACGGAGCTATTGCTGTCGGTGCCAGTACTCAATTAGAAGCAGTAGTTTCTCCAGTGGAGGCAACCAATCTAAATATGGTTTTTGAGTCTGATGATCCTAGTGTAGGTACTGTGAGTGAAGAAGGCATCTTCACAGCGATTTCTGAGGGTATAGTGACGGTAAAGGTTACAACAGAGGACGGTGGATATGTAGACTCTGAAGTGATACATGTACTAAACCCTTCCACTGAATTTAATTGGGCATTAAATCAGCCAGTCGTAGGCAGTGCTTCTCCAGATGGAGACAATGATGAAGATAATCTTGTAGACGATAGTACTGATTCGCGGTGGTCTGTGCGAGAGTTTCCACAGTCTGCCATTGTAGATTTAGAAGGTAACATTACCATTACTCAGACAGAAGTGACATGCTTTGAAGACAGAGCGTATCAATTCATTATCGAAGGTGCTTTGGATAGCGAAGGACCATATACAATGATCGCAGATAGAACAGTCAATAGATTAGCTGGGACTCCTACGACACCAATCATCAATGCTATAGATAGTGTGGAAGCTAGATTCGTAAGAATAACGGTCATGAGCGCAGATGTCTACACTGGTCCGTGGGTAAGCCTTACAGAGCTGAGAGTCTTCGGTGAAGGTGATAGAACGTTTTCTACAAGCGTCAACGAAGTACTTGAACATAGAATAACACTATCTCCTAATCCCGCGTCTTCAATTGTGACCATAGAGGGAGGGGAAACATTTGATAGGGTGACCATCTATGATCAATCAGGAAAAAGACTTGTCCAAAGTGCAATTAGCAGATCAGGAACATTTGATGTGAGTGAACTACAGGCAGGCATCTACTTGGTTACGCTTGAAAGTAATGACCAACGACAGGTTGTCAAGATGGTGAAGCAGTAGGGAAACGATGTCAATTTGGAATTGTTTGTAAAGAAACAAACAACAGAAAACCATAGCCGAACATCGGAAAACAACCCTAAGCATCTTTTCGAGTACAGTACTCGATCTATTTTCCCGATGCAAAATCGTTTCGATTTAAATAATATGTATTGTTTTTTCTCTTATTAATAAGATAATGAAAGAATTGAATATAAATGGCTGATGTTATACCAAAATGAAAATAGTTTGACCGTTACTTACTTGATTTTTTATCTGTTCTCATCGTTGAAAATACTCGTGAATACCTGCATTCACTTCGTTTTTCGCCTTGACAACAGACAACACTTCTACGTAATAAATCAGTCAAAGCATTCTCCTTTTGGTATAATGTGTGTAGCGATTTTCGTTCTATGTTCAACATCGTGTACTCAGAAAGTCCAATACATAACTCCTACAAATACATCAAATGTTGGAACACAATCTACAGCTGTACACTCTTCTAAAGACGCAAATAAAAATAAAGAAAGTTCCATGGCTATGACCGCACAACACCCATCATTAGGTCTGACTAAAGAAGGTGTTGCATTAATTCGTGCTGGTTTAAATAAATATCCATTGTTTACAGAAACATTTAATCAAGCAAAAAAAGAAGTCGAACAGGCTATGGCTACTGGTGTTGATGTCCCGTTCCCTAAAGACATGGCCGGAAGTTATACACATGAACAACACAAAAGGAATTACAAAGTATTGCAGAAGGCTGGGAATTTATATCAGATTACGAATGATGAACGATACGCTAAATTTGTAAAGGAAGTTTTTTTTGACTACGCTGAATTGTATCCGACAATAGATTTACATCCTGCAGAAAAATCATACGCAAGAGGTAAATTATTTTGGCAGTGCTTAAATGATGCGAATTGGATGGTGTTTTCTAGTCAAGCTTACGATTGCATTTATGATTACTTGACAGCGGACGAACGTGATCATTTGGAAACAAATTTATTTCTTCCTTATGCCAATTTCTTATCGGAAGGTAATCCTAGATTCTTTAATCGTATTCATAATCACAGTACATGGGCAAATGCCGCTGTTGGTATGATGGCACTAGCAATGGATAATGATACACTCTTACAAAAAGCTTTATATGGTTTAGCAGATGACGGCATTGATCCGAATGAAGTTGATAATGACGGAGGGTATATTAAAAAGGATGGGGTACGCCAAGCTGGATTTTTAGCTCAATTAGATTATTCTTTTTCACCTGATGGGTATTTTCCAGAAGGACCATATTATTTGCGCTATGCCATTTTTCCTTTCCTAGTTTTTAGTCAAGCCCTTAACAACAATAAACCAGAACTAGATATTTATAATTATAGAGATAAAATTTTACTAAAATCTACAAAAGCGCTCTTGCAATTAACAAACCCGCAAGGAGAGTTTTTTCCAATTAACGATGCTCAGAAAGGCATGAATTTAAATGCATATGAATTAATTACTGCAGTCGATATTATGTTTGCAATTGACCCTACACAAACTGAATTTTTATCATGGGCAAATGCACAAAAAGAAGTAACACTTAATGAGTCAGGATTTTTAGTCGCTAAACATCTGAAAGAGTTACAAGTCGAATCGTTTAAGAAAGATCCAATTATTTTGGGCGATGGAATTACAGGAACTGAAGGTGGGGTCGCTGTCTTGAGATCTGACAATACTGATCTATTATTTAAGTTCTCTACACAAGGTATGGGACATGGACATTTTGATCGTTTATCGTATTCTCTGTTTAATGACACTGGTGAAGTCATACAGGATTATGGCGCAGTAAGATGGGTTAATGTAGACCAAAAAGGAGGAGGTAGATATTTGCCAGAAAATAAAACATTTGGTAAACAAACCATTGGACACAATACATTAGTGGTTGATCAAACATCACATTTTAAGGGATCAGTGAAGTTAGCCGAGAAAGCTCACCCAGAGCTTTATGTATTTCAGATTGATGAAAATGTCCAGATTGTTAGTGCTAAAGAAAGTAATGCTTATGATGATGTTGTTATGGCTCGAACATTATTTCTAATAGAAGATGACGAATTTAAGGAGCCATTAATCATTGATTTATTAAATGTAAATTCCAAAAATCAGCATAGCTATGATTTACCAATTTGGTACAAAGGCCAAATTATGCAAACAAGTGCTACCTGCCCACAAGAGAAGTCGAGACTTGAACCACTAGGAGTGAAAAATGGATATCAACACATTTGGAATGAATCGATTTGTAAAGCAACAGATCAAAATCATTTCTTTAATTGGTTTTCGAATAATCGATTTTATACAATGGTGTCGCTTACTGATTCTGGTGATGAAATTATTTTAGGTAGAGCTGGGGCAAATGACCCTAATCATAATTTGAGATACGATCCAGTCATGATCCATCGAAAAAAACAACAATCGGAGGCTACATATTTATCAATAATAGAAGCTCATGGCGAGTATGACCGAGCTACCGAAATCCCTATACAACCGTACGGTAGCATTAAAAGATTACACCTTGATTACTATGATAAAGATTACATAAGTTTTCAATTTTCTACAGAAAGTCATCAATGGAGAATCGTATTCTCTCAATCAAACAGTGATAAAACTGCAGTTCATCGCCTCAATGTTTCAGGGAAGGAGTATAACTGGATTGGACTTTACACATGTATGAAAACAGAAATTGATCAATAGACTTATAAGGCATTTCATCTTATGTTCTCAGATTGACGGAAATTGGTTTACCAAGAATCTACGTTTCCTAAGATTTGAGGTAACACATCGAGTAGATGTTTGTTTCAGGTAATGTCGCTTTTACTTAAACATAAGCAATAAATAGAGCAATATGATGCAAATACATATGTATGGAATGTAGCATTTATAGTCGTTGTAAGACTAACATGTCACTTTAAAGACAATAAAATACATCTATGCATAAAAACAATTTGCTTGAGATCAGCCCTTCCAATGTTTTTCTATATTTGGTGAACCAATTTTGGTAAACCAATTGTGATATGCTTGATAACCTAAATAGGATTAAACTAGAAAATCCGGTCGATTTAATCATTGATCAGATACGTGAGCTGATTAAAAGTGGTGCATTAAAACCTGGTGAGAAACTTCCACCCGAAAGAAAACTTGCCGAACATCTAGGTGTCAGCAGAGGACAAGTAAGGGAAGCAATCAACAAATTACAATTCTATGGTATTGTAAAAGTGCAGCCTCAAAGCGGCACCACGGTCACAGGTATAGGTATTGTTGCACTTTCTGCGCTCATATCTGATGTTTTACAACTGGAGAGAGTAGATTTTAAATCTCTTATTGACACAAGGATTCTACTGGAAAAAGAAGCAGCAAGAATGGCGGCTCGAAATAGAACTGCAGATGATCTTGTGCAATTGAACATCGCATTAGATCAATATGAACAAAAACTCATGGAATCCCATGATGCAGTTGAAGAAGATCTTATGTTTCACATTAAAATAGCTGAAGCAGGTAAGAATACGGTGCTGAAGTCAATGATGATGATCATAACGCCTGATATAGTCAAGAGCTTTATTCAGTTTAAAGTTTGTAGTGACGCGAAAAATAGAGAAGCAATAGAAGAGCACAGGCAAATTTTAGAAATGATATCTAACCAAGATGAAGATGGAGCAGTAAAGGCAATGGAGCGTCATTTAGCTTCAATCAAAAATTTTAGGGCTTCTTATGATAATTCAGAAAAAATTATTCAATAATAAATTTGATACTTAACTAAATAGAAATCTGAAATAAGATTTCATGAACCCTTTTAAATAACGAAAAAATTATTAAATCATGTGTGAAAAAACTATCTACTGGCGATGTCTTAAGGCCAGTTTTATGTTGTGCTTTATGATACTAGGCTCAACGTTTTTAAGTGCTCAGTCTACGAGTGGTCAACTCCTTGACGAAAATGGAGATCCACTTATAGGAGCTAATATTTTTATTGAAGGATCAGACGTCGGAACGATCACAGATCTCGATGGTCGATTTTCTATTGACGCTAACCAAGGTGATGTCCTTGTAGTCAGTTACATTGGTTATCAAGAACAAAAATTAGAGGTTAAACAAAGCGGTGGCTTAATTAATCTGACGTTGTCACCTGATGCCCAAGCATTAAATGAGGTACTAATTGTTGGCTACGGTACGCGTAAAAAATCGCACAATACCGGGGCTATTTCACAAGTTAACGGTTCTGAAGTTGCAGCTATCCAAGCAACTCGTGTTGATGAGGCTTTAGCTGGGAAACTGGCAGGAGTATTAATACAAAATCAAGATGGTGCGCCTGGTGCAGATCCAAGAATTCAAGTGAGAGCTTCTTCTTCCATTTCTGGAGATTCTAATCCATTAATTGTGGTAGATGGTTATCCAATTTCTGGTAGCTTGGCAACGGTTAATCCTAATGACATACAAAGTATTGAAGTGTTGAAAGATGCCGCTTCAGCTGCCATTTATGGCTCACGAGGAGCGAATGGAGTTGTACTGGTAACAACCAAAAAAGGAGAAACAGGAAAGGCAAATATCAGCTATAATGCCTATGTAAGTACATCTCAAAGATATGTTAGAGATAACGTTAATTCAACAGCAGGCGAGTGGGCAGATCAGATTGAAGCAGGTATTGCTGACGGTACGTTTGACGTTTCTGAAGTAGATCCAGCTTTACTAGACTACCGTTTAAATGCATTTAGAAATTCTCCAGATGTAATTGCTGTAGAAGATTGGCTATTCCAAAATGGAACAAGTCACAATCACGATCTTAGCATTTCAGGAGGAAGCGAAGATGTTAAATATTTTGCGTCAGTTGGATACCAGAATACAGAAGGTATTGTGATTACGCAAAATTTTGAAAGAATCAATGCTCGTATGAATCTTGATGCTAAATTGAGTAACAGGTTCACCGCGGGTTTAAATATCAATGGTTTTGTGGGAGATAGAGATATCGAAGGTCATGACCAAAGAGATTTATTAAGAGCGTATAGTGTGCACCCAGTATTCCATACTGAAGCATCGATTGCATTTGTACAACAATTGGATCAGCAAGCACAGGCATTGGGTCTTTCAGGATTTGATGCTGGTTATAGAGGTGGAGCAGATGCACCATTTAATAACAGCATCCAAACTCTTCAACCTGGAGATACTGCACAAGATTGGCACTATGGTAGAAGTGGAAATGGTATTGGTGGATCAGGTGATGCTGGTCCTGCAACTAAGCTTGACAATACAGATAGATTTCAAAAAACATTCTTTGGTAATTTAAATACTTACCTCCAGTTTGAAATCGCAGATGGGTTGAATATTAAAACTGTATTAGGTGGAGATATGAGAGATACGGAAGACTTTTTCTGGAGAGGTTTAGAGTTTGACTCTAGAGCGCGTACAACTCAAACGGCTTTGGATAGATCCAACATACAACGATCATCTGTATTAAGTGAGACTACACTAAACTATGGTAAAGTACTAGGACTTCATGATGTTTCAGCGGTTGCTGGATATGAGTTTCAAAATTTCTTCATAAACGGTACCGCTTTAGATGCGACTAATGTGCCATTTGGGCAACCATTAAATTTTGCCTTACTAGATCCTTCAGATATTTCAGTAAATGAGAGAGATGAGCAAATTTCAAGAAGAAGTGTTTTCGGTAGAGTTAATTATGCTTACGATAACAGATATTTATTGTCTGTTTCTGTAAGACGAGATGGTGATTCAAGATTTGGTGTCAATAACAGATTCGAGACATTCCCAGCGATATCATTGGGATGGAATGTTCATAATGAAGCATTCTACAATTCAGAATTGCTTACTGATTTAAAATTACGTGTTAGTAGAGGTTCTTTAGGTACTACTTCTTTCTTAGGTGCTTTTAACTCATTGAGTTTATTGAATCCTCAAGCAACTATTTTTGGAAATGGATTCCTTATTCCTTCAGATGTTGCAAATCCTGACTTGACATGGCAGACAAACACAGAAACCAACTTTGGTGCAAACCTTGGTTTCTTAGGTAACCGATTCACATTTGGTGTTGATTATTACACATCTGATATCGAAGACATCTTGATTAATCAAAGTGTTTCTGAGGTACTAGGTACAACGTCTGTTGCTTTAAATTCAGGAGACGTCAGAAGTTCTGGTCTTGAGTTCGAATTAGGTGCAAACCTTATCAATAACAGTGCTTTGAGATGGAACGTAAGTGCAAACTTATCTACTGTAAATTCTGAAATCACAGATTTAGGTGGATTGGGGGAGTTACCGAGAGTCATCTATGGTCAGAGTGGAAGAGGTCCAGTCTTTAGAAACTATGTCGGTGGAGAAATAGGCGAAATGTGGGGATTAGAAACAACAGGTTTAGTTGAAATGGAATTTGTTGAAGACCCGACTAGAAACAACAACATCAATAGTGGAGAAAGCTATGTTGTCGATCAAAATGGAGATGGAGTTATCGATAGAACTAGAACAGTTGAAGAAGGCGGTGACCTAGTTAAAATAGGCTCCAACACACCAGATTTTTACTGGGGTTTGAATAGTCAATTGGGTATAGGAAACTTCGATCTTTCCCTTCAGTTTCAAGGTTCTCAAGGAGCAGAAGTGTATAACATAGATCCATTGTACTATAATTCACAATGGGGAGGAAGATTACGCGATAGCTTTGATGAAAATGGTGATGGTATTGCAGATCATAATGGTCAGCATTATGCTAGAAACAGAGATCAAACTGATGCTACACTTCAAGACGCTTCTTATATAGCTTTGAGAAATTTAACGATTGGTTATACCTTGGATCCATCATTGATGAGTAACATCGGTTTAGGATCAGCAAGAGTATATGTAGCTAGTACTAATCTGTTATACTTATTCTCAAGTGATTATACATCATTCAACCCTGAAGGAGTAGAGACTACAAATGGTGGGTATTTAGGCCCAACCACTTATGGTGTACAGGTAGGTGCAAGTCCAGTAGTGAGAAGCTTTACACTGGGTTTAAATGTTAACTTCTAAATTTAAAAATCATGAAGAAAATAGTATATATAGTTATGGTGTCATTGTTCATGTTTACGGCATGTGATAATGATCTGGATCAATTCCCACCAAACATAGCAAGTTCAGATTCACTTACTGATTTTACGGGAGTGTTGAATGCAGCTTATTTTTATCAACTTGGTTCTGTGACACCAATGGCTGTCATGGGTGACTTTAGAGCAGATAATGCTTTTATGTTCGAACCACCGTTTACTGAATTTGATGAGTATGGTCCTAATTTGACGGCAATGGAGGATCAATTTTTTGGACCTTTTTATACAGCCCTATACAGATCTATACTCAGTTCAAATAATGTCATAGAAAATTCAACTGATGCAGGTCAGATAGCAGAAGCTCGTTTTTTAAGAGGGTTATCTTATTTTAAATTAGTCAGAGTTTTTGGAGATGTTACAGTGAATTTAGCTGCGTCTCCAAGTATCACAGACAGTAATATATTACCAAGAGTACCTGCTGCTACTGTTTACGATACTGTCATTATACCAGATTTTGAAGCAGCTGTTGCAGGTTTACCAGCGACATCTTCAACTGGTAGAGCGACAAGTTTAGCCGCACAAGGAATGCTAGGTAAAGTATATCTCCAAAGAGGTGATTTTAACAATGCTGCATCTGCGCTTGGAAGTGTGGTAAATAGTGCTGCAAGTGCAGGACATAGCCTACAAGAAGATTTTTCTACTGTATTTGGTGTAGACAATGATTTGAATCCAGAAATTATTTTTGCGACTCAAGTCTCAAGTTCTATTGTTGATGAATATGGTTTTTCTGAGTTCTGGTCATGGTCAGGTGGTCTTGATACTAAATCATTATTGCCATTAGATCCAGATTTAGTGACTGCATTTGATGCAAGCCCAGGAGATCTAAGACGTGATGTGACCATCAATACAGAGCTAATGGCTTCTCCAAAATTTCCGCAAACTGGAGGTCCAGATCATGATTGGATCGAGTTGAGATTAGCGGACGTCATTTTAATGTACGCTGAAGCTTTAAACGAAACAGGTAGTACATCTAACGCGTTAACAGAATTGAATAAAATCAGAACCAGAGCTGGTTTGGATAATTCAACGGCAAGTTCACAAGGAGAAGTTAGACAAGCCATTCAGGATGAAAGAAGATTAGAATTGGCCTTTGAAGGTCAGAGATGGTTTGATTTAGTGAGAACAGGTACTGTAGATGCTGAAATGGGACAGACCATTGATTCAAGATTCCACTTGTTCCCTATACCAATATCAGAGGTATTAGCGAGCTTTGATGTAATCACTCAAAATCCCGGATATTAATTTTATTTAATATAGTTTTTTCATGCTATAGGGGAGGAGTCTTTTGGTCTCCTCCCCATATTTTTATATAGAATGTAGAGTCCCCTGTTTTAACATATACATGGTGAAGTGGATGGTTGGAGTTTTACTTATCATTATTTAGATACGTCTTGGGTTTGACACTATATATTTATAAGTTTGCGAGTCCTTGAATTAAACTACTAACAATTAAAAAGACTTTCTCAATCCTCATCTTTCGAATAAATACATAAGTAAAGAATTAATGAAAGCTTCAAAATATAGATTATCCCTGCCATTTTTAATGCTAGTAGTCCTTCTAATTTTGGGAGCTTGTTCAACCTCTCCAAATAAAAAAAACGGATCATCTGATTCCAGTTCGATAGTATATCCTAGTTCCGTCATTTCCTTTTACGAAGATTTTAAATTAATCTTAGGTGATGGCTCTAATGTTGGAACTCCTCTTGACTTTGAGAACAAAGATTACTTTTATACCACTACTGATGACAATCAAAAATGGGTAGTATATAAAACGCCAAACGCTGGCAATACACATGGAACATCAAATAATACCAGAACAGAGTTAGCGCAATCCAAAAAATGGTCACCAATGGTTGGTGGGAAATTAACAGCTACGTGCAAAATAATGAATGTTTCACCAACCGGTGATGCAAGGGTTGCAGCTTCTTATTCTGTAGTTGTCGGCCAAATACATAGTGCAGATGGCCACGAAAATGAACCATTTAAATTATTTTATAAAAAATTCCCAGGTCACACTAAAGGCTCTGTTTTTTGGAACTACGAGATTAACACAGCAGGTGAGAATAATGCAGGCAGATGGGACTATTCCTATCCGATTTGGGGCTACGATTTTTCAGTAGTTGGTACAGAGAAAGATACATATCCAGCAGAACCAGAAGATGGGATTGCTATTGGAGAAGAGTTTAGTTATGAGGTTGATGTGAAGGACGGGATCATGACCCTTAAGTTCATGAGTGAAGGACATGAGACTAAGTCATTTACAAAAAACTTAATTAAATCGGAGTATGCTTCCAAAGCAGATATGCCCGAACAGGTCAAGCGATTATTTGTACCTATTGGCCAAGATGGTGTTGAACGACCCAATGCTTATGCAAACGAAGGGTTATTTTTTAAGAAAGGATCCTATAATCAGACGAACGGGAAAGATCCTAGCGTCAATAGAGTTTGGTGTTCAGGTGCTGAAACACACGATGGTGATCTAGAGAAACAATATGCCGATGGCAATTATGCAGAAGTATGGTTTAAAACAGCTGCTGTAGAGATTTCAGATGAAGCTATCTCTAATGAAGGGTACTTCTCAGCTAATGATGGATTGGCTAGTAAAATAGTTTATCCAAGTGAAGTCATTCCAGTCATGGATAAATTTAAAATCCTTTTGGGTGATGGAACTGCTGTTGATAATATTGTAGATTTTCAACATGAAGATTTTTTCTATACAGTGATTGATGGTACTAGAAGATGGGTAGCTTACAAAACCCCAAACTCTGGGGTCACGTCTCCAAACTCAAGTAACACTCGCTCCGAACTACACGAAAAAAGAGAATGGACACCTGAAGAAGGTGGTAAATTATCAGCCACTTGCAGAGTGATGCACGTGTCAACTACTGGAGATGCAAGAGTGGCAGCATCACATTCTGTCGTCATCGGACAAATACATAGTGGTGAAGGACATGAAAATGAACCTTGCAAAATATTCTACAAAAAATTTCCAGGCCATACCAAAGGTTCTGTGTTTTGGAATTATGAAATCAATACCGCGGGCGATGACAATTCAGGTAGATGGGATTATTCCTATCCTGTTTGGGGTCATGATTTTTCTGTTGTTGGATCAGGACCAGATGACCTTCCTTCTGAGCCGACAGATGGAATAGAGTTGGGAGAAGAATTCAGTTATGAAATCAATGTACATAAAGGAATTATGTACGTGACTTTTAAAAGTGACGGACACGAAACGAAAACGTTTACTAAAAATCTGATACGCTCAGAATACAGTACGAAAAAAGACATCCCGGATCAGACTAAGAAATTGTTTGTTCCGATGGGCCAAGACGGTGTAGAGCGGAGTACAGCCTATGCTGGCGAACTCAACTACTTTAAACAAGGTGCCTATAATCAAACTAATGGCAAAAATCCAGAATCAAACATCGTCTGGTCAACAGGTGCTGAAACCTATGGAGGAGATATACCAAAACAATATGCCAATGGTAGCTATGCCGAAGTCTGGTTTAGAGATACTACAATAGGAGAAAGCACGTCACCTAAATAATTTATTCGAAGACAAAAAGACATAATAATATATGAGTTTACACGAAAGCATAAAACCGACAAAAGAATACTGGATCAACCAAGAAACCGAATGGGAACAGGTTGCAGAAGGATTGGACAGACAAATCATGGGTTACGACGATAAGATCATGTTAGTGAAAGTACGATTTAAAACCGGTGCTATTGGTCAGATGCACAAACATTATCATTCTCAGGTTACTTATGTAGAGAGTGGTGCATTTGAAATGACTATCGGAGACGATGTAAGAGTGATCAAAGGTGGTGACTCTTTCTATATACCTCCTCATGTCATGCACGGTTGTGTGTGTAAAGAGCCAGGAATCCTCATTGATGTATTTAGTCCAGCAAGAGAAGATTTCTTAGGTCACGAACAATTAAAGATAGAGACATGGCCAGCCAAGTAAAGAAACGCGGAGGACTCCGTTGGTGGGTTGTAGGGTTAATTGCCTTAGCTACCGTTATTAATTACATAGACAGACAAGCGCTTGGTGTGTTGTGGCCTGATATTGCAGCAGATTTATATCCAAATGAAACAACAGATAGCAGAAAAGAAATTTATGGCTGGATTACAGGAAGCTTTATTTTCTTTTATGCAATGGGACAATTCCTTTTTGGGAAAATATTTGACTGGATTGGCACTAGGCTAGGATTTGCACTATCGATTAGTGTTTGGTCTATTGCCACAGCATTACACGCGTTTGCAGCTGGTGCATGGTCCTTTGCCATTTTTAGATCTATATTGGGAGTCGCAGAAGCAGGTAACTGGCCTGGTGCCGCGAAAGGAAATGCTGAGTGGTTTCCTACACATGAACGAGCGTTCGCCCAAGGTATATTTAATTCAGGTGCAGCTATTGGTGGTATATTAGCGATTCCAGCAATTGCATTTATGACTGTTTATTTTAGTTGGCAAATGATCTTTATCGTGGTCGGTATTATAGGGCTGCTTTGGCTAATACCTTGGTTTCTTATCGTAAAAGCGCCACCTAAATATCATCCAAATTTATCTGAAGAAGAACGCCAGTACATATTAAGTGGACAAGAAACTACAGATCTGGAAAGTGGAGATGATAATGAATATAATCCCTCTACGGCACAGCTTTTTGCACACAAAGAAAGTTGGGGTGTTATATTGGCATCTGCGGCAATCGATCCCATTTGGTGGTTATTTATCGTCTGGATTCCCATTTACTTGAATGGCGTATATGGCATGGATGTTAAAGAAATCGGCTTGTATGGATGGGTCCCTTATGTGGGTGCAATGTTTGGTGCGTGGTTTGGAGGATTATTGGCTCAAAATAGATTGAAAGCTGGATGGGATGTAAATAAGACCAGAAAGTGGGTGATCACAATAGGCTGCTTGATCATGTTTCCGTCTTTCTTTTTATTGATGAATCCAGGGTCACCAACACTTGCTGTTATTATCATGGCAGTTATCCTATTTGGTTTCCAAACTTCAATAGGGAATGTTCAAACCTTGCCTAGTGATCTATTCGGAAAAAATACAGTTGGTACATTAGCAGGTGCTGCAGGTGCAGCTGCCAAGTTAGCAGCATTTGGGCTTACTATATTAGTGCCTTATCTCACAGCTGGAGAAAACTATACACCTGCTTTTTATGTAGGTGCTGCTCTGACTGCGATTGCATTACTTGCAGTATGGGGATTAATACCAAGAGTAGAACCAGTTAGACCAGTAAATAATAATGGCTGGTAATTTGAATAGAAAACCTAAATTGTTTACAATAGGATTGCTGAAATAAAATTTTTAAGAAAAAAAGAAAAATTAAAAACTATAATACAAAAGATATGAGTACATCAAATGGTAAAGTTGCTATTGTTACTGGAGCTACAGGGGGCATCGGTTTGGAAGTGGCTAAAAGATTAGGTAAAGACGGATTTACTGTTGTCGTTAATGGGATCAATCATGAAGAAGGCGCTCAGAGAGTAGCAGAACTTGTCGCAGCTGGTATTGATGCAGAATATTGTGGATTCGATGTAACTGACGAACACGCAGTGACAGAAAATATTAAAAAGATTGGTGACAAATATGGAAAAATTGATACGCTAGTCAATAATGCTGGTGGATTAGGCGGAAGATCTAGATTTGAAGAAATGACAACAGAATTTTATAGAAAAGTCATGGCACTTAATTTGGATTCTGTATTCTTCGCATCTAGAGCAGCAATCCCTTATCTGAAAAAAGGAGAGCATCCTTCCATCATCAACTACACTTCTAACGCTGGTTGGAATGCAGGAGGTCCAGGTGCTGGTATTTACGGAACTTCTAAGGCTGGAGTCCATACAATTACAAGAGCATTAGCAAAGGATTTAGCAGAATACGGCATTAGAGCCAATGCAGTTTCTCCTGGGACAATTGACACTGATTTTCACATAGGGATTAAATCAACCAAGCCTGAAGTATTTAAATCTTGGGCAAATAACATCATGTTAGGAAGATTGGGTCAGCCAGAAGATGTCGCTGGTGTGGTGTCTTTCTTGGCGAGCAAAGATGCATCTTTTATCACTGCAGAAACAATCCAAGTAGGCGGTGGTCAAGCATTAGGTATATAATTTTTCAAAAAAATTACAAGTAATATATGAAACAATTTAAAGGAAAAGTAGCTGTCGTTACTGGAGGAGCAAGGGATATTGGAAGAGCAATTTCGGTACAATTAGCTAAAGAAGGTGCTAAGGTAGTCGTGAATTATAATAGCTCAAGATCAGGGGCAAAGCAGACACTAGAAGAAATCGCGTCTTTTAAAGGGAAAGCGATTGCTGTAAAAGCGGACATCTCTACCGCTAAAGGGATCAAGAGTTTGAAGAATAAAACAATCAAAGAATTTGGCAAGAAAGTCCATATCCTGGTTAATAATGCTGGCGGTCTTTTTGCTCGTAAAACATTGCAGGAGTTTGATGAGGACTTTTACAATCTCGTCATGGATGTAAACTTCAAAGGAACCGTTTTCACCATGCAAGCTTTTGCACCTATGATGGGTAAAGGCAGTTCTATCATCAATTTATCTTCGCTCGCTGCGAGAGATGGAGGTGGTGGTGGATCAGCATTATATGCTTCTTCAAAAGGAGCTGTAACCACTTTCACAAGAGCGATGGCCAAAGAGCTTGGACCACAAGGAATCAGAGTAAATGCGCTTTGTCCAGGTCTGATTGGCACCAAGTTCCATGATGACTTCACCAAAGATGAAGTGCGTAAAATGGTAGCAGGAAAGACGCCAGTGAGAAGGGAAGGAAGTGCAGAAGAAGTAGCTGACTTAGTCACATACCTTGCATCTAACAAGAGCTCATTTGTCACAGGAGCTAACTTTGACATTAACGGAGGACTTGCGTTCTCATAAATAACAATAGCGAAAGCATATGAAAAAGGTTGTCACATTTGGTGAAATTATGTTGAGATTGAGCCCACCGGGTTTCAAACGTTTCTCTCAAACATATCACTTTGATGTCGTATACGGAGGTGGAGAGAGTAATGTCTCTGTCTCCTTAGCTAATTATGGATTGAATAGTTGTTTTGTGTCTCGCATTCCGAATAATGATATTGGAGAATGCGCGATCATGGAATTGAGAAAGCGAGGTGTTGATACAAAATATGTCGCAAGAGGCGGAGAACGTCTAGGCATTTATTTTTTGGAAACAGGAGCTGTTAGTAGAGGAAGTAAAGTCATTTATGACAGAGCGTACTCAGGTATGGCTTCCATACAAGCAGGTATGATTGACTGGGATGAGGTCTTGAAAGATGCGGATTGGTTTCATTGGACTGGCATTACGCCAGCCATATCACAAGGAGCGGCCGATGCATGTTTGGAAGCAATACAAGCGGCCAATAAACTTGGTGTGACTGTGTCTACAGATTTGAATTACCGGAAGAAACTTTGGAAATATGGTAAAGAGCCAGGCGAAGTAATGCCCGATTTGGTTGCTGGTTGCGACGTCATTTTAGGTAATGAAGAGGATGCCGAAAAACATTTTGGCTTACATCCTGAAAATGTCGATGTCACACACGGAGGTGGGGAAGTAGATGGTAAATCTTATTTGTCAGTACTTCAGCAGTTGATGACAATGTTTCCACGAGCGAAAAAAGTCATTACAACACTCCGAGGTTCGATTAGCGCTTCTCACAATACGTGGTCTGGTGTCTTATATGATGGCACGACTTTATACGAAGCGCCTACCTATCAGATGACGCACATCGTCGATAGAGTTGGAGGCGGAGATAGTTTTATGGGCGGATTGATTTATGGCTTATTGAATTATGAAAACGATCAACAAGCATTAAATTTTGCAGTAGCTGCATCTTGTCTAAAGCATACAATAAAAGGAGATTCTAATTTGGTCTCTGTAGCAGAAGTTGAGAAATTGATGTCAGGAGATGCCAGTGGGAGAGTGTCGAGATAGAATTATGTAAATCCAATTCGGTATTCCCAGTATTGGCATTATTCAACAATTAATAATTAAAATGTACAAATATGCTGTTCTGTTGGACGGCATATTTTTTTATTTTGAATCGTTATTCTCAGAAATTCATACGTAATGCTTTCTTCGTTGATAGCTGAGACCACGCATTCATATTCAACATCTAAAAATCTTCTTCAGGCAACAGACTGCCAGCTATGATCAACAGTGTAAATACTAGGCCTATCCCAATTAAAACCCACTGTCGTGCATTAAACCCTTTTTGGTAAACGCCATGATAATAATCCGAATTCATGATTGCATAATTCAAGGCTTTGAATGGAAGAATTAAAAAGCAAATAGCAATAACCGTCATAACAATTATAAATTGCCACAAATCATCTGGTATTGCGTTAGTTAAAATACTAGATATTAAATAACCAACAAATAATAGACCACTAGAGTAGCTTTTATTATACCCGTTACTATGAGCGTATACCTGTATTCTTTCAAAAAGAGAATAGGCGAATAGGATGCTGAAAATAGCTCTTGCCGCTGGAATAATGTCCAACATGTCTTTTTCTTTAAAATGTTTCCAAGACTTATACATCCACCAAATGCTATATATACCCAACGTAAGGAAACAGAGAATTATAAATTTTGTAGTGTCAATTAAATCAACATGAATTTTGTCTGAATCAGAGTTCGAGAGTAAATCGGAATCTAAAATGCTATTGTCGTCCATTTTTAATTTATTTCATTCCAAAATAAACAAATATTTTCATTTACTGAAGCCTCAAGATTTTCATTGATAGGTGAGTTGACACTTTACACTTCAGCCTGCGGATTCCTCGTAAAAATCGTTGCAATCAATAGTGCCAATACTATACCTCCACATACATACGAAGCCACATTGTAATTTCCTGTAATAGATAAAGACTGACTGAATAATATAGGACCTATCGCACTCGAAAAAACAAACAAAGTCATGGCTTGACCTGTAATCGAACCTAAATGTGTACGACCGAAAAATCTAGGCAAAAAGAGTGAAGCGAACATTGTTCCTACTCCTGTTGCTGCGCCATAAGCGATAATTAATAGCCAATAAAAGAAACCATCTTCAGATAAATAAATGACTCCAATAATTGCCAGTAGGAATGCAGTTCCGAAGTAATATGCCAAATATTTAATTTTAACGTGGTCACTGATTAAGCTGCAAATAATTGTAGAGGCAATAGAGACAATGGCGATAGGTTGAAAAATTTGGATGGCATTTGATCTTGCCAATCCCTGTTCTGCAAATAAAGAAACGACATGAAAAGTAAAGCCTGTCATAAATAAACCAAACATGGCAGGAAATCCGCACAACACCCAAAAGCTATAATTGCGTCTGGTTTCAGACAGCGTGAACTCTTTATAGACAGGGAATTTATTTATTTTTTTTGCCGCTTTTTTTGATAAAATCCTATCAGGGACCAAATCATAGTTTTCGGGTTCATCTTTAAAAAAGAAAAGGACAAAAATTGGGAAAATCAAACCAACAATCATAGCTAAGACTATCCAAGCTCTGGACCAATCAAATGAGCGTATAAGAAAATCGAATCCAACTGGAGCCATGGAAAATCCATAAGCAGACACAATACCCAATATGCCTACAGCAAGACCTCGTCTACGCTCAAACCATTTGACAATCATCGTACGGCAAGTTAGGGTCAAGACACCTTGTCCAAAAAAACGGATGCAGACGAAACCAAATAACAACAGACATGCAGTTCTTAGCTTCGAAGGTCCAAGTAAGTCTGCAATCTCGTCTACTTGACTCAAATACATTAGTGCAAGACCCAGACCTGCGCAAGCGATTAGCCCTGTTTTCATAGCGCCAAATCGATCATAAAATTTACCTGCTTTTGTCAACATGACTGCACTGATCATTGTACCGCCCATATAGGCTAAGCTAAGCTCGTCTCTACTGAGGGCTAGAACATCAATCAAGCTATCTGTAAATGCAGACACACCTATCGTTTGACCAGGAGCGCTCATCAATAAACCGATAGCACCAACGATCAATATCATCCAACCGTAAAAGAACGGCCATTGTTTTGGAGATGTCAGAAAGTTTGATCGACTCATTGAAGTTGCGAAGTTAGGTGGTGGACTTAAAATTGGTGGCTTTACGAAAGTAAGAAAAGATCTATCTTTTAATGCGCTGCTGATTCAACCATGATCTGTATTTGTTTGCATTATTCTCATGCTCTCTTACTGTCCTAGCAAAGGAGTGCTCTGAATTAAATCCAGGTTTTGCACAAAAATAAAGATAGTTATGCTCTTGTGGTGAAAGTACGGCATCAATACTTTTAATGGAAGGCATATAAATAGGCCCAGGAGGTAGCCCTGTGTTTCTATATGTATTGTACGGTGACTCAAATGCCAAATGTTTTTTTAGGACTCTTCTGATGGTAAAATCTCCTACTGCGAATACAACTGTTGGATCTGCCTGTAACATCATACCCTTCTTTAACCGATTGAGATAGACACCTGCAATAATTGGCTTCTCATTATTTCTAAGAGATTCTTTTTCAACAATGGATGCGAGTGTGTAGACTTCTTCTTTAGACAAGCCAAGTGCTTCAGCTTTTGCAAGTCTGTCGTTGCTCGACCAAAATTTCTCATTCTCTTTTTTCATTCTTTCAATCAGCTTATCAGCGTCTTGGTCCCAGAAAAAATTATAGGTATTGGGTATAAACAAACTCAGTACATTCTCTTTATTGAGTTTCAAATCACCTAATGTTTTTTCACTTGTGAGTTTTTCTAACAATTCCAAAGAATCCAGTTCTAAATAGGAAGTGATTTTACCAGAAAGTTCTTCGACAGTTCTGACATTGTTGAATGTCACCTTCATCGGGGCTTGATTGCCTGATCGTAAATGCCCGACCAATTGTCTGTTGTTCCACGTATGCTGAATTTGATATTTGCCAGCAGGCACCTCATCTTTGACATACTTCATAAGTGTAGCAACTCGATAGAAAGAAATACTGTCTTTTAAAAAGTCACCTTTTTTTAATAATGTATAGACATCTTGAAATGATGAATTAGAGGGAATTTGTAATAATAGATGTTCTTTATCTGCTTTGATATTAGGTGTATAAATAGATTTGTACAGTGTATAAGCCACAAAAAGTCCTACGAGTAATAGCAATAAAAAGACAATGGAAAATATCCGCTTCATTAGTATTGTTCACTATCATTTGGAAAGTCTCCCGATTTCACGTCTTCGATATATCGTTCTGTTGCCCCTTTTATCTCTTCGTATAAATTCAAATACCGGCGTAGAAAGCGTGGATTAAATTCTTTTGTCAATCCGAGCACATCGTGAAGGACCAGAACTTGTCCATCGCAATGAGGCCCACCACCTATGCCTATCGTTGGCATACGTATAGATTCTGAGACTTCTTTTGATAACAAAGCTGGTATCTTTTCAAGCACCACACCAAAACAACCAATCTCATCGAGCAACTTAGCATCTTTGAGAAGTTTATTTGCTTCTTCGTCTTCTTTTGCACGCACCTTATACGTACCAAACTTATATATAGACTGAGGTGTTAACCCCAGGTGACCCATCACTGGTATGCCAGCTGATAAAATCCGTGTAATGGATTCGGCAATTTCTTCGCCACCCTCTAGTTTTACAGCATGTGCACCTGATTCTTTCATGATCCGAATAGCCGAATCTAGTGCCTTTAATGAATTTCCTTGATAAGTACCGAATGGAAGATCAACTACAACCAAAGCTCTCTTGATCCCTCTAATGACGGATTGAGCGTGGTAGATCATTTGGTCCAAGGTGATCGGCAAAGTCGTTTCGTGACCAGCCATGACATTTGAAGCTGAATCTCCAACAAGGATGATATCGATCCCAGCCGCATCCACTATTTGACCCAAAGAGAAATCATATGCCGTAAGCATGGCGATTTTCTCCCCATTTTGCTTCATTTTCATTAACGTATGAGTCGTAACTCGTTTGACTTGTTTTTTTGCGGTTGACATGATACAAATTTAGGCTGCAATGTAGGCTCTTTTGAAAAGAAAGCAAAAGCATCACCTGCTTATTCCGTCTATACTAATTCCACTACTCAGCCATTTTGTCAGTCAGCAATTTGACAAATAACCTCTCTGTGTCAGTCGAAATGGTCTTTTTGGCATATTTGATCCATTCCATGCATGTGGCACATAGATTGACATACTTGATGTAGTTATTAATTAGAAAATACATTTACATGAGTAAAATAATAGGCATTGACTTGGGAACCACAAACTCCTGTGTCGCTGTAATGGAAGGTAACGAACCAGTTGTCATACCTAATGATGAAGGAAGAAGGACAACACCATCCGTAGTCGCATTCCTCGACAATGGAGAAAGAAAAATCGGGGATCCTGCAAAAAGACAAGCAATTACAAATCCTACGCGGACAATCTCTTCCATCAAAAGATATATGGGAGACAGATTTTCTGAAGCATCGAATGAGATTTCAAAATCTGCATATAAAGTTGTCAAAGGAGACAACGATACAGTCAGAGTCGAAATAGATGGTAGAAAATATACACCTCAAGAATTATCAGCGATGATCCTTCAGAAGATGAAGAAGACAGCTGAAGATTTCCTTGGTGCAGAAGTAAAAGAAGCTGTTGTCACTGTACCAGCTTACTTTAATGATTCACAAAGACAAGCAACCAAAGAGGCTGGCGAAATCGCTGGTCTGGTCGTCAAACGTATCATCAACGAGCCGACAGCAGCAGCATTGGCTTATGGATTGGATAAAAAGAATGCAGACCAAACAATCGCCGTTTATGATTTGGGTGGTGGTACATTCGATATCTCTATTCTAGAATTGGGAGATGGTGTTTTTGAAGTGAAATCTACAAATGGTGATACACATCTTGGTGGAGATGATTTTGATCAGGTGATCATTGATTGGTTGGCTTCTTCATTCAAAGATCAAGAGAATATTGATTTGAGAAAAGATCCAATGGCTTTGCAGAGATTGAAAGATGCGGCAGAAAAAGCAAAAATTGAGTTGTCTTCTTCTACAGAAACGGAAATCAATCTTCCGTACATTACTGCAGTTGATGGTGTACCTAAACACTTAGTACTTAAATTGAGCAGATCAAAGTTTGAGCAATTGGCGGATGATTTGGTACAGCGTACTTTAAAGCCTTGTGCTGAAGCATTAAAAGATGCAGGTTTATCTAAGAATGAGATTGACGAAATCATATTGGTTGGTGGATCAACAAGAATTCCTAGAATTCAAGCTGCTGTTGAGGAATTTTTTGGCAAGAAACCGAATAAGAGCGTTAACCCAGATGAAGTAGTAGCTGTGGGTGCATCTATCCAAGGTGGTGTGTTGAGTGGTGATGTACAAGATGTCTTATTATTGGATGTTACACCATTATCGCTTGGTATCGAGACAATGGGTGGTGTGTACGATGTTGTAATAGAATCAAATTCGACTATTCCAACAAAGAAACAGAAAACATACAGTACCGCAGGTGACAACCAACCAAGTGTTGAGATCCATATTTTACAGGGAGAGAGACCAATGGCGAGAGACAATCGTTCTGTAGGTCGTTTTATCCTTGACGGAATTCCACCAGCTCCAAGAGGGCTGCCACAGATTGAAGTCACTTTTGATATTGATGCGAATGGTATATTGAGTGTCTCGGCAAAAGATAAAGGCACAGGTAAGGAGCAAAATATCCGTATCGAAGCATCCACTGGATTGTCCGATGAAGAGATCGCTAAAATGAAAGCTGAAGCTGCTGAAAATGCTGAAACGGATAAGGCGGCGAGAGAGAAGGCGGATAAGCTAAATACTGCGGATACCTTGATATTCCAAACAGAAAAGCAAATCACAGAATTTGGTGATAAAGTACCTGCGGATAAGAAGGAAGCAATAGAAAAAGCACTTGTTGATCTTAAAGAAGCACATAAGACAGAGGATCTGGCTAAAATTGATCCTGCGATGGAAGCATTGAATACAGCTTGGCAGGCAGCTAGTGCTGAAATTTACTCAGCACAGCAAGAAGCTGGCGGAGCAGATGCTTCTGGTGCTCAAGATACAGCAACTGGTGGGGCAGATAATAATGGGTCTGCAGAAGATGAAGTGACCGATGTCGAATTTGAAGAAGTAGACGACAAAGGATAGCTAGTAGTTAACTCAAACAGATAAAGAATTGCCCTGAAAATGTTCGTTTTCAGGGCTTTTTTTGTGCAAATTAGTTTGAACTTTTATTTAAATTAATCTTCTGCAATAAGTACATATAATATTCTATCATTATATTTGACCTACAATCGGTTTGGTCGCTGATTTAAAGAAACTACACTTTTATGCTGTCACTGCATTCTTAAATCCCAATTTCTGATAAGTCATATTAATATATTCAATACTAATCAGCTTAATTTTAATTCATGAAAAAACTAATTCTTGCATGCTGCATGTTGTTATGCGTAGCAGGCATGTATGCACAAGGGGTGACGAGTTCGTCTATAAATGGACGGATTACGGACGATAGTGGTAGTCCATTGATTGGCGCCAATGTCACTGCTGTCCACACACCAACAGGTTCATTCTACGGAAATACAACTGACCTTGATGGTTATGTACGTATTGCCAATATGAGAGTAGGAGGGCCTTACACAGTAACCATTAGCTATACTGGTTATGAAGAAGTCGTCAGAAACAATGTCTTCTTAGATTTAGGACAAACCTATCGAATCAGTACACAAATGTCAGAAGCTGCTGTGACGCTCGAAGAAATTGCGATCGTTTCTAGTCGGGGCGACATTTTTGATGGCAACAGAACAGGTGCTGAGACTACTGTAAACGAAGCGCAAATTGCGGTCTTGCCAACAGTAGCTAGAGCAATTGGCGATTTTGCCAGAGTCACACCTCAAGCTACAGTCACTGAGGGCAATGATGGTTTTTCTATCTCGCTTAATGGTGTCAACAACAGATACAATGCGATTTATATCGATGGAGCTGTAAACAACGATGTTTTTGGTCTTGCTGGTTCAGGTACCAATGGAGGTCAGACTGGTGTTTCACCATTCTCTGTCGATGCCATTTCAGAATTCCAAATCTCTTTAGCTCCTTTTGATGTGAGACAAGGTGGATTTGCAGGTGGTGCGATAAACGCCATCACAAGATCTGGGTCTAATGATTTTGAAGGCTCGGTGTATACCTTTATCAGGAATCAAAATCTAGCTGGTAAAACACCCACAGACGATGACACTAGAGAAAGAACTCGATTAGCAGATTTCTCAGCCAATACAACGGGGTTTAGATTAGGTGGTCCGTTGAAGAAAGACAAAATCTTTTTCTTTGTTAATGGCGAATTCCAAAATGATAATATTCCATTACCATTTGATTTTGCTGATTACCAAGGGACTAGCTCTTTAGCTGATCTTGCTGCTTTAGAAAGTAAATTGAATGGATTCGGATATGATCCAGGTTCATTTACAGATAATGCTACGACATTGTCCAGTACAAAATTTACTGGAAGACTTGATTTCAATTTAAGTCAAGCACATAAATTGACTTTGAAGCACTCATTTGTGACAGCTGATAATATTGAAGGTGGACAATCAAATGCGAGAGATATATTTTACAGCAATGCTTCTGAAGCTTTCGTCACAACGACAAATACGTCATCTGTTGAATTGAATTCAGTCATAGGCTCAAGATTTGCTAATAACTTGATTATAGGATATACGGCTGTAAGAGATGACCGTGATCCTAATGGCCAACCGTTTCCGTGGGTTCAGATTGATGATGGCAATGGTGCTGATATCACTTTTGGTTCGGAGCGTTTTTCCACAGCAAATTTATTGAATCAAGATATATTTACATTAACGAATAATTTCGAAATCTATAAGGGTAAGCATACCTTCACTTTAGGTACGCACAATGAATTTTATAGTGTAGATAACTTATTCTTGGCGTTTAATTACGGTGAATATAATTACAACAGCTTAAACGATTTTCTTACTGATCAGCCTGCAGGATTTTACCAGCGCGTGTTCTCTTTAGTAGATAATGAAGTTGGTGATGATTCAGGTGCGATTGCTTCATTTACAGGAGCACAATTTGGCTTTTATGTACAAGATGAGATCCAGGTAAGTGAGCGATTTAAATTAACTGCTGGAATAAGATTAGATATTCCTTCATTTAGTGATACTCCGACTAATGATCAGTTTAATAATACTACTGCTCCTTTAATCGAATCTTTTGGTTATGATTTACAAGGTGCTAGAGTAGGGGATTTCATAGGCACCCAATTTGCCTTTTCTCCAAGAGTAGGATTCAACCTAGATTTGACTGGTACACAAACGACTCAATTAAGAGGCGGTGTAGGTGTATTCACAAGTAGAGTGCCTCTTGTATGGCCAGGTGGTGCTTATAATAATTATGGTTTTAATGCAGGATTCACTTGTTGTTTCGATCAAGTATTTGAACCTAACATCAATGCTCAACCTCCAGGAGAAGTTGACATTAATAATCCTACTCCTAATGGCACAGTAGATTTATTTGCATCTGATTTTAAATTGCCACAGGTACTAAAAATAAATGCTGCTGTCGATCACAAATTAGGTAATGGGTTTATTGCAAACTTTGATGCGATTTATAACAAGACTCTTCAAAATGTTTTATACGAAAATGTCAATTTAAAACCTGCTGTAGAACGATTAACTGGTACTGGAGACGATAGAAATCTGTACAACAGAAGAGATGAAATTGATGATACATATGGTAGAATATTATTAGCATCTAACACTTCTGAAGGATATACCTACAATTTGACAGCTTCTATTGCTAAACAATTCACCGATGGGTTTAGTGGTAGTTTGGCATATTCATTTGGTGATGCATTTACAATCTTTGATGGTACATCATCACAGAATTCTTCTCAATGGAGAGGCTTGCATACAGTGAACGGTAGAAATGTTGATCAACCGTTGTCAAGGTCTGATTTTTCACAAGGACACAGAGTTTTGGGTATAGGTACTTATGCTGCCAACTGGTTAGGAGAAAGTCTAAGAACGACAATCAGTTTGTTTTACGAAGGACAATCAGGTCGACCATATTCTTATATATATAATGATAATGGAAATTTGAATGTCGAAGATTCGAGAGAAAGATCGTTGATATATGTTCCATTGAATCAAAATGATATTGTTTTGGTTGATGATGGTAACAGAACTGCTGCACAGCAATGGGCAGATTTAGATCAATTCATTGAGTCTGATCCTTATTTATCTACAATCCGAGGAGGTTATGCAGCAAGAAATGAATCAAGAGGTCCCGCTAGTCACGTCATAGACATGAAATTATTACAGGATTTTAATTTAAATGCTGGTGGAATGAAACATACATTCCAATTTTCATTGGACGTATTTAATTTCACAAATTTATTGAATAAGGACTGGGGGAGAAGAAGATTTGTGGGTCAGAGTTTTCAGTTACTAGATTTTGAAGGGTTTATGGATGATACAAATACACCAACATTTACCTTCGGTGGTGTCCCTGACAACAATACAGCAATAGGTATAGATGATGCTGGTATCCAAAGTTCCAGATGGCAAATGCAAGTTGGGCTTAGATATTTATTTGGTAGAAGTACGCCTATTAGATCTAAATCTCTAAGTAATGAGTTTGGACCAGGAGAGACTGTACCTGTAGGTGTAACAATCGGTGCACCTAAGATAAATAAACGATTGGATACGGATGGAGATGGCGTTAGAGACTTTAAGGACGCTTGTCCAAATATTGCTGGTCTTAAAAAATTCAAAGGTTGTCCAATGAGTGAGGCCGATATGGCAGCTAAGGCTGCTGCTGAAGAAAAAGCAAGAATGGAAGCCGCTGAACAAGCTAGAATGGAGGCTGAGAAAAAAGCCAAAATGGAAGCTGAGAAAAGACAGAAAGCAGCAGCAGAAGCAGCTCGAAAAGCTAAAGCTGAAGCTGAGGCTAAAGCCAAAGCCGAAGAAGAAGCTAAGATGAAAGCTGCTGAAGAAGCGAAAATGAAAGCTGAAGAAGAAGCTAAGATGAAAGCAGCTGCTGCCGCTGAAGCAATCAAAGTCAGAAATGCAGAAATCTCAAGAAGCTTTAACTCAAGTTTGCAAGGATTGAAATTTAATTCATCTGCAGCTACATTTAAGAAAGAGTCATATGCGCTTATGGATCAAGCTGTAGCGACCTTGAATCAATATCCTGATATCAACATCTTGATACAAGGGCACACAGATTCTCAAGGTGCTGCTGAAAATAACAGACAATTGTCTCAAAAGAGAGCAGACGCTGTAAGAGACTATTTAGTGTCCAAAGGCATTGATATCTCTAGAGTATCTACAAGTGGTTTAGGCGAAGAGTACCCAGTTGCTGATAATAATACAGCTGCAGGAAGGGCGCTAAACAGAAGAGTTGAGTTTATCATAAGAAATAACTAAGCAGGTAAAAGGCTTATTTATAATAGAAAAGGGGTTGCAGTCTTGACTGCAGCCCCTTTATTAGTATTTTTTTAACGTATTTATGCTCTCAATCCTTAATGATTATCAGAAGTTTAGGGGTATTTTTGCGAAATATTTATAATATCAAATAAATCACACATTCATGAAAAATTTAGTTTTAACACTAGTACTATGTGCAATTACTGCGCTTACTATTGATTTAAATGCTCAAATTAAAACTCCAGCGCCAAGTCCAAAGAGCGTAGTCACGCAGACTGTTGGACTAACAGATGTTACTATCGAATACTCACGTCCAAGTATGAAAGGAAGAACTCTTTTCTCAGCTGACGGGTTAGTACCTTTTGGAAAAGTTTGGAGAACAGGAGCAAATGCCGCTACTAAAATTACTTTCGGTGACGATGTTACAGTAGAAGGTGAAGCTTTAGAAGCTGGTTCATATGCATTATTCACAACTCCAGGTGCGACTAGCTGGGATGTTCACTTTTTTCCACACACCACAAATAGTGCTGGTGGTTATGGTGAAGCAACAGCAGCTGCAGTTGTTAGTGTAACACCACAAAAAATGCCATTCGAATTGGAAACATTTTTAATCTCATTTGATGAGTTAAAAAGTAATTCAGGTGTGTTAGAATTAATCTGGGGAAATACAGTAGTACCTGTAAAGATTGGTGTAAATACTGATGAGCAAGCAATGGCTTCAATAGAAAAGACACTAGCTGGACCTACAGCTAACGATTACTATTCTGCTGGTGTATACATGGCTAACAAAGGTGAAAACCTTGAGCAAGCATTGTCTTATATTCAGAAAAGAACACATGGCGAGAAACCTGGTTTCTGGCAAGTAAGACAAGAAGCTGAAGTTTTAGCAAAAATGGGTAAATACAAAAAAGCAATTGAAGCTGCTGAAAAGTCTTTAGCATTAGCTGAAACAGCTGGTAACATGGACTACATTAAAATCAATAAAAACAACATCGCCAAATGGGCGAAGGCAGCTATGTAAGCTTCTACATCGAATAAAAAAAAGGTCCTCAATTGATAATTGAGGGCCTTTTTTATTGTCAGAATTGTTGCTACTTTTAAACAAACATCCAAACCATATGAAAACAAGAGTATTAGGTAAACAAGGACTAGATATTACAGAGATAGGCCTAGGTTGTTGGCAATTGGGCAGTGCTTGGGGCGATTTTGTTGAGGAAAGTATGGCTTTTGATATTTTACAGACGGCGGTTGATAAAGGGGTCACCTTTTTTGATACCGCTGATATTTATGGTGCTGGTCGAAGCGAAACACTTATAGGCGAGTTTCTGAAAGGAAAGGACCACAATATAAAAGTGGCAACAAAATATGGCAAGCGACCAGATGTCGCTCCTGACAATTATACAAAGGACTCTTTGAGAAGATGTGTAGATGATTCTCTCCAAAGACTTCAAATGGATCATCTTGACTTGCTACAATTGCATTGCATTCCGATGAATATCATCCGAGAAGGGAATATATTTGATTGGTTAAGAGAAATTCAAGAAGAAGGACTTATCCGTTATTTTGGTGCAAGTGTTGAAGCTGTTGATGACGGCATATTATGTATGGAACAAGATGGCTTGCAATCACTTCAAATCATATTTAATGTCTTTAGACAAAAGCCATTAGAGAGACTTTTACCTATAGCTTTAGAAAAGGGAGTAGGGATTATTGTTCGTTTGCCACTTGCTAGTGGCTTGCTTGCTGGCAAGTATACAACAGCAAGTACTTTCCCCGATAATGACCACCGTAATTTTAATAAGGACGGCCAAGCGTTTAATGTTGGAGAGACTTTCAGTGGGTTACCTTTCGAGAAAGGCGTTCAGCTAACTGATGCATTGAAATCTATGAAACCAGAAGGGATGACTATGGTTGATTTCACACTAAGATGGATTTTAGATCATGATGCAGTCACAACAATTATTCCGGGTGCCAGTCTCCCAGATCAAGTCGCATCCAATGTTGTCGCTGAATCATTGCAACCACTCGGCGATTCTATGCATAAAAAATTAGCAGAATTTTATCAGAATGATGTGCATCAATTTGTGCGAGGCGTGTATTGATCATTCAATTTTCAACGGATTAATGCCTTAGGTAATTGCAAATCAAAAAGGTCGTCCCTTTGGGACTCCTCGTCGAGTCATCGCAACAGCGAGGGACTCTGTCGCTCTCTGTTGATGATACCCCTTTGGGGTATTGCTAGTTATTAATAAAAGAGCTAATAAAGAAGTCCAAAAGACGTAGCTATAGTAAGGAAATGACGATATTTGCATTTTTATTTTCAATAGCACGTACATAATGAAAAAGTCATATTGCTGGATAATTATGCTACTTTTTGTGAATCTGTCTGCCCTGACAGCGCAAGATGGCATCAAACTTCGGGAGGACTATCAGTACCACATCAAGCGAGCTAATGAACCAATGAAAGTAGATGGTGTACTCAGTGAAGGTATATGGGCAGAAGCACAAGAAGCCACCGACTTTTTTTACATCACACCTATTGATAACAAAGTAGTAGAACAAGAAGATCAAACGACTGTCATGATGACCTATGATGATCGTTTCATTTATGTCGCTGCAATCTGTAAAGGCAAGTCTCCTTATTTAGTTACTTCTTTAAAACGAGATGGGAATTCCTTTTGGGACGGTGATACCTTTATGGTCTCCTTTGATCCAGGCAATGAAAGAACCAATGGTGTCGGATTTGCTACCAACTCTTCAGGTGTGCAGTTTGATACCGAACTGTCAGGCAACCTTGGGACCAGAAATGGAGGTGGAAACAATGGTTTCAACAGTGCATGGAATAATAAATGGCAATGTGAAACAAGCTTACATGACGATCATTATATAATTGAAATTGCAATTCCTTTTAAGACCCTTCGTTATGGCCAAAGTAAAGTCTGGGGAGTGCAGTTTAATCGAGGGAATACCTACACCAATAGTTTTCAAGCGTGGACACCTGTACCTAGACAGTTTTTTGGTCCTGATCTTGGATATAATGGATCGCTCATCTGGGATGAAGTTCCGAAGAAAGCGAAAAGTAATATTGCACTCATACCGTATACACTAGCGTCTACGGTGAAAGACTTTCAAAATGAAACTCCAGCCGATAATAATGTTCAAGTTGGTGTTGATGCTAAAATTGCTTTAACGAGCAGTCTTAATCTGGATGTCACTGTCAATCCAGATTTTTCACAGGTAGATGTCGATCGTCAAGTAACAAATTTGACCAATGTTAACATCAGATTTCCAGAACAACGTATTTTCTTTGTAGAGAACAGTGGTATTTTTTCAGACTTTGGAATCCCTCCCATGAGACCATTTTTCTCCAGAAAATTAGGGTTGAATGACGATGGCTCTGCGATACCAATATTATATGGAGCCAGACTTTCTGGTAATCTCACTAAAGATACCCGTATTGGGTTGATGAATTTACATACTGGATCTGAAGATTCTAATCCAGGGAATAATTATAGTGCTCTTGCTGTCACTCATCGACTTTTTGGCCGTACTGTTCTAAAAGGGTTTTTCCATAACCGAGCAGGATTCCTCGACGGTGAATTTGTAGAGAACGACTATATGAGAAATATGGGCTTGGAGTTTGATTATAATTCTCAAAATGGATATAATAGATTTGCAGCTGCTTACAGTTTGTCATTCAGCGATGCTGTGAGTAATAAAAATGCATACTATCATCTAATCGCACAGCTTGGTAATGAAAATTTGAGGTTCTATATCAATTTTGCTGGTATAGGTGTTAACTATGCGGACGACATGGCTTTTTTCCAACAAAAAAATCAGTTCGATGCAGTGAGAGGTGAAGTCATACAGATCGGCTACGACCATTTATTTTCAAATCTGAGTTACAGTCTTTTTCCAGAAAATGATGTCATAAATCAACATGTCTTTAGCTTTACCAATATTGGCGATTTGGATAGGGAAACCAATCAGGTATTTAATTATACAGTTAGGTTGGGCTATGACCTGGCATTGGCAAATACAAGTCGAATCAGTGCAAGATTTAGCCCAAGGTATGCAAGATTATTATTCCCATTTACCTTCACAGATAATCCACTTCCAGCAGATAGCTATCAGTGGAATGAGTTTGAGCTAGAATACCAATCAGACGTGAGAAAAGACTTTAACTATTCAGTAGGAGGGAGCATTGGAGGATTTTATAATGGCACATTGAAAAATGTAACGGCATCATTAAATTACCGGCAACAACCGTGGTTAAATTTTGGGATCAATTTTGAAGCCAATGAATTAAATTTCGATGGTGAACTGTCTGTAGAAAATGAAAGCATTGGCAATTCCACTCTTCTACTTATTGGACCACAACTAGAGATAAATTTTAACCGCGATTTATTTTGGACAACTTTCGTGCAATACAATACGCAAGCTGACAATTTCAATATCAACAGCCGATTCCAATGGAGGTTCCAACCATTGTCTGATTTGTTTTTGGTCTATACGGATAATTATGCGATTGAGCAGTGGGGACCTAAAAGTCGGTCCATCGTCCTGAAGCTTAATTATTGGTTGAATTTATAAACTACAACATCGATTGATTGATGACTAGTTTAATTTTTAAATTTAATCATGCGATCACTCCCTTTAGTCAACTCCTTTCCATCGAGTAAATCCTGCAATACATTGTCTGTAAATATCACGGTATTGCCATCAATGACGGCCTTTCTGTCGTTGGCAAATAGTATTTTGGTATAAATTCACGATATTTAAAGAGACTCAATCATATTGTTGTTATATCTAGCTCGGTGCATGAAAAAACAATACATGTTTTTCACTTTTGTGTTTGTCATTACCCATCACGCGTTTGGTATGGAGGAGGGTAATCCTTTGCAGTATCCTCATATGAAAATTGTTTCGATGAATGCGTTTCTCGAGTCAGCAAAAACATTTAAAGGGATTCTTTTAGATGCTGACACGAAAGAGCCAATTCAGTACGGAAGTATATTTTACAAAAATCACCAATCTACAGGTACACTATCCGAACTAGATGGCCGATTTTCTATTCGGGCGATCGATCAAGCAGAGACAGACACCTTAGTGTTCAGAACTTTAGGCTATAAAAATAAATATATACCTGTAAAAAGCATTCAGTCAGATTTTATAGAAGTTTACTTGAACGTGCAAGCTGTGCATCTAGATGAAGTAGCTGTGGTGAATGATGAGTATCTAAAGGAATTACTTGTTAAAGCTATTAAGCATATTCCAGATAATTATCCAAGAAAAAAACACAGGCTTACAGGTTATTTTCAAGAACTGAGCATCACAAATGGTCTGTACTCTCACTTTTTAGAATCGTATTTGACTGTAGAAAATCTGGATTATAAAAAGAAAAAGAACCCCGTGTTAAGTCGTCGTGAATCAAACAATAAAATACTGGGTGCTGAGCATAAAGTTAAATACCATCAAATTAGAAGATCGGATGATAATCGCATATTCTCCAATGAAGAGCAATGGTATATGGGAGGTAGTATCTATGAATTATTAGATGGAAATTTTATTTATCAAAAATCGTTGTATGGAATAAGTGGGAGTTTGACTCATAAAGATTTTATTGCAGATGTCGAGAGTATTGGCAGAAATCACCCACAATCGAATAATAATTTGGAGCATCCTGGCGACCGATTATTTAATATGGGATATCAATATAATGGTGAAGATACATTGGCGATGATAGGCTTGTCCAGTTCTTTTGTGAGAGGCAAGTATGGACAAAAGACAGATTTACTTACTACACAAATAGTGATCAATACATCAAACTATGCGATTGAGCGAATTATCCTTTCACCAACAGAAAAGTGGACAGATGCAGATGATTCAATGTATAACAGCCATCAGGAAATTCAATACAGAAAAGTTGATGGCAAATATTATCCGTCATTAATTATAAGTAAACGAGGCATTGATAATGATTCTGAAAAACATCAAGAGGTGAGTTCTATACGCTTTGTTGTGCAAGAAGTTCAACCAAGTAGAAAACATTTTTTGGATATCAAACCAACAAAATATTTGATGCGTGGCGATAGGCTAGTAGAAAAAGAATACACATACAATCAGAAATTTTGGAAAAATTACCAGATCCCTGAACAGATGAAAGCGTCACAAGTATTAAAGGCTGAATTGTCAAGAGAGATTTCCTTGCACGATCAGTTTTTATATAATCAAAGGAGAAAGCATAAGTAATTGATTAGCTTTACTCAACTTGGATTTCAAACCAATTGTGCGCAATTTCAAATAATTTTTTAGGAGCTTCCAATGGTATCCAATGCCCAACATTATCTATCCGCATAAATTTCCATTGTGCATCCATATATCGTTCAGAATCTGTCATTTGATCTTCTGTCAAAACAGAATCTTCACTACTCCAAATACCTAAGACAGGAACTCTACATTTCGGCCAAGGATTGGTGAATGCAGAAACCAAATTACTTCGATAATAATTCAGTCCAGCTGTCAGTCTTCCTGGTCTCGACATGTATTGTATACTAGTTTCGATCTCTGGGTGTTGTTTAGCCCATTTCCTCAAACGATGAAAATCATTTTTCTTAAGTACGTATTCTGCCAACAAAGTAAATTGAAATCCGAGTACATACAAGCCCTTTATTTTCTGCTTCCAACCTGCTCGTGCATAGGCTTTAGGATGACCCACAGACAGAGCCACGACACGCTGGACTAAATCGGGGTGTGCCAGCGCAAAACACCAAGCGATCACAGATCCCCAATCGTGGCCCATCAAACAAATGGGTTCTGTAATGTTGTGCGCTTTGAGTAACTCGACCAGGTCTGCTACAATTAAATCGACTTTGTAATCAGCTTTTTTTATAGGCATAGGGGAGTCTCCATAGCCACGTAAATCAGGTGCAATGACTTTGTAATTATTGGCTGTAAATAATGGGCTTATCGTATGCCACATCTTCCGAGAATCAGGAAAACCGTGGAGTAACAATAGAGGTGTGCCAGATCCTGACACATCCGCTTTTAAGGTTACAGTGTTTTGTGTTTTGGAATTAATGCTTAAGCTCGGATTTATTATTAAAGAATAGATTTAGAATTAACGCTAAAAAGATTACCCCTAAAGCACCAATTAAATTTAACCACAGATAACTTACAATGTCTAGCCAAAAGATTATAATTACAATTATTTCTGTAATAATAGCTGCAATAAATACAGCGTTCCCCTTAACATGTTTAAAATAAAAGGCAACTAAAAATATACCGAGTATAGTGCCATAAAATAAAGAGCCAATAATATTGACAAATTCTATCAAGCTTTCAAATAGAGTGCCTACACTCGCAAATAATATGGCAAATAATCCCCAAAATAATGTCCAGCCTTTTGATGCATTTAAATAGTGTTGTTCGGTGGCATCTTTGTTAAGTAATCGTTTATGAATGTCGACTGTGCTTGTTGATGCCAATGCATTTAATTCAGAAGCAGTCGATGACATAGCCGCAAAGAAAATGGCTGCTAATAATAAGCCCACTAGGCCTTTGGGTAAATAATTTAAAATGAAATTGATAAAGACATAATCTTTGTCATTGACTTCAGCTTTTGTATCAACTTTGGCTATGACTTCTTTCGCGCGAACTCTGATGTTTTTTTCTTGTTCAATAATGCTATTCAGAACAGTGCTTGTATTTGTTTTTGCTGGATTGTTTTCTCTTATTTGTGCGATTAATAAGGCACTTGTTTCTTTTCGCTGTTTGAAATTTGCATTGTACTCACGGTTGATAGGTTCTAATTCTTGACTATAGTTGGAGTTTTCTACCTTTTCAATTAAAGTCTCATTAAAGTGAATAGGCGCTTGATTGAATTGATAAAAGATAAAGACTAATAGACCTAGTAATAAAATAAAGAATTGTAATGGGACTTTAAATAAGGCATTAAAAATCAAACCTAGTCGGCTGTGTTGTACAGACTGGCCTGAAATATATCGCTGAACTTGACTTTGATCGGTACCAAAATATGACAAGAATAAAAATAAAGCAGCTAAAGTAGAATAGATATTGTACCTGTCTTTAATGTCCCACGACCAATCAATGATTTCTAGTTTGTCACTTGCTGAAGCGATATACATCATCTCTTTAAATGAGTATTCGTCAGGCAAATAATTCATTAATAAAATAAATATGATGATCAAGCCTATGAAAATGGTGATCATCTGGAGTTTGTGCGTGACGTGTACCGCTTTAGTGCCTCCAGATACCGTATACGCAATGGCGATAATACCAATAAATATTGTCGTGATGTTCAAATTCCACCCCATGACTGAAGAGATGATGATTGCTGGTGCGTAAATTGTAATGCCAGCAGCCAATCCACGTTGGATTAAAAATAGACTAGAGGTGAGTGTTCTTGTTTTTACATCGAATCTTTTCTCCAAAAATTCGTAAGCTGTATAGACTTTTAATCTATAATACAGTGGAATAAAAGTGATGCAAATAATGATTAATGCTAACGGCAGCATCAAATAAAATTGTAAAAATTCTAGCCCAGTTTGATATGCTAAACCTGGTGTGGATAAAAATGTAATCGCACTTGCTTGTGTCGCCATTACTGATAAGCCAATGGTCCACCATTTTGCTTCGTTACCACCGAGTAAAAATTCTTCTATATTCTCACTTCCCTTTGTGCGCCATATACCATAACCTATAATGGCAACCATAGTGACACTCATTACGATCCAATCAACTACGGACATTTACAGGTTGTTTATAGATGAAAAATATTGATAGATAATTGTAATAAATATCAAATTAAAAATGACAATTAAAATATACCAGTTTTTCCAACTGGAGGAGTCTTCTTTCATGGTCGTACATTTTTATCCAAAGATATCATATTGGCCAAGAGACGATATGCGCCTGGGACACCGAATGGTATTTCTCTAAAAAAAGAAATGCCCGTATAGATGTAATTCCCCTTACCATATTGTGCGATTAGCATGGAGCCGTGTTTTTCATCTTCGCCCTTATCATTCATAGAAAAAATAGGCGTGTAAGCTTCATCCCATTCTCCAGGAAAATACAATCCTCTTTCTTGTACCCAATGGTCAAAATCAGCTTCTGTGATTTTATTTGGGGTATTCAATACTGGATGATCTTTAGCTAAAAATCTGATTTCGGCTGTCTCATCCGTCACTCTATCTCGTGATAATTTTAGTGGGTATGGTCCAATATTCGGTAAATTAAATCGGCGTGATGTATTGTATTGGATAATTAAATTACCTCCATTTTCAACATACTCTAATAAAATGTCTTGTTTGAATTTAATGTCGTCCAATGTGTTGTAAGCTCTAATTCCCGTGACTATGGCATCGTATTGATGAAGTATATCTGCTGATATTTGCTGTGGCGTAATTAAATCAACATCATAGCCAATTTGCTTGAGACCTGTGTGGACTTCATCACCTGCTCCCATTATGTAACCTACTCGTTCACCTTTCTTCTCTATTTCCAACCGTACCACTCTAGAAGAAGCATCTTTGACTGTTGCTTGCATTGGAATGTGATTATAATCCACAATCAAAAGATCATTTGTATAAGCTGCTTCACCAACGGTAAGTAGAGGCACGATAAATTGTACGGACTGTGTATCTGGTGGCGTAAGTATGAATTCGATCGTCTGATCCATCCCTTTATTTGCTAAAGAGATGTCTACGGATTCTGGTGACACTGACCAATCACTAGGATGACACAACTCTAATTTTCCTTCTAGGTTGTCTTTATGTGCCTTGACGCTCACTTTAATGGATTTAGGCTCACTTGAATTAAATATGTACACTTTATCACTCAAGGAGACCGAGGCTTCTGGTACGATATTAAATGGTTGATACACTTCACCATCGACAGGGTCATTTTTTTTGAAAACAACTGGAACAGTTAATGGGAATTCTCTACCATCTACATCAAATGCGAACGTAGCATGGACAGATGCTGAATTTTCTGGCAGTCCAATTAATGACCTATCCTCAACAGTATAAATTCCCAACGACGATTTTTCTTTCAGCCAATAAGGCGAACTTACGGTTGCATCTGCTGGAATTGTCAACTGCTTAAATAGTTTCAAGCCTTCATTCTCCGTAAGGGAAGTATTAATGATGGTATCACCCATAGCAGATATGAATGTCAATGAATTGAAATGGACTGGCACATCAGATCTGTTGAGAGCTTCTATTTCAATGTTTACCGTTTGTCCAGGAATCGCACTATGATCTTCAGTCTTTACTTCCGCATATAAGCCCAAACAAGCTTTTATCACTTGGTCTAAGTCTGCAAGTTTTATGGATTTCCAATGACCGTCTTCAAGCTTTGAGATCATGTCTCTTACAGTCATGAGGTCTGATACGCTTGCAGCTGGGTTAGCTAGATTAAACTCCTGTTCGATTTTCTCCAAATGTTTACCGATCTCTTCACCACCTTTAACTCTTGTCCATGTCGTATTGATTCCAGCAAAGAGATTTTGTTTATCAGCAGGCATATCTCCTTTAATGATTTCTAAATATTCTAATTCAGATCCTCTTGTACCAGTGGATCCAAATCCTTGGCACTTGTGCATACTTCTACTGGCTGCGGCAATTTCATTATTGGACTTACCCAGAACAGGGTAGTAGGTGCCCACATCTAAACTCATCAAATTTGATTTGTCTGCTTCTGCAAATTTATCTCTACTGCCATAAAACCACCAAGAGGTATTGAAAAACATGCGCTTTGGTTGCCACGGTTCAACAAAGTCCAATTGGTCTGGATAAGTCCTCTTATTGTTGACAATGTCAAATGCTTCAACAGAGAGCATTGCTGAACTAGTGTGATGTCCATGAGTCCTGCCTGGTGTGCGATGATCAAAGCGATTGACGATGATGTCTGGTTTGTGTTTTCGGATAGCCCAGACCACATCGGAAAGGACTTTATCTTTATTCCAAATGGATAAGGTTTCATCTGGATGTTTGGAGTATCCAAAATCAATGGCTCTGGAGAACATTTGTTGACCACCATCGGTCCGCCTAGCTGCCAATAATTCTTGAGTTCGAAGTACACCAAGTTGATCGGCCAATTCTGTGCCGATCAAGTTTTGACCTCCACCTCCGCGTGTCAAAGATAAATAAGCGGTGTTTGCTTTCAGCTCGTTAGCGAGATAGGCAATAAGCCTTGTATTCTCATCATCTGGATGAGCAGCGACATAAAGAGCAGAACCCAAAAACTGAAGCTTTTGAATTTCGTGATATATTTCTGCACTGTTTAACTTTTCTGGCTGTTGAGACCAGGTTGTCGCTGATACGAGTAGCAATGTTGTTATATAGATTATTCTGATCATAATTCTCATTAAAGCATTAAATATAGTGGATAGTTTTTCAATAGAAAGAGCTTTGTATACCGTCATTTAACTCAATGAACAAAAGTCACTTTTTTTTCGAAAAAATATATTTTTTGTCTTGTTAAAGTGAATAAGTATTAATAAAAGAAATATATATAAGAAAGTTTAAAAATCTGAATGATTTATCCCATATTTGAGACATTCCAGAAACGAAGTTTTGACACCATGTTAGTATTGTATGTTGCGGGAGGATTTTTAGTTATTAGTCTAATGATGAGTTTAACTGCTCAATTGTCTAAAAAATAAATCAAAGGCCTCAAAAATAAGTCGGTAAAGATCAACCTTTCAAATTCTGAAGTTCAGATTCTGGCATCTTGCAGTCTTCATCTGCCTTTTTACCACAAACGCCACACTCGCCAATTTCATTTTTCAGCATTGGATTATTTGACGCACAAGTACCCCTAAAGTCTTGTCCAGTAACGACTTGTCTCAAGTTAATGAGGATAAAGGATATTCCAAATACCACAAGGATGATGATGAATAATGTCAAGAACTGAGTCATAGTATTGTTTATTGATATATTTAACACCACAAATGTAGCTTAAGTTTTACAATGGATAAAAGACTAAAGGAATTTCAACGACTTTTAGACATCATGGATACACTTCGTACGGAATGTCCATGGGATCGAGTACAGACCAACGAATCACTCCGAAATCTAACGATAGAAGAAACCTATGAGTTGGCAGATGCTCTTTTAGAGAATGATGTTCCGGAGATTAAAGAAGAAATAGGAGATATTTTATTGCATATGGTGTTTTACAGCAAAATAGCTGATGAGAAAGGCCAATTCAATATCGCTGATGCATTGGAATCCGTTAATGAGAAACTGATCCGTAGACACCCGCACATTTACGGCGATGTATCTGTCAACGGCGAAGATGATGTCAAACGCAATTGGGAGCAAATCAAAAAATCAGAAGGTAAGAAATCAATTTTGTCTGGAGTACCAAACTCACTTCCAGCGATTGTGAAAGCTTATCGAATGCAAGATAAAACAAAACAAGTAGGCTTTGAATGGGAGAATAAGGAGCAAGTCTGGGATAAGGTAGAAGAAGAAATGCAAGAACTCAGGGAAGTCGTTGAAGGCCAGGACGATCAGTCCAGAATTGAAGAAGAATTTGGAGATGTCCTCTTTTCATTGGTCAATTACGCTAGATTCTTGAAAGTAGACCCTGAAACAGCCTTGGAAAAAGTGAATAAGAAGTTTAAATCTAGATTTGAATACATCGAAGCTCATGCACCTAAGGATTTGACTGAAATGACACTGGAAGAGATGGACGCCTTATGGAATCAAGCGAAATCCTGAGACGAATTCTTTATACAATTATAAAGGTGCAAACTTTGCTTATTGCCTAATTGGTCGTACATTCGCACTCGCTAAAATCGTATTTTCGTAATCCTTTTTGGTAAATTTTAAAACATATGGCAGCATATTTAACAAACGAGAAAAAAGAAGAAATTTTCTCAGAACACGGAGGCAGTAAGGAAAACACTGGCTCAATAGAAGGGCAAATAGCTCTTTTTACCTATAGAATTTCAAGTCTTTCAGAACATTTGGCTCGAAATAAGAAAGATTATTCCTGCAAACGCACACTTTTAACTTTAGTAGGTAAAAGAAAAAGATTACTACAATATCTAGCTTCAAAAGACATTCAGAAGTACAGAGATTTGATAGAAAAATTAGAAATAAGAAAGTCATCAGTAGATAATAATTAAGAAGTCTCTACTAATCTCTCTTTTTCAAACGAAATACCAATGTTGCATGTAGACGCCATAGTCTGTGCAGCTTAGGTTAAAGCATATAATATGGGTTCACAAGTCGGCACAACAGTGTCATTCAATCTACCAGATGGTCAAGAGGTTGTTCTTGAGACTGGTAAGCTAGCAACACAAGCGCATGGATCATGTGTGGTTAAAGTTGGAAATACAATGTTATTCGCATCTGTTGTTTCGGCAATGGAAGCCAGAGAAGGACAGCCGTTTTTCCCTCTTTCTGTTGATTATCAAGAAAAATTTGCCTCTGCAGGTAGAATTCCAGGTAACTTCTTTAGAAGAGAAGCTAGATTATCTGATTATGAGATTTTGACATCAAGACTGGTTGATAGAGCCATAAGACCTTTGTTCCCAGATGGTTATATGAATGATACTCAAGTAATCATCAACCTGATCTCAGCAGACCTAGACGTATTGCCTGATGCCTACACCGCTTTGGCTGCATCAACAGCGTTGTCTGTATCAAACATTCCTTGGGCTGGACCTATATCTGAAGTGAGAGTAGCTAAAATCAATGGTGAGTATGTTGTGAATCCAGCAAAATCAGCGATGGAGGAGTCAACAATGGAGATCGTCGTGGCGGCCACTTTAGAAAATGTAATGATGGTAGAAGGTGAAGCACAAGAGTGCAGTGAACAAGAATTAATCGAGGCAATCAAAGTAGGACACGAAGCAATTAAGGTACAGTGTCAAGCACAATTAGATTTAGCACAGAAAGTAGGGGAGAAAGCAACAGTCAAAAGAGAATTGGCGGTAGTAGAAATTGATGAGGAGTTAAAAGCTAAAGTAAAATCACTTTGTCACGACAAAATACTTACTGTTGCAAGAGGAGCACATAATAAAGCAGATAGAAAAGATGCGTTTAAAAAAGTAGGCGAAGAGTTGAAAGCAAGCTTGCTAGAAGAGATGGGTGAGGAGTATCTTGCTGAAAAAGGTGATGAAGCTAAAAAACACCTAGAAAAATTAAAGAAAGAGACAATTCGAGAAATGGTCTTGAGTGAAAGTGTGAGACTCGATGGAAGAAGCTTTGATACAGTAAGACCTATTTGGACGGAAGTCAATTACTTGCCTTCAACACACGGTAGTGCAATCTTCAATAGAGGTGAAACACAAGCCTTAGCATCACTGACACTTGGTACGAAGAGAGATGAGCAGATGATAGACAACGCTTTGGAAAATTACACAGAGCGATTCATCTTGCATTATAATTTCCCAGCGCTATCTGTAGGTGAGATCAAGCCGATGAGAGGTCCTGGTAGAAGAGAAGTTGGACACGCAAACCTAGCCAGTCGATCACTAAAGCAAGTATTGCCAGATGATAATCCATACACGCTTAGAATAGTTTCTGACATTCTAGAATCAAATGGTTCGTCTTCAATGGCAACTGTTTGCGCAGGTTCATTGTCGTTACTGGATGCGGGTATTAAAATAAAAGCTCCGGTATCTGGAATTGCTATGGGTATGATCTCTGACGGGACAAGATCTGCTATTTTGTCCGATATCCTTGGTGATGAGGATGCAATAGGCGATATGGACTTTAAAGTAACCGGTACAGTGAATGGTATTACTGGTTGTCAAATGGACATTAAAATTGATGGTTTACCTTACGATACATTAGAAAAAGCATTGTTGCAGGCAAAAGAAGGTCGCATTCACATTCTGAATGAAATGGCTAAAACGATTAGTGAGCCTGCTGAAGATCTAAAACCACATGCTCCACGTGTAACAGAAATGATTGTAGAGAAAGAATTTATCGGTGCAATCATTGGGCCTGGAGGTAAAGTTATCCAAGAAATCCAAAAAGAAACTGGTACGACGATCTCAATCGAAGAAGTGGATGAAAAAGGTATAGTCAATATCTTCGCTACCGATGGGGAGGGCATGGCTGCTGCAGTAAAAGAGATCAAAAAGATCGCTCATACTGTCAAAGAAGGTGAAGAGTATGACGCTAAAATTGCTTCTATCAAACCTTATGGCTTATTCGTTGATTTCGCTAACAGCGGTGGATTGGTTCACATATCTGAAATCTCGCACTCAAGAATTGAAAAGCTTGAAGGTTTGTTCAACGAAGGTGATATGATCAAAATAAAGATCATTGGCACCGATCCGAAAACGAAAAAATGGAGATTATCAAGAAAGGCTCTATTACCTAAACCCGAGAGGAATTAGAATAATTACTGCCTAAATTATATTGTAGATGTAAAAAAGTATTATCTTAAGGAAACTGATACAAATCAGTATACTATAAGATAAAGTCTTCTTACAGATATAAAAAAGTGTTAACTTCCGAAACTAAATCGCGTATTTAAACGTCTTATTCATAGATATGCGAGATTGTTCAGACAAAGAATTACTCTCTTAACATCTTTTTGCGCACTCTGTATTCATTTAAAACAAAATCTTAAAAGGCGTCTGTGTTATGAGACAATTAAAAATTACAAATAAAATTACATCTCGGGAGAGTGTCTCCTTAGATAAATATCTCAATGATATAAGCAAAATTGAGATGCTGAACGCCGAGGATGAGGCCGATTTAGCCAGAAGAATCCGAGAAGGTGATAAGGCAGCATTAGAAAGAATGACAGAAGCGAATCTTCGTTTTGTTGTTTCTGTTGCCAAGCAGTATCAAAATCAAGGTCTTTCTCTCAGTGATTTGATCAATGAGGGCAATGTTGGTTTGATGAAAGCTGCAAAGCGCTTTGATGAAACAAGAGGCTTCAAATTTATTTCCTATGCTGTATGGTGGATTAGACAATCAATCTTACAAGCGATTGTAGAATATTCAAGAATAGTACGGCTACCACTAAATAAAGTTGGTTCTTATAATAAAGTCAATGAAGCTTACATTTCTTTCGTACAAGAATTTGAAAGAGAGCCTTCTAATGAAGAGTTAGCCGAGTTGCTCGAAGTCAAACCTAAAGACGTTGCTACCATGTTGAAAAGCAACAACAGGCACTTATCATTTGATGCGCCTGTAGGAGGAGAAGAAGGAGATGCGACGATGATTGACTTAATGGTATTCGCTGATCAAATGGATCCTGATACCAATTTGATGGAAGAGTCATTGAAAGGTGAAGTGAAAGAAGGATTAAACATATTATCTCCAAGAGAAGTTGAAGTGCTGTCATCATACTTTGGATTGAATGGGCACAAATCATTGACGCTAGAAGAAATAGGAGAGCTGTATGGATTGACAAGAGAAAGAGTGAGACAGATTAAAGAAAGAGCGATCAGACGATTGAGAAAGTCTGTTAACAGAAATGCGCTTAAGTCATACTTAGGATAATTTTGTCAACCTCGACATAGAAAGTTAAAAGCTCATTAGAATGGAATGTCTAATGAGCTTTTTTCGTTTACTTATAAAACTAACTGCAAGTGATTAAATTTGCCATCTTACTGACCTTTGCTGCTTTAGGTGTATTCTACATCTTAAAGGTCATGGGCTCATTTTTCATCAATACCCAAGGTGTAAAATCCCAAATTAAGACAGACCTCAAAAAGATGTCAAAGGACCTAGAGGATGTCGTGAACACTCTGTCACCATGGGAAGACAATGATTTAGATTTGTTGTCAGTAGAGCAGGTCGATCTGAAGAAAAAGCCAGGCATACATACACAGTTTTCAGGTGTACTCTCCAATATCTATCACGAGAAAATTGTCGCCTTTACATATAAAGAATACTATTACAAAAAGAAGAAGTCAATTTTGGTGGCTCGAACATCAGCGCACAGTTTCTATTATAAAATCACCAAAAAGGCGATTGACATTTTTAGAGATAATGTTCATCTAGGTACATTAAAATCCAATGGGTCGTTTCTTCAAGAAAATGTCGAAGTAGCACATGTGGATCAATCACAGACGATGAGTTTAATTCCCATTTCTATAAATGGAAAGCAGGTAGCGTCGCTTGTCAATCCGACTAGCCATGTTCATAAAAATGCGCGTGCATTGAAGCTGGTTGAGGATTTGTCCAAAGACGATAAAGAACTTGTGTTGTCTCTCAGTATATTTGAGTTGATTCGTCGAGGGATGATGTAGACATTACATTTGACCCTCAATTCTTTTATCCTAAATCAAAATTTTAACAAGACTATAATATGGAAACCAGTGTGGACTAGGAACTAATATTTACACTAAGTCGTTTAAATTTCGTAGTTCACAGACAGACTATAAGATAACACTGAATTGTTATTTCAAAATAAACCATAAATGACTTATCCTATTCCATTTCTCAAGAAATCCTTTGCAATTATGTGCTTCTGTTTTTGCGCCTTTTTCTCGCAAGCACAAAATGACGATAGCAAACCACTAAATGACTTAGACTTTAACGAATTTGAATCTCTTGATTTTGACTTTAAAGACCTGGAATCTCTGGGCCTCAATTTTAACTTAGACAATATATTCGGTCAGTTGGATTCATTGCCTTTTCAATTGGAACAATTTGGTGATATTGAAAAGTTATTTGGTGATCAATTATCTGAGCTCTCTCAAAATGAAGACTTGTTTCAAGATTTACTCGAACAAAGCTTTAAGACTTTGGAAAAATTAGATATGGGTGAAATGCAAGGTCTCATGGAAAACTTCATGAAAGATTTTGAAGGGCTCAATCTTGAAGACATGATTGATAGAGAAGAGGTAGATAAGATTATGGATAAGCATGCGAAAACTAGGAAAATATAAAAGATCAAGTTTCAAGTTTAAGTTCAAGTATCAAGTTTAAGTTCAAGTTTTTGAGACTGAGCGGTTGCCAGCACTGAGTTATCTAACCATACTTACAGTCCCTCGATAGTTCAAGTTGTTACCATCTGAATATTCCACTGCGATATTATAGGCATATACGCCATTCTTGAAACCGTCTCCGTCCCATTGCTGACCTTCATATACCATATTTCCCCAGCGATCAAATATTTGCATATTGATGTTGTTGATCATTCCTTCAATGGTGGCAGGTCTGAAGACATCATTCGAGTTGTCACCGTTTGGACTGAATGTATTTGGGATGTATAATTCAAAATTACTTAGTCGTAAGAAAATCATACTGTCACAGTTTACAGAAGAAGGAATCGTAATGTTGTAATTGCCTTCATTATTAAAAGATTCATTACCAACGTCAAATGTACCTCCGTCTATGACTAAGGCATCCATTGTATCGAATCTTGTTTCTACGACAGTCAGCGTCAATGGCACAATGCTGTCGCAATTGTTGACGTTCTTGAATGTGTCTAAATAGCTTCCTGATTCACTTAATTCGCGAGTGCCATAGGTGTAGGTTTGATTGTCACAAATACGTATGCTTGTCGGTGTCTCAAAAACTGGAATTTCATAAATGTATTCAGTTGTGAGTCGGCAAGAACCTGCATTTATTATCCTCACTTGATAAGCACCTTCTCCATGCATTTGCGTGAGCTCTGAAAATATTTCCCCTTGTAATGCAATGCCATCAAGATACCATTGATATTCAAATGCAGGATCATCCAACACCATTAATGAAAAATCATCGGCGCATGGATGTAAGGCTGGACAATTGGTGTTGCCGCAGGGAGGTATGGCTTCACTAATGATTAATTCGAACGATTCAAAATCAGCCAATATTAAATTATCAAAGAAATAATAGAGGTTAAAATTACTTGTTCTTGGTTCGCAATCTGGCCCAATTGCAATAGCAGCGATGTTGCGATCTGGTGTGATGTCTATAAACGTATTGACCCAAATATCCCCTGATCCTCCAGATACCCTCACTTCTGATAGTTTTATCCAATCTGGGCTATTCGTAGGGCAGCCAAATTCGCTATTGCCACCACCAAATGGCAAATGAATGCAATCTGAAGTGCCAAAAAATGAAATGTCAATTGGTGGTGATATGTTTCGATCGACAAAGCCGACATCAAACTGGAACCTGTAAGAGACATCTTTTTCTAATGGACTTTGCAGGCAGGCACCTGCATATTCCTTCCAAAATGGTAGTGGATCGTCAAAGTCTCCAGCGTTATTACCACTATTGTTATTTCCATTATTCCCATTATTCCCGTTGTTACCGTTGTTGGCATTATTACCGGTTCTTCCATCGCGAAAGCCCACGATCCCATCTCCGTCTGGGAATGGTTGTGGTGGTGGTATATTTTCCCACCCAAGCCAATCGCATTGGTGAATGAAATCCGTTGTCGGTGCAGATGCTTGTATCCAACCAGAAGCACAATTCAATTGGCTTCTGTTGCTGGGACAGCAATTGGTATCTTCGAAAGAAGGATTAGGAATTAACGACACTAACTCTATGATGTCACAGATGCAATCTGGATCGTTTATATCGGTTAGACCATCATTGTCATCATCTTGGCCATTATCGCAAATCTCTACTTGACCAAAGACTAACATTGGCATTAGGACACAAACTAAAACAAGAAATAGATGTCGTATCAAGTTATGTTTTTTATTGGTTCTAAATTAACATTGTGAATCCAAGAAATATGTCACTCATACTACTAAGGCGTATCTTAAAAGTATCGTTTTTTGTTTATTGATAATTCGAATACGTCAGGTCGTTGATAGTGACCACTTACAGATAAATTCATGTTTTCTCCTCTGCCCGAACCAATCTGTACGTCTTGATAGATAATTGCTGGACCGCTATGTTGAGGTTCTAAAATAAATTGACCGTCTGGACCGATGACACAACTACCTCCCTTAAGCACCAGTTCGTCAGGATTTGACTTGTCTAAATGGTCTGGAAGTGCTAAACCTTTAGGTGTGTCAGCCGTTTTCATCAATTGCCCTACAGAGACTACATGACAACGACCTTCGAAAGCATATTGCCTTGAAGCGATCACATGCATTTCTTTCACATATGGCCAAAGTGCGATATGCAAATCTTCACCTTCGTCATGCATCGCCTGTCTGGTCAGCGGCATCCAATGCTCCCAACAAATCAAACTCCCCATCCGTCCAAAATCTAAATCCACTGCATTCAAGCCATGTCCATCTCCAGTTGCATGTACCAGCTTTTCTGTATATGTAGGCATCAATTTTCTGTGGTGATTCAGCAACTCGCCATTTCTATTATATGTGAATACTGAATTGAATAGACTCCCGTTACCTTTTCCTTTTTTGATGACCTCATTTGCGCCAAGCACAACATTGACTTTGTGCGCTTTTATGACTGCTTGTATTTTTTCAAATCCATGACTATTTAATTCTAATGAATTTTCAAACATGGTTTTCCATGCGGCTTTTACTGGTGGATGATTCCAGTAACTGACTTCGGGGCAGTAATCCAACCATGCAGGATATCCACATAGCCAAGATTCACCAAAAACCACTAGATCGACTGATTCTTTTGTAACCTCTATCAAGATCGATTCCAGTAGTTCTATACTTTTTGTCAAGTTGTTGTATTCAGGCCCTTGTTGTATGATCGCTAGTTTCATGGCTTTAATTTATCTAAAAGTATGGAATAGGATAACAGATGGTATGTCCAAATGTTGGAATAAAGTTTTATCTCGTTATTTTGTCTTAGATTTTGTGCCTTACGAAATAGTGAATTAAACGAAATATAAATGTTGAATTGTCAAAAAGAAGCATTTGATTTAGACGAAGACGTTGTCTATCTGAATGGCGCCTATATGTCACCGAATTTAAAAAGTGTAACTGCTGCAGGTATTGAGGCGATAATGCAAAAGTCAAAACCATACAACATTTTCCCCGATGACTTTTTTACACAAGCAGAAGAATTAAGAGAATTATTTGCCAATCTCATTCATTGTGAGGATGCTGGTCGCATTGCTTTGATTCCATCAGTGTCTTATGGTATGGCCAATGCGAGTAAAAATATTTCTTTTTCACCAGGCGATGAGATACTCATGATAGAAGAACAGTTTCCTAGTAATTACTATTGCTGGAAGACATGTGCAGATAAGAATGATGCGAGACTTGTCATTATGAAAGCGCCAAACTCTTTCTTTAGGGGAGAAGATTGGAGCGCCGCACTATTGGATGCAATTTCTGAGAAAACGAGAGTGGTCACTTTGCCAATTGTTCATTGGGCAGATGGGACGGTTTTTGACATCAAGGCCATTACAGAAAAGGCGCATAAGTATGATGCATTGGTTGTTATAGACGGCACTCAATCCATTGGGGCAATGGAGTTTGATCATAAAGAAATGCCAGTAGATGTGTTAATTGCTTCTGCTTATAAATGGTTGCTTGGTCCATATTCAATGGGCTTTGCGTATTACAGTGAGGCTTTCGATGACGGTGAGCCAATCGAGGAAAGTTGGATGACAAAATTGGAAAGTGAAAATTTTGCAGCCTTGGTTAACTATAAAGAGGAGTTTAAGCCCAAAGCGTTCAGATACAATGTAGGCCAGTTTAGTAATTTCGCATTAGTCCCAATGGCGATAACAGCTTTGAAACAACTCATACAATGGGGCCCGACTAACATATCAAACTATTGCGAATCTATTTCTTCTCCAATTGAAGAGTTGCAAGATACATTCGACTTAGAACATGCAACTTGGCGAGCCAGACATCTGTTTGGAATAAGGCCAAAAGGATCAATTGATTTGAAAGCACTTAAAGAAACATTGATGGCGAAACGGATATACGTTTCAGTCAGAGGCAACAGTATACGTGTGTCACCAAATGTGTATAACACGAAGGAAGATTTCGAGAAACTTTGCAGTGAACTAATTCGTGTACAATAGATTAAATTCTAGTCGCTGAAATGTCACAGCCGTCCGCTAATATTTCTAATAGCGTTAATATTCTGTATATTTTTATGCTGCTGCCTTTTTGTTTTTAGTATTTCCAGTTAATTCGTATTCTCTACTAAAGGCTATCGGTTGCATTTTAAATCGATCACTCAATTTTGTTATCATTCTTTTACTAATGTTTCTTTTATAATTCAGGATTTCAGTTATAAGTTGTCGTGAGACTTTTAACTGTCGTGCAAGTTCGGCCTTAGTTAGTTTGTTCTCATCCATCAAGTATTGTAGGGTTTCAACAGGATTCATGTCCTCACTATTTCCAATTGTTTCAATTGTTCTGTTATCAAAATCTTCAATAAGCAATTCAAGCAAATCAATCTCGTCTGAGTATTTCTTTGAGCCATTCATGACTAAGTGTTCATATGTATTACAGTATTCGTTATACTGATCTAGGTTATGGATTCTTTTATATTTCATATTACTATTTGAACATATTTACTGTGCAAGGATCAACTTTATCATACTCCTTATGAGTTCCAACAAACTTTACGAATAAGATGCATCCGTTTACAATAGATTAAATTCTTGTCGCTGAAATGTCACAGCCGTCCGCTAATATTTCTGCTCCAGTCTGAGCATTCAAGACAGCAGCTATAAAATTACCAGAGATGACATCTTCACTGCTGTTTATAATAGCTAATCCAGTAAAATCAACAAGTACAGAAACATCAATGCCAGCAACAACTATATCAAGCGGAAAATCTTCAGCAAGCAATTCTAAGCTTACTCCATCAACAACAGTAGCACTAATTGGAATCTCAATATCTTCATTCTGGATGGTGATCAATAACTTATTGATATCATCTGGATCTGGTTCAAACAGCACTGTAGTAGACTCCGAATTGAATTGAGAAATAATCGGACAATTGATGGTACCCATATAGCTGCCTAGAAATTTGTCACGGGCAAAAACGCATGTGCCATTATCATCTCTGTTCGCATCCGGGTTAAAATTTTCTGCAGCAGGATCCGTACATCCCGATATGACACAACTTCCGTCATCTACATTCGCTACATTATTAAAGTTGTCGGCAAAAGCATTTGTACAGCCTGGGACATCATCTTCTCCACATGAGACAAATACTGTCATTGATAATAAGAGCAAAAAAAACAGCGTTGTTGGTTTGAAATATTCCATCCTTTTAAAATTTGATTGCATACAGCCTGATTAAGATAGGAAATTTCTAAGATAAAATTACATTGTTAAGACCTGGAATTAACTTCTTGTCGCCATTAAGGTACAACTGTCAGCTAGAATTTCTGCACCTGTTAGAGGGTTTAAAATTGATGCTGTGAATCCACCACTGATGACATCTTGACTCTCATTTATTGTAGCTTCTCCATCAAGATCGATGAGTACGGATGTCTGAACTCCAAGAATGGTAACATCAAATGGAAAATCATCTGCAATCAAGAGTAGCCGATCTCCATCAACAGTGGCATCAATAGGAATGGTGAAATTATCCGTTTCTATAGTAATAGAAATTTTTGTGATGTCATCTGGATTAGGTTCCAGCAACACAGTTGTCGACTCTGAATTGAATTGATCCACAAGAAGACAATTAATCGATCCTAGAAATGTGCCAATGAATTTATCGCGCGCAAACACACATGTGCCATCATCAGCTCTGTTTGCAGCCGCATTAAAGTTTTCTGCTGCAGGGTCAGTGCAACCAGATATCACACAACTGCCATCATCTACAGTTGCTAAAGCAGTAAAGTTATCTGAATTAGGATCTGTGCATCCAGGGATATCTTCCTCGCCACACGAGGTGACTATTGAAATTGATAGTAAGAGCAACACAAACAGTGTTGTGAGTTTGAATGATTCCATCATGTTGTTAATGTTATTTACGGTCCAGCTGACTGACGTAATTTAAATTTCCAAGTCGAAACATTACAGCAACTTTTGAGTTTTTGTATATGTTATCTTCCGCTCTACAGACAAAGCCTTCTCTGATTTTTGGAATTTTAGGGGTTATGGGTTTATAACGAAGTTCTGTTACTTTAAAGTTTGTCGGGACTTGTGTTTTTTGTGGAACTGCCTGATTGCTGGCAAGCACCAATTGAAACATGATAATGATTGGATATATATAGATGTATTTTATCAAAACAAGTCAAATTTATGAAACCTTGCCTCAATCGGTCCATTATATAGGATTATTTTCTTAGATGGCCGTAAGCCGACAAATTTTATGGCTTCTTTATCGCCAGAAAAGATCCATGCACTTGAACCTTTACACTTTTGCTTTAGTGTATCACCGATCATTTTGTAGAATCCTTTGGCATCTTCAAGACCCAGTCGTTTGTTATAAGGAGGGTTGAAAATGAGTATGCGTTCTTCATTCAACTCTTTGGTCTGAAAAAAGTTTTGCTTTTTGACAGTGATGTGTGACTGGAGTTTGGCAGACCTGAGTTGTTTCTCCAAGTCAAATATGACATCTGTATCAATGTCTGATCCATAAATAGGAGAGGAGGGCGTCTTGGGTGTAAGCTTCTCACGCTTCATTTGCTGCCAGCTCTTTTTGTCAAACGTTTTCCAATGCCTAAAACAAAATTCATCTCTCTTGAATTGAGATTGAATGTTGTATTTTAATAAAGCTGCTTCCATAGGGATGGTGCCACTGCCACACATGGGATCCCAAAATGGTTTGACTAAATCCCATTCTGACAATTTGATTAGCCCTGCTGCCAATACTTCATTAATGGGTGCTCTCACCTCTGCTTGCTTATATCCTCGTTTATGTAAGGACTCGCCAGAGCTGTCTAAACTGACAGTCATTTTTCGTTCTGTGATGTGGATGTTGATTCGAATGTCTGCATTTTTTCTCTCTACTGAAGGTCGCTTATTGTACAGGTCTCTGAAGTGATCCACCACAGCATCTTTAGATTTATGCATCACAAATTGTGAGTTCTTGAAATACTGGGAATACACTGTGGAGTCAATTGATATAGTATTGTGATGATAAAACAGCTCTTCCCATTTGATGGTCCTCAAAGCCGAATAAATATCTTCATAAGAATGTACGGTATAGCTTGAATGTTGAACGAGAATTCTTAATGCGGTCCGTAATTGTTTATTCAACGTGTACAATTCTTGATGCGTTATTTGGTCGACAAATACAGCACGCTTTCTTAGTTGACACGATCGGTTGATGATTGACTTGACTTCTTCGGCTAATACCTCTTCCAGGCCGTGAAAAGTCTTAATGATTATTTCCATTAAGTTTGGATTACACCAACGTTAAAATCTTCTATTGGAGAATAGTTTGCTACAGAAAGACACTTAGAAATGACTTCTCTTGTTTCTCTAGGATCAATGATTTCATCCACCCATAATCTTGCTGCAGCATAATATGCAGATGTTTGATTATCGTACTTTTCTTTGATCTCTTCAATCATTTCTTTTTCCTGTTCCTTTGTAAGTTTCTCACCTTTGGACTTTAAAGCACTCCCTTTTATTTGTGCCAATACTTTTGCTGCCTGCATACCACCCATAACGGCTATTTTTGCTGTTGGCCAAGCAAAAATAAACCGAGGATCATATGCCTTTCCACACATAGCGTAGTTGCCTGCACCATACGAATTGCCTATGACGATAGAAATTTTAGGTACGGTAGAGTTAGATACGGCGTTAACCATTTTAGCTCCGTCTTTAATGATCCCTCCATGCTCTGCTCTGCTGCCTACCATGAATCCCGTAACATCGTGAAAGAATACTAGAGGTATTTTCTTCTGGTTGCAATTCATGATAAACCTAGCAGCTTTATCAGCGCCATCTGAATAAATCACACCACCTATTCTCATTTCGCCTTTTGCTGTTTTTGTGATTTCTCGATTGTTGATGACAATGCCTACACTCCAACCATCTATACGTGCATAACCGCAAATGATAGAGCTTCCATAGCCTTCTTTGTATTCTTGCAAACTGTCTTTATCAACCAAATGGTCCAATAAGTTCATGGTATCGTAAGGCTTATTTTCGAATGGAAAACAACCGATAATATCTTGCTTATTGTTTTTAGGTGCAATCGCTTTTTTTCGATTTAGACCTATGTCATCAGCGTGTTTAGCTTTATCAATCAGCTCCCGTATCAGATCTAGACATTCCTTGTCGTTTTTTACTTTATAATCTGTTACTCCAGAAATGTTTGTTTGTGTATGCGCACCACCGAGTGTTTCTTTATCAACATCTTCCCCAATTGCTGCTTTGACTAAATATGGACCAGCTAAAAATATCGAACCAGTGCCCTCTACGATGATAGACTCATCAGACATGATCGGTAAGTATGCACCACCAGCGACACAGCTTCCCATGATTGCAGCTATTTGCGGAATTCCTTTGGAAGAAATGACCGCATTGTTTCTGAACATTCTTCCAAAATGTTCTTTGTCTGGAAAAATTTCATCTTGCATGGGAAGGAATACTCCAGCTGAATCGACTAAATAGACTAAAGGCAGCCTATTTTCAATCGCAATTTCTTGCGCACGTAAGTTTTTTTTAGATGTCATTGGAAACCACGCACCGGCTTTAACCGTGGCATCATTAGCGACGATCATGCATTCTCGGCCTTTGATCTTGGCAATTCCTGTGATTACTCCTGCAGCAGGGCATCCACCATGTTCAGTATACATGCCATATGCTGCAAATGTTCCAATTTCTAAAAAGCGTTCACCTTGGTCTATCAAATACTCAATTCGCTCTCTGGCAGTGAGTTTGCCTTTCGCATGTTGCTTTTCAATTTTTTTATTGCCACCGCCAAGGAATATGGATTCTTTCTCTCTATCCAGTTTCGATAGTTTCAATAAATAAGCATCTTCATTTTTACTAAACTCCAGATCAATTTTTGCCATATGGTTTCATCTGATTCACGCACAAGTTAGGACTATAAATGTTATTCTCAATTGTAAGCAACGTTTTTAAAAGGTGATTTTGTAAGGGAAACGCCCTGGATAGTCTTGATAAAAACCATCGAAAATTATTGTTGCAGGTTTTGACTTTAGGATTCGCAGCAACTCATTCACATCAGTCAAGGTATTCTGATCTATATGTGTGATGATATACCCTGGTTCTATATTGGCCTTAGCTGCGATACTACCTCTTACGACACTAATGACTTTGAGACCATTAGTGCCAGTAGCGTCGAGTTCAGGTCCGCTGAGGTTTCTTATTTCTATCCCCAAATCCATGAATTCTTTGTCTCTTCTAATGGAGATGAAGTCTGTTGTGTTTAAATGATTTTGAAGGATAACATCTGAGTTGAAAGACTTTTTTCCTCTAATGAATTCGATATTGATGTATTCCCCTGGCCTGAATCTCGCCAAAATCCCATTGAATTCTGCTGGAGAGTCTACTGACACCTTATTCAAATGTGTGATCACATCACCTTTGGTCAATGTTGAATAAGCAGCACCGCCTTTAATGACTGATCTGACAATGACACCTTCTACGTTGGCCATGCCTAGTGATTGAGCAATGTCATTATCTACAGCAGCTATTGTTGCTCCAATCCAAGCACGCTGAACACTGCCATAATCACGAATGTCTTCGTATACTTTTTGAACAATGGCAGAAGGTATGGCAAAAGAAAAGCCTTCATAATTGCCACTATTAGATAAAATGGCTGTGTTGATACCAATCAATTCACCTTTTGTATTGATCAAAGCACCACCTGAATTTCCTGGATTAATGACGGCGTCAGTTTGCAAGTAGGATTCAACACCCAATTGGTCTGTTGGATTTAAATGTCGAGCTTTTGCGCTAATGATGCCAGCTGTCACCGTCGCTTTCAATTTGTAAGGATTGCCAATAGCCAATACCCATTCGCCAACAGATAAGGAATCTGAATCGCCGAAGGGTCTGGTTTGAAGACTTGTTTCCTCTATTTTTAAGAGTGCCAAATCTGTATATTCATCGAAACCAACTAAAGCGGCTCGATGAACACGCTTATTATGTAAGGTGACTTCTATGTGTTCTGCATTGTTTAATAAGTGATTGTTTGTGATAATGTAGCCATCTTGAGAAAGTATAACACCAGAACCTGTCACACTCTTAAATTCTCTATTAAATCCAGTTTCTATCTTATTAATGCTTCTAATAAACACGACGGATGGAAGAGATACTTTAGCAATACTGGAGAAATTGGCACTGTAGCCATCTTCATGTGATACCAAGGTGAAGGCTGGCTCTTCTCTTATTACCAAAGTTTCAGGTTCATAAAACCAATTGAACATACCCACTGCGATGAGAGCACTGCACAATGAAGTAAGAATCAGATGATGTAGTTTGATCTTCATATTTGCCGATCACATTTGGTGTTAGCTTATCAATGACTCAATAAGAATTAGTATGAAAACGCAGAATTTAGTGACTAAATTACATTCTTAGTATACAACAATCGAAATGTTAAAGACTAAATACGCTATGATGATTTATCCGCCACATTCTATTTGAAGGGTACGTATTTGTGAGCCCCAAAGTTCTTTTTGCTCATTTACCTCATCTTCATCACAAAAATCAGTGATTTCAAGGACTGTTTCGTTGGTCACATCAGATTTATACATTCTAAATTCAAGGTACTCTTCATCATCTGAGTCATCCCATTTGAATCGAATTCTCTCTTCTTCAATGTCATCAATCATTTCAGCATCCTCATCTGCACCTTGCCAACTGAACGTATATACATCATCATTAATGTCTACGGCATCACAAAACCATCGCACTAAACACGAGGGTGTTGTAATGAATTGATATAGAATCGCGGGCGATGCTTTAAAAATGAATTCTATATCGAATGAAACTCTTTTCATGAATTGGTTTAACTAAATGTGTCTAGAAGTCTAGATGTTTTACAATGCTGCAATAAAAAGAAAATATTGTGAATTCCAAATAATTTTAATATTTATATTTTGAATATATCTTAAGTACAAATGAATAGGCTAAGACATTTTTTGCTTGATATCTACACATTATAGTCGTACATTTGCTTTCTTTTGAAAAATTAACAATCCTTAAAACAGACATATGCGGCAGTTAAAGATTACTAAGTCTATCACAAATAGAGAAAGCCAATCTTTAGAGAAATACTTACAAGAAATTGGGAAGGTTGATTTGCTTACACCTGAAGAGGAAGTGACATTAGCGAAAGAAATTAAGGCAGGAAGTCAAGAGGCTCTTGAAAAGCTTACAAAAGCAAACCTGAGATTCGTCGTGTCCGTTGCTAAGCAATATCAAAATCAAGGTTTATCCTTGAGTGACCTGATCAATGAAGGTAACCTAGGTTTAATTAAAGCTGCACAACGTTTTGATGAAACTAGAGGGTTTAAGTTTATTTCATATGCAGTCTGGTGGATTAGGCAGTCTATCCTACAAGCATTAGCAGAACAATCAAGAATCGTACGTCTACCTCTAAATAAGGTCGGTTCCTTGAATAAAATAAATCGTGCATTCTCAGAACTTGAACAAGAGTACGAACGTGAGCCATCTTCTGATGAACTTGCAGAGTTATTGGAGATTCCTTCTGAAGAAGTCGAAACAACTCTTGGTGTCGCCGCTAGGCATGTATCCATGGATGCGCCTTTTGTCGACGGTGAAGACAACAGTCTATTGGATATTCTTGAAAACAAGAAAACACCAGGTACAGATACCAAACTAGAATACGCTGAGTCACTTAGAAAAGAAATAGAAAGATCATTAGGTACATTGACAGAAAGACAATGCGATGTGATCAAACTTTATTTCGGAATTGGTGTCGAGCACCCAATGTCTCTAGAAGACATAGGAGATAAGTTTGGTCTGACAAGAGAAAGAGTCCGTCAAATCAAAGATAAGGCGATAAATAAGCTACGGTCTGCGTCGAGAAGCCGATTGCTTAAGCATTATTTGGGAGCGTAAGAATTCTCTTACTTGTACGCGTCTCACCTTAATAAGTGTGTTCTAGCAGGCACTTACCTAAAGTAGCGTGTCCTTGCAGGCGTCCCGCCTCAAGAAAGATTGTCCTTAAATGTGTCTTGAAAATAGTCCTTTCAGACACTTACCCGAAGCAGCGTGTCCTTGCAGGCTTCCCTCAAGAAGCAGAAAGAACAAAACACTTACTTACTCATCCACTATGCTGAGATTAAAATCATTGCAGCGACAAAAAAAGAGATTAGTTAAAATTACTCCTGCGTGTTCGTGACCTTAATTCCTTCCTTATTGGTTTCATAAATTTCTGGAGGCCTATTGATGCCTTCTTGTAAAGAAATGAATGTTTCTGTTCGTGCTATCCCATCAATTTTTTGGATTTTTTCGGATAACACTTTGCGTAAATGAACAGTGTCCTTACACATTATTTTTGCGAAAATACTGTAGCCTCCTGTCGTATAATGGGATTCTATGACTTCAGGAATCTCCTTTAAGAGATGAGCGATGTCCTTATATAGCTGACTCTTTTCTAAATAAATCCCTATAAATGCAATGATATCATAATCTAACATTGCATAATTGATGCTTAATTTAGAACCGACAATGATCCCGAATTCGGTCATTTTCTTAATTCTCACATGCACCGTACCTCCAGATACAAAAAGTTGTTTGCCTATCTCTGCATATGATGTTTTAGCATCTTTAGACAAAATAGATAATATTTGTAAATCAATGCTGTCTAATTCTAATCCTTTTTTCATCTGAAAGGGTAATTTTAGGTGAATTTTGTTATTGTAAATATAGTAAACAAGATTGTATAATCGAATTTAATAAAATTACTGATACTTTTAGTATTTATCAACTATAAATGAATAATCATTCAAAAAAATCTATTGTTTACCGACCTTTGTTATATGCATTCTTACTTTCTATGGGTTTGGCTGCAGGTTTTAAGCTTTCTAATCCCCAACACCTTTTTATTAAAAAGCTATCGACCAAACATGAACGCAACGGAGGGGCTGGAAAAGTAGAAGAAGTTATTCGATTTATTGACTCAAAGTACGTTTATGGTGTAGACGCATCCGAACTTACAGAAGTAGCCCTTTCCAGTATAATTGAAGAATTAGACCCTCATTCAGCTTATCTGTCTAAAGATGAATTAGTCAAGGTAAATGAACAAATGTCAGGCAATTATAATGGCATTGGCATTGAGACTTTGCAAGATGGAGATACCTTGGTTGTTGTAAAAATCCTTGAGGACAGTCCTGCATCAAAGTCAGGCATTAAACCCTTTGACCGCATCATTTCCATAGACAACAAACTTATTCCTGATCTGGAGGGTAAAGAGGCTGTAAGTCAAAAAGAAAAAGGCCAAAAAACAAGCCTTATCATTGATAGAGAAGGTGAAGAAATAGATCTTTTAATTTCTAATGGATTAGTTTCCTCAGAAAGCACGTGCATGGCTTTTGCAATCAATGACTCGATTAGTTACTTAAAAATAAGTCAGTTCAACGCTCAAGTGTATAAGGATTTTAATTACGCATTGGAATCTTTACAACCCAATGGCATCAAACATCTGATCGTAGACTTGAGAGGAAATCCAGGGGGATACCTTCCGGAAACAGCAAAAATATTAAGCCTATTTTTTGAAGAGAAGGATAAGCTTTTGGTGAAAACCATTGACAAAAACAATAAAGAGTCAGAATACAAATCAACGGGCAGGCAGTTTTATCCATTAGAGAAAATTGCGGTTATTGTGGATTCAAATTCTGCTTCTGGTAGTGAAATATTAGCTGGAGCAATCCAAGATTGGGATAGGGGAGTGATTATAGGGCAAACAACCTATGGCAAAGGTCTAGTACAAGAACAATACTCTCTAAATAATGGTGGTGCTCTTCGATTGACTATTGCAGAATATTTAACCCCTTCTGGTAGATTTATTCAAAAGCCTTTTAAGGAAATAGATGCTGATACCCAGCAGTTTTATTCCCTTATACATAAACGACCGCTTGCTAATCGAAGCGGTATAGTGCCTGATGTATTAATCGAAGGCTCCAATGACTGCTTTGCATCATTAAAGAATGGAATATCAAAAACGGCATATCATATTATCCGTAAACAAGATTGGCATAAATCTAATTCACCTGAAAAAATCCGAAATCTATCTTTTGAGGAATTGCATAAACTGGCAGAGGCTGACTTTGTAAAGTTGGACAATTCTAGTTCTCCAATCTGTGTAGCTGAACTCGAAAGGCAGCTAAAATATTCGATATTTTCAATGCTGTATTCTGAGAATAAGGCGTTTGAAATTATGCAAGATGATGATCCTTTTGTCCAAGGGGCCTTGACATCGATTAAGTCTAGAGATTTGTTGGCGAAGAAGCAGTTTTGATTCGATCTATACCCGCAGAAATTTCAAGTTTCCTTTATGATCAAATTTTGCTAATACAGATGCCTTCGTTTTGCTGTTATCGTTTTGTCGGTACTTTACCACATAATCGCATTTGTCGGAAACCTCCTGTTTAATTTCTGAATAATATGTAGGCGATTCTTCACCCGTAATATTTGCAGAAGTCGACGTTATGGGATGCCCCAAAAGGTTGATCAAGGATTTACAAAATTCGTCTTGCACGATTCGTATGGCAATTGTTGAGCCACCGCAAAGTAAATGCTTAGGTACGCGATCATTAGCTTCGTATATGATTGTCAATGGTTGCCGATGGTAAACAAGCAAGGTTTCGATTCTAGGGTGTATGTCTTTGACATATTTTTTCATCATTTCGATGCGATCAGCAAGCAACAAAAGAGGCTTATTCCTTTCCCGTTGTTTTATGGCATATATCTGTTCTGTCGCGTGTTTGCTATACATACTCGATCCAAGTCCCCATATTGTATCTGTAGGATATAGGATTACGCCATCTTTTTTCAAGACAGTAACGATCTTATCAATTGGATCAATATAGGCCATACATAGCTTGTGTAAAAGCAACAATAAAGACTTTGGAACGTTTCTTTTTTGATCTAGATTATGTCTTACATCAAAGAATCTAATAAATGAAGCATAGATTGTATTCTTTGAGGAAGCTCCTCACATTAGTAGCTTTCTTTGCACTGACGCAGATTATGACTGCCAGACATATCGTCGGAGGTGACATGACGTATGAGTGTATATCTACGGATAATGGGCAAATGACAATTGAGTTGACATTGACTATTTATAGAGATGCATTTCAAGATGGACGTAATGACCCAAGTCCGTTTGATCGAGCGGCAGAGATTGGCGCATGGGTAGGAACTCCTGGGAATTACAGATTTTTGAATAGTTTTTTCATGCAAGCTACTGATGTCCCAAGTAATTTTCCCACGGTTGGAACGCCAGTTATCCCTCCTCCAAATCCTTGTTTTCAAGATCTTGGTTTTATCTCAACGGATAGAGTGACCTATACTCAGATTGTATCATTTGATATCATGGATGAACCATTGCTCTTAGCCTATCAGAGATGTTGTCGGAATAATAATATCTCAAATTTGGTCAACTCTGGAACTACTGGCTCTGTATATTCTACGATAATCGATCCCATTTCACAACGAGAATGCAACAGTTCTCCAGTATTTAATGTGGAAGAAGATATAGTGATTTGTGCTGGCTTATTTCAAACCTTAGATTTTTCAGCAAGTGATCGTGATGTAGATATGTTAACTGGAAGAGCTGATAGTTTGGCATATAGATTTTGTCAACCTATTGCAGCAGGCGGAGTAGAAGGTTCGGCATCAGGCACTGGTGGTCGTCCCACAGATTGTGATGGTGTTACCCCAGCGCCAGGTTCGTGTGGTCCACGATTGTTTATAGCACAGATATTGCAAGGCGATCCCGATGTGCCTATACCAGGGAGTATTCGGCAGACTGGTGATCCAGGCATGACAATTGACCCTCAAACAGGTATCATTACTGGTACACCAACAATTTTAGGTCTATATGTACTTGCCGTATGTGTGGAAGAGTGGCGAGATGGTGAACTGATAGGAGAGATTCGAAGAGATTTTCAATTTACAGTATCTGATTGTTTGGTCCAATCACTTCCAGGCAATCGAGGTGAAACTATACGTGAAGTGATGGCCCAGTGTGAAGCAAGTGATCCCTTTGATTCATGTGGTGATTTAGAAATAGAACTTAGGAATTTTACAGAAGCTGATCCCGATGATGTCACTTGGAAATGGACAATTGATAAGGGTAGCGAAGGCACAGAAGTGATTACGGATGAATGGCAACCTAGAGTAAGATTTCCTGGAATTGGTGAATTCAGAATAGAGCTGATCATCAACCCAAATGAAGAATGTGCGGATACCTGTGTTAGATTTATTGATGTCACAGATAATTTGGAAGCCAGGATTGATGATATTGAATTTAACAATTGTGACGATACCTTTTTCGATGTAGATGGCACTAATTCTGAACTGCCAGATGACGCCTTTAATGTCAGTTGGGATTTTGGTGATGGTCGAGTCGTTGAAGGAAATTTTGCTAGTAATCCAGGAATTCTAAGCCAAAATATTGAATTCACAACACCTGGACAAAAAGAAATCACACTGACATTAAGCAACAGAAATTGCTCTAGATCAGATGTTGAGTTTCTAGATTATTTTCCAATTCCAAACGATTTTAGAATAACGCCAACTCGATTTATCGGTTGTCAACCAGCAGAAATCAGATTTGAAAACATTCCAGAAGTCATTGACGAAACATATGAAGTAAGATGGGAATTTGGCGATGGGGGAACCTCAGAAGAATTAATACCAACCCACATTTATGAAGATCCAGGAAATTACACAGTAGAGCTACGGATTAAATCACCTTCAGGATGTGAAGACATCACGGTACTTACTGATTTTATAGAAGTACTGCCTTCTCCTAAAGTTGATTTTGATGTTCCTGATATTGTAGAAGATTTGGTAACACCAGTATTCTTTAACAACATGACGACAGATGGTGTTATTTACGAGTGGGACTTTGGTGATGGCAATACTTCTGATGAGTTTAATCCCTCACATGTATATACACAGCCAGGTACTTATAATGTATCCTTGATTTCCAAAAAGGGAGAAGGGGAATGTTCTGATACTTTAATACAAGAACTTCTCGTGTTCCCACCAATCAAACCAATTTTTCCAAATGCATTCACTCCAAATGGTGATGGTCAGAATGACGAGTTCAAAGGAATAGACCTTATTGATGGATTTGGAAATTTCGAATTACGCATTTTTGATCGATATGGCCAGAAAGTATTCGAAGCTTTCAATATCAATGAATCTTGGAATGGCCGATTGAATAATCAAGGAGAATTGCTTCCGCAAGGTGTATATACATATGTTGCCCGATTTTTTAACGTCGCTGGAGATAAGGATTTAGCACGAGGTACCGTTCTATTGTTAAATTAGTGTGTTGAGGTTATTTTTCATCCTGTCCTTTTTTTGCATATTTTTAAATGAAACACTAGGAAACCACATCATTGGTAGTGATATGACCTATGTGATGACAAATAGAACAGCCACTTCTTTTACATTAGATGTCACCACAACAATCTTCAGAGATGCCTTTCAGAATGGGGATACAAATCCTGTAAGCCCTGAAATTGATTTAGAAATAGCAATCTACAGAGGAAGCGGAAATGCCTGGACACTAGTAGATATTTTTATTGTCTTACCTGATGCTGATGAAGAAGCACTACAATTTCAAGGTAATGTATGTTTTGACAGCACTCTCTTACCTAGGTTTGAAGCAGGTCAAACATCATACACACAAAGAGGTATCGAACTAGACATCATCAATGAAAATTATTTAATTACCTTACAACGGTGCTGCAGACGTGAAGGATTGAGCAATGTGGTTAATTCTGGCAACACTGGATCTGTAACGAGAGCACTGCTAAGTCCAGAAGTTCAAAATCTACAAAACTCAAGTCCAGTTTACAATAATGATCCAGAGATAGTCATTTGTAATCAGTTTGAACAAATCATTGATGTTGGTGCTTCTGATCCTGATGGTGACGACTTGGTGTATTCCTTTTTTCGTCCAGAGGTAGCAGGAGGGGCATCAGGAGATTCTGATACAAGTCCTTGTCCTGTTTCAAATAGAGATTGTCAGCGAGATTGTGATGGCTTAATCCCCGACCCAGCTATTTGTGGTCCAGATCTTTTCAATACGGTGACATATTTTCCAGGATTTAACGAAGACAATGCGATTAGAGCAAGTATACCATTCACCATAGATCAGAATACAGGCAGAATTATGGGGACAGCCAATGCAACGGGTATTTATTTATTGGGTGTAGTCGTAGAAGAATTCAGAGATGGTGTCAAGATAGGAGAGACCAGAAGAGACTTTGATGTTACGGTTACAGTTTGTGATGCTCGGCCGGTGATTGGTCCCCCTACAGCTAGTTTTGCAACTTTAGAACGTGAATGTAATACAGCGCCTTTTATGGTGACTTCGGCACAAACAGCATGTGGAGAAACTAGAGTTAATGTGCGTAATTTCACCAGACAAGATTCGACAATAACACCATTTATGTGGCGTGTATTTGATACAGCTGGTGCTGAAATACAAACGAATGATATGGAATGGACACCGTCTTTCAATTTGCCGGAAGGCGAGTACACAGTAGAGTTAACCATTTTTCCAGATGAGATATGTATAGCCTCATGTAATTATTCACTCATTGTACAAGAGAGTCAAATTCCATCATTTGATGTAACTGAAGCAGATGCTTGTAGTGGAGATCCGGTTTTATTAGATAATACCTCTATTGCACCAAATGGCACATCATATTTTTGGGACTTTGGCAATGGAGAAACATCTACTTTGGAGAATCCGGGTCAAATTTTATATACCACAGATGGTCCATTTGATGTCTCATTAGAAATCGTAAATGGTATGTGCAGAGATACAGTCACACAGAGTGTGGAGTACACAGCTCCAGTAGCACCAGTAAATATTGATCCTTCTTCTGTAGGTGAATGCATCGGCACTCCGATAATTTTTAATAATAGCATTCCAGCAGATCATATGGTTGAGTGGGACTTTGGTGACGGCAATAGCTCCACAGAATTGGTTCCAGAATATACCTATACCTCAAGCGGTACATTTACAGTGACAGCCACAGTGACAGCACCAAACGGTTGTCCTGCCGATGCTGGTAATGCGACAATCCAAACGACAGCTATCCCAGACAATAACTTCACAGTCAGTAATAGTGATGTCTGTGAGGGTGATCCTTTTGAAGTCATGCCAGCAAACACAGATCAGTCATTGCAATACATGTGGGATTTCGGAGATGGCAATACCTCTACTGATCGAGTGCCTGATCCTATTCAGTATTCGATTGAAGATGTATATGACATTCGTCTTGTCGTTTCTGATGGTATCTGTAGTTCAGAACCAGAAATAAATTCGGTGCAATACGTACTGCCACCTGCAGCATTTACGATTCAACCTTCTAGATTTCTTGCTTGTACTCCTGCTGAAATTTCATTTGAAAACACCTTGACTCAATCCAACGTTTTTGAAGCAGCATGGGATTTCGGAGATGGAAATAGTTCGACAGAAATTAGTCCGACACATACATATGAACGCGGAGGAGATGTGACTGCTACATTTTTGTTAACCACATCAACCGGACAAGTTTGTCGAGAAGAAAGCTTTGATTTAACGTTAGTTGATGGCCCAAATGCAGCATTTACCCCAAGCCCAAATCCTGTTCCGAATCCAACCCAAGTCGTCGTATTTAACAATGAAACTACACCAACCAATGCGACATACGAATGGGACTTTGGCGATAATAATGGGTCTACTGATGAAAACCCGACACATACGTATAATCAACCTGGCTCCTTCACTGTTGAACTTATCGCTCGTACATTAACGGGTAGCGCAGATATAGGTACTTGTATCGATACGGCAACTGTTGAACTATTTGTAGAATCAGATGGTATGCCCATTTTTCCTAATGCATTTAGACCATCAGGAAATGAGAATATTGAATTTAAAGGTGTGAGTGTATTTACTAGTTTTAGCGAATATGAATTAACTGTTTGGGATCGCTGGGGTCAGCTTCTTTTTCGCACCAATAATTTTGATGAAGGTTGGAATGGGCGTAAGAATAATACAGGAGAAATCCTTCCGCAAGGGGTGTATGTATATAAAGCAGAATATTCAATTCTGGCAGCAAATGGAACTTCCATGAGGCAACCAACCATTTCGAACACAGTTTTATTATTAAATTAAATACAGAAATGAAATACTGGACATTCCTGGTTTTTTGTTTGTGTGGATCATATCAAGTATTCGCAAGCCATGTCTTAGGGACGGATGTGACGTATAGAACAATTGATTGTGATTCTGATGAATTTGTAATAGAGATCTTTTTTACGATTTATAGAGATGTGTATCAAGATGGGAATGTGGATTTTACTTCCTTACCAAATAGTATAGAGATTGCTGTTTATCAAAGAGACCCTGTCACAGGTGAGTTTTTTATTGATGATCCAAGACGAAATGTCCGTATGATAGATGTCGGAGAATTGAGAAAAGAACCTGTCGCTTTATTAGGTAATCAGTGTTTTGATAGTTCACTTGAAGTTTTTTTTGAAACTGACAAATTCGTTTATGTTGAACAACTGCCACTAGATGTTATAGATACGGATTACCGAATTTCTACACAAAGATGCTGTCGATCGACGGCCATAGCCAATATAGTAGATCCTGGTCTTACAGGTTTTCTGTCAGAAGTATTCATTACGCCAGAAGCACAAAGAGGCTGCAACAGTAGTCCAGCATTTAATTTTGATCCTGAAATAGTTATTTGCAATGGATTTCCTCAAGTCATTCAGACTGTAGCAACAGATCCAGATGGTGACGATTTGGTTTATTCCTTTACTACACCTAAAGTTGCAGGAGGGTCACTTGGTGACGCTAGCAATCCTTGCCCAGCTACAGATACTGATCAACTGTGTCGCTTTGAATGTGACGGTGTAAGTCCGGATGCTGAACGCTGCCTTCCCAACCTTTTTGGTGAAGTTGAATATCTGCAAGGCTTCAGTGCTGACAATCCCATACTAGCTGATGTTCCTTTTGTCATTGACTCGAATACAGGAACGATTTCTGGTACAGGGGCAGGAGTAGGCACTTATCTGGTCGGTGTCAAGGTAGAAGAATTTAGAGCTGGTCAGAAAATTGGAGAAATAAACAGAGACTTTAATGTCAGTGTTGCCAATTGCAATCAAGAAGCTGTCATTGGTCCTCCAAGTCAACGTGCTAACGTTCAAGATTTTATTGATCAGTGTGGGGCAGGAGGCACAGACATTGCTAGAATCAGCCAGGAATATGACCCTTGTGGCGCAAGTGTGGTGGAGTTAGAAAATTATTCATCCGCGAATCCGAATGATGTCACTTTTCGTTGGACAGTTTTTGACGAAACAGGTACGACTGAAATAGCACGTAATGAGGTGGATTGGGACCCTTCTTTTACCCTGCCAGTTGCAAGATATGTAGTGAGGTTTACAGTCTTTCCTGATTTGCAATGTGAAGCTGCTTGTGAAATGGTGCTGAATGTGACGCCCCCTTTGATAACTGAATTTAGTCTAGATATACAAGATGATCTGGTGTGTGGCAGCAGACCAATCAATATAGACCTGCCTCCTCAAGACCCAAATGCAACATATGAATGGAGATTTGGTGATGGCCGTACGAGTAATCAGTATGACCCTGGACCCATAGAATACACAGAAGCTGGAAGTTTTGCGGTCGAACTCACCGTTATGAGAGGAGCGACTTGTTCTCCTACATTTACATCATCAGTATTTGACTTTGTGCCTTTACCTACAAATGTTACCGTCCTTCCAGATCGATTTTTGATATGTGGAGACCAACGAGTCAATTTTGAACACATCACCCTGACTGATCCAGGTACATTTTTATATGAATGGGATTTTGGTGACGGTGAGACATCTTCTGATTTTATTGGTTCGCACGAGTACCAGACAGAAGGCTTTTTTGAAGTTTCCTTAGAGATATCGACGACTGGATGTAGCACGATGACTGTGTTTCCATGGGAGTTAGAAGTCCTTCCGAGTCCCAGATCATCCTTTGAAACATCCATTGACGCAGTTAGAAATCCATCACAAAGTATAGACTTTATGAATACCTCTGAAGGAGCATCTGGATTTGAATGGGATTTTGGAGACGATAGTCCACCTTCATTTGAAGAAAATCCTTCACACCAGTATCGATTGCCAGGTGAATATGAGGTGGTTTTAAGTGCATTTTCACCTGTAAACAATTGTATAGATACAGCCTCAGTGGTTATTCCTGTAACAGCAGCAGGAAGGCCAATTTTTCCGAACGCATTTAGTCCACTATCTGGCAGGAATCCAGAGTTTAAACCAGTCAGTATTTTCGACAATTTTGAAGCTTACGAATTGCGAATCTTTGATCGTTATGGACAGCTTATTTTTGAAACGGGAGATTTTTCGCAAGGATGGAATGGGAGGAAGAATAATTCTGGTATTATGATGCCAAGAGATGTCTATACATACCAATACACCTATGAAGTTATAGATGGTGATGAACGTATTATAGATGGCAATGTCGGGACTGTATTATTAATGAATTAAGGATTTTGTCCATATGGCAGGAATTAGTCCTAAAATAAAGTCTTTTCACTTGGACATTTGTTGATATAAATCATATCTTTGCACCCATTTTGAATACAATTCCTTTATTATGGATGCAATTAAGTATGTTCAGGAACAAACAAATTTAGGCAATGATTTACCATCATTTAGAGCTGGAGACAATATTTCAGTTAGCCTAAAAATTATAGAGGGTGCTAAAGAGCGAATACAGATTTTCAGAGGAGATGTCATTCAGATAAAAGGACAAGGCAATACCAAAACATTCACTGTGCGTAAAATGAGTGGTAATGTGGGTGTTGAGAGAATTTTTCCGTTGAGTTCACCAGTAATCACTGCAATTGAGGTCAATAAGAGAGGGAAAGTTCGTAGATCAAAGCTTTTCTACTTAAGAAATCTTGTTGGTAAGAAAGCAAAAATCAAAGAAAGACAGCTTAAGTAGTCTTTTCTTTCTTTCAGAATCCAATTTCTTCAAGCTATCTTACGTTTGTTTTCTATTATGAAATGTAGAGTAGCATTTTACAGCATTATATCGTTGGTTGTATTGGTTAGTTCCTGTGTGAATGATACTGCTGTCGTGGAGGTAGAACAGTTATATGGCGAATGGGAGATTATCGCTGCTAAACGCAACCTCAAATTAACAACAACTTTAAAAGATGGTTACTTTGTTTTCGAAGAAGAAGGGGTAATGAAAACCAATATTTTTGGTGACGAACAAGCATTCAACGTTCAGATTTCAGATGATAAGATCACACAACTGGGAGACACCCAAACAGAGTACAAAATCAGAAAACTAGAAAACGATACCTTACACATCACGTCAACTATTCAAAAGTATTACTTTGATTTTCTTGCTGTTCGGCGAGATTCTTTAGACATTTTATGATCCATTTTGGTATAGTGTAGCTCAGACCGAGATTGCATAATATTGGACAATCAATCAATTGAAACCAATTGACAGCTTTAGATTCAAAAACCCGCCAACCAAAGGGCAACAAAATTGGAATACTAAGCCTGTCAGAAACTGGGAAGCTAGTGATTGCTTTATTATAAGAGGAGAAAGTTTAAACATCAAACATTAGAAAATCAACGAAGCGCGTTAGTGATTGATGGTAAGCTTGTCATGAATATTTTATGATCTCTTTATCATACTTCATTAATAGCTTAGATAAGACCCATTCTGTAGCAAAATGAGTCTTATCTAAACTATATAAGAGTGTGTGTCTATACACTATTGGCATTCCTCAATATAGGCATGGAATACCGCTTGAGATTCTACCTCAAATCCTGGATTCATTGTTATTGATTCCCCTGCAGTAAATTCAACATCTGCATTTGACGGTATCACATTATTTGATTCTATAAAATTAATGACTTGCAATGAATTTGTTAATAAGCTATTATCCTGATTCAGTATAGAGTCAACACAAATACCGGGTTGCGGGTCACAATGATCAGGTATACCATCACCATCTGTGTCTGCGCTGTCATCGCCGCCCATACAGATATCATCAGCATCACAAACACCATCATTATCTGAATCTGAAACGGTAAAAGGGGTATAGACTTGCATCTCTACTAGATTGATCCAATTTTCGTCTAGATTGTTTCCTGATTTTTGTATTCTTATGTATCTACCCATTTGGTTTATATCTACACCTATGACAACTGAATTCGTCTCATCTCCTAGTTGATGAATCACATCAGCATTGTTTATCGATTGAGTCAAATCTGTATTTGATGGAAACGGCGTGTCTGCTACCATGACATACACATTGTTGATTCGATTAGAACAGCATGAGGTTCTGTTATGTATAACAACTGTTGAAATAAACATCGTACTACCTAGATCTATTTGAACCCATTCATTTGGTGAATCTCCATCTGTATGAGCTAGTTCATTACCAGTGATTATATCATTATTCAAATTAGATGCTGGAGTATTGCCGCTGAATTGCGAACTCATCGCTGCAGTTCCATTTAGTGCTGCATTTTCTACAGGTTCACAATTACAATCAGTATAAATAAAGTCAGGTGCACAAGTGCTTCCAGGATTACAAGCTTGACCGATCATGTCATCGTCAAAATTAGGACACTGATCCATACCATCACACGTACCATCATTGTCACTATCTGCTATGACTCCTCCAGAACATTGGCAATTTGCATCATATTCCTCGCCCGTTGTACACGCATCACCATCATCACACGGTGTTCCTATCATAGCATCATCCATATCAGGGCACTGATCATTAGCATCGCAGACCCCATCGTTATCGCTATCTTGTAGAATACCGCCATTACACTCACAGTCGCCATCATAGGTTTCTCCAGTCGTACAGTTATCTCCATCGTCACATGTTTGACCTGTAAGTGCACAATCACAAAAGTCTGGTATGCCATCACCATCGGTGTCAACATTGTCATCGCCTCCCATGCAGATGTCGTCTACATCGCAGACTCCATCTCCGTCAGAATCAGCATTTTCACTTGTAGTGAAAACCTGTAATTCTCGCAAATTCAAAAAGTTTCCGCCTGGGTTGGTACCAGATTTTTGTACTCTGACATATCTTCCAAAGTGATTAGCCTGTAAAGAAACGCTCATCTGTCCTGTTATATCACCAAATTGAAAACTGAAACTAGCATTATTGAGAGCAGCTGTTAAATCTGTATTCGTCGGAAATGGATCTGAAGAAATCAAGACGTATATATTATTCTGTCTATCAAGACAACAATCTCCACGATTCCACAATACTATTTCACCTATCATTGCTTCCACTCCTAAGTCTATGTCCATCCATTCGTTAGGAGAATCACCAGTCGTATGTGCTAATCCGGTAGTCAGCACATCATCATTCAAATTGTCTGCACTTGTTTGAGATGAAAACAAAGAACTCATGCTGGCAGTACCATTCAGTGCAAGATTTAAATTTGCATTGCATTCGCAGTTATTATTATAAAAAGATATTGGGGTACACAGGTCACCGTCATTACATATCGTACCAGCTAGCTCATTACAAGGCAAGCATTCATCTATGGCATCATTGCCATTAGCGTCCTCGACTAATGTTATGTTACGGAAATGCGAATCACCTAGAGAAGGATTAGCATCATTATCCATTACAAAGAATAGATAATTCATATTGCCTGTATAATATTCACCAATTGGTATTGAGTAACGAACATAGTCTCCTGAACCATTGTAGTTATTGAAATCAGGTATCCAATCACTTCCAGGCTGGGTGCCATAAAGTCTGAATCTTCTTCCAGTTTCATTTGCTATTGATAGATCACTATCTAAACCAATTGAATGTTCTTCCCCTTCTTCAGTGGCTCTAAATTCAAAATTTAGATAAGTATTTGCTGTAATGGTATAGTTCAATGGTATCGCTTTCCAAGCATTATCAGTCAGCACAATTTCATTCCCATTAGCTACAGCCAAACCATTATCTTGACCACCAGCATAGGACACTACCTCAGATTGGATCATAGGTATAGCATCGCATTCGTCGCCTGGTTCTGGACCAGTAGGTGTAGGTACATCAAATGATTCAACATTATCACTATTTGAATCTGTACTTCCTTGAGAAGCATTTACTCCAAGCCCCCTTCGAGCAAAGGCTTCCCATAGAATGGTCTCGTGTATGCCTCCATACAACGCTTGATCAGCAGCTAGTATAGCATCTCTGCCATCGACAAATCCAGGATTACATGGCTGAATTTTTAACCCTTCCGTGACTAACTGCAAAGCCAGATTTTGTCCTCCAAAAGTACTTGGGTTGGCCAATGTGCCGGCATTCGCAATGTCTGAATCATATATATCTGTTCCTATGCCATAGATGTCTATCAAATCCCAAGTCATTTCCCACAAGGCTGTACACCACACAGTACCAACACCATGAGGAACAGCAGCTGTTCTACTTGAGTTATAGGTCATTGGATTGAGTGCAAAATCTGTCGAATACGGAAAAGGTCTTATACCTCTGCCTGCTGGAGATTGTCCTATTAAGTAAGTACCGATTCCTTTGCTCTGTGGACCAGTATCGGTAGTTTTCAAGGAAAAGATAAGACCAAAGTAATCGCTCCAACCTTCGCCCATTTGCTCTTCATTAAATAGACAACCAGCACTAAATCTTCCACCAGTTAAGCGGGTTGATATGCCATGTCCATATTCATGTGCGATAACCACGTTATCATAATCTGAATCTCTATTAACAGTACTCGAACTTGCAACAACATTTATAGAAGCAGGTAGATTAACACGTAATGTTGCACAATCGGATTGAGATATCATCACAACAGGTATATTAGGAAAAGGCGCTGAGCCTCCTATTGCAACAGGGGCACCTGGAACATTATTACAAATGACAGCAGCTATTGCTCCTTCAGCTTCTGCGTTTATTACTTTCTCTGTGAAATCGCAATTCCCTCTATCAATTAATGCAATTTTTCCGCCTAATTCTCCTCCATTAGAAATTGGATTTGCACTACATGCTTCGTGAGTAGATCCAGTCGAATCATCTACTTCAACGACCTCGCCTGCGAATGTAGCATTGCCACCGAAAGAAGCTGCGATAGTAAAATAAAAAGCACTAAATGGACTTGTCACTTGAAATGTAGTACTAGGAGATTGTGTCCATTCAAACATGGTCATCCTAGGACTGCCACCATCTGGAGGAGTTCCAAATGTTGCATTATTCGTACCAGAGCCGTCTTGGGCATCAGCAAAAACAAAATCTCCATCACTGCCAGATCCCGTAGCATTGGTCTCTTGAAAATTACCTGCTGCTTCATCGAATCCATAGTGATACATCACATCATGCACAATATTATTCCAATAAAATAGATTGGTAATAGCTCCTTCTTGATAATCTACAGGACTATTATTAAAGTCTGGAGGATACAGATATTGTTGTCCTCCTGATAGTTGAGAAGTAGGAGAAAAAGCTGAGCCAGATTGGTTATTGCCGTTGCGATCTTCTACTGCCCAAACATTATTTCCTCTCGTAGTGAAAAAATTGTTTGAACCATCATTATGCCAATCAAATGGGTGTGCACTTGCATCTCTATTATCATTCCATGGACTATTGACAATCGTTATATTCCCATGATTTGGAGACTCCACTGGCATCGCTAATACTTGATAATCACCATTAGCTAAACTGCTAGCTTCACTAGTTTTTAAATGCCGGTTTGGTCGATAATCCATAGAAATTAAATCATGGCTGTGATTACTATGGTCACAAACGTCTTCATTATGACCGAAGTTACATTCAACTGTCCAACTTGTTTTTTGTACTATAGAACCATCTAGGGCGCTCACTTTCACATCCCACCAAAAATGATCATCACTTTTCTGTATTGCTACTGCCCAGCATAAATGCAATTTGCCTTTATCATTGACATACATCAAGGATGTTTTTATGTCTTTTTCAGACATAGAAGCATTCTGTAATGTAGTTTGTCTATCTACTCCGACAAGGTCATTTCTCAAAATAGTTGAAGTAGCAGTCATGGGTAAGTTGAAGTGTTTTCCGACCTCTTCTACCGATGTTAAAGCGTTAATCCTAGGATTAATAGGGTCGGCAGAATCGAATTCAATAAACCTCTTACCTGCAGTAAAAAGCTTATTGTCCTTATCCATAACAACATTACTTATGGCGTTATATATTTTAATGCCATTGTGCGCTTGATTAAAGTAAAAATAAGTGAGACCACTTTGTTGACTGGTGTGTGTTGACATCAATATCATGTCGTCAGGATCGATAGTAAACTCATCATTATCTATTGTGAGATGTGATTTTGCCACATCAACCAATTGTTGTGATTTTAGCTGAGAACTGAATCCAACTAAAATTAAGAAAGTAGAGAAATAGATCAGATTTTTTGAAATCTTCATACGGGTATTAATTTAATTAAAGTAGAAACTGGCTTTAAGGTTACGGCAAAAGTAAGATATCTCTATATTATTTGCAGTAATAAAAGCAATTAGATTTTTAAATATGTAACTTTTTATTAAAGAAAACAGCACACATTGTGGTCTTTTTTTGGAGAAGTCTGGAGTTCTACAACAACCCAACGGCTGTCACTTTTAGCCATCAAATAAAAATTATATGCTTATCATAAAAAATACTTACTTTTGCGCGGCTAAAGCCTTACGACCATTTAGTGTGGTGTAGTAGGGTATGGTTTATCCAAATAAATTTAAGTAAAATGCCAGTAAAAATTAGACTAGCCCGACGTGGGCGAAGAAAAGCGCCATTCTATCATATTGTAGTGGCGGATGCCCGTGCTCCTAGAGACGGTAAATTCATTGAACAAATAGGAAAGTATAATCCATTGACAAAGCCTGCGACTATCGAGTTGGATAGAGATAAAGCTTTTGATTGGATTATGAAAGGAGCTCAACCTACAGAGACAGCAAGAGCTATCCTTAGATTCAAAGGAGTGTTGTACAGGAAACATTTAGCACGAGGAGTTGCTAAAGGTGCGCTTGATCAAGAAAAAGCTGACCAAATGTACAATGACTACGTAGAAGCCAAAGAAGCAAAAATTGCTGAAAGATTTGCTCAGTCCAAACAAGAACAGTTAGATTTCTATAAAATGGTTTCTGGTACGCCGAAAGCAGTTGCTGTTACTCATGTAGCCGCAGACGCTGAAGCAGAAGCATTCCAAAATGTAGAAGTTTCTGATGATGCAGAAGCACCAGCTCCTGAAGCTGTTGCAGAAGAAGCCGCTCCAGAAGCGAAAGCGGAAGAAGCTGCTCCAGAAGCGAAAGTTGAAGAAGCTGCCCCAGAAGCAAAAGCGGAAGAAGCTGCCCCAGAAGCAAAAGCGGAAGAAGCTGCTCCAGAAGCGAAAGTTGAAGAAGCTGCCCCAGAAGCAAAAGCGGAAGAAGCTGCCCCAGAAGCAAAAGCGGAAGAAGCTGCCCCAGAAGCAAAAGCAGAAGACGCTGCTCAGGAAGAAGAGTAGAACCAGAATTTTTTTATTTAAGGTTTTGCATTGAAGGAGTAGGTTTGAGGTGAGAGTGCATCATACCTTTAAAAACTGTATATCATGAAAGAATTATCCCAGTCATATATTGACAGGCTTGAAGAAATAAAGGAAGAAATTCAATCTTCTGAATTGTTATCAAAGTTTTTAGAAGAGGAAGAAGAAGAAATATTCAAAGAGTTTCAACTCAAGTATGAACCACTACTAGATGAGTTGCACAAAGAAGTGGCTCAGAACCATCCTCTACAATTAGAGGTCTTTGAAGAGAGATTACTCGATGATGGTTTTGAAGGTTTGTATTTACCTAGAATTCTTGGATATGCTGTGATGAGAGGCTTGATAAATGAAGAATATAAATACGTCAGACCTCAAGCACATTTCCAAAATATATTAGTTAAGATCTGTAATTCAGCAAATTTTGAGAATATCAAAACCAGAACAGGTCAAACCATTCAGGTAGGTTTTGCTTTGAGTAGTAATATTTGGATAACCAACTTACTCGCAAGTTTCAACAACAAACGAGTAGTGGCCTATTTGGATTCATTGCGTTCATTAAAGTTCAGAGACATCAGAGATCGAAGAACGGCGTACACGAGATATAAAAAACAGTTTTCTAACTATAATTACTTATCAGCTAGCATTCCAGATAATAGCTCAGAATTGTCTATGTTTTCAAAGGGTTTACAAAACTTCTTTGTCTACAGATCTAAAAACAGTGACAACAATTCAAGTCTTATTGACCCTCTGAAGGAATTTGTAGTGAATACAAATCTCAAAGGAGATAAAGCACATAGCGAACTAGTACTCATCATATTAATGTACTTAAATAGCGATGCTGATTTGAATAAATTGTGTGCCGATCATTTTAGTGAATTCAGGAAAAATGAAGATAATCAACAGCATTTATTTGAATTGTTGAACCGTATTCAGACAGATCCAGGCATGGAGTATAGTGCCAAAGAAGACTTGTCTATATCATCAACGATCGACCTAAGTGTGGATGATGAAGTATCACGCTATTTTACCTTGATGAAGGAAATACATAGCAAAGGGTATGTCCATGAAGATGTGACGGAGCAAGTAAAAACATATTATGACCAGCACCTTGGCCTGTCATTGGAAAATAAATGTTTGAGAAATGTTATTCGAAATTACATGTCTGCATTCATCGGCAATCTTGAAGAGACGGAATATACAGCAATGTTTGACCTCCAAAAAACAATGGTCAGCTATATGAATATATTCTCTAATGAACAATTCAATCAGGATGTGAAAGGGGCTTGTATGTCCTATGTCAAAAAACTCATCAAGTATTATCCTGATAAAAGAGGAAGAGACTATCAGGACATTAAGAAATTTGTTTCTACGAGCTTTGTGGATATGGGTTTCCTTAGCGAAAAAGAAGTGGTTGAACTATTCAAAACTCGCCGAAAGAAAAAAACAGCGTAGTCAAATTCAAGTTCAAGTTCAAGTGACACAAGTTTCCTGACATTCACTTCGATTAATGCAGAATCAAAGTTCAAGTGTCAATTTTCAGTTGTGACATGCTAAGTTTAGGTCTTTACTTTTACACAAATCTTCGTCGAATAGGTATTCTTGTATGTCGAGAATGTTTGTTCAATTGATGCTTATTTACTAAGTTGAATGTATGTTATCTGATGTATTTCAAGGTGTCAAAGCATATGGGCAATCGTTTGCTATAATCAGGAAGTATAGATTGTGGAAATATGTTGTCCTATCTGGGATGATCAGCTTGCTCCTAGGGGTAGGTCTATTCAAACTTATTTGGTCGTATTCTAACAATATCGGAGCCTGGTTAATTGGCTTTTATCCATTTGATTTTGGTCGTTCAGTTTTTGAAACGATGATCGACTATATCTCTGGAGGGATACTTACCATTCTCGCTTTACTTGTCTATAAATATGTGGTGATGGTTATTGTGTCGCCGTTTATGAGCCTTATGTCTGAAGAGATTGAGCGTAAACTTACAAACAATACTGCCAACTCAAGATTTTCTATTCAAACATTTGTTTCAGATCTTATTAGAGGCTTACGCATTGCCATTGGTAATTTAATTAAAGAACTTGGACTGACTGGACTTGTTTTACTCATTGGTTTATTACCTGTCGTTACTTTCGCCGTTCCTGTCGTTATTTTTATCATACAAGCCTATTTCGCTGGATTCGGCAACTTAGATTATTATCTTGAACGACACGCCAATGTATCTGAAAGTAAATACTTCGTCAACAGAAATAAAGGACTCGCCGTTGG
>CALLFA010000007.1 GCA_937997635.1 uncultured Saprospiraceae bacterium | reverse complement strand
AAATAAATTTAAACCACCAACACCATTAGGCAATCCTGCTTGCGCTCCAGTATTTGAAACTACTCCTGGATTATATTTAACCCAACTTCCATTATTTAATTGCTGCATTAATGTGCCATCAGGAAGTTGAGCAATTGGATTGCCAGTTTTGATTGAAGCATTAATTACAGCATCATCCGCTGCTCCTGCTGTGCCTCCTGGCCCAACTGCTTGATTAGGTGGACCCCCTGAAACTCCTCCTGGCTTATATCCAACACCTCCAATTATTCCGCCAGTTACTGCCCCGAAAGCAGCTCCATAAGCAGCTCCAGTTAGACCATCTCCAAGAGCTTCTCCAAATGAATTATTTCCAAAATATAAAGAGTTTCCTGTTCCTTGAATCGCACCTGCAGTAGCTCCACTAACTGCTCCCGATGCTGCTCCTGCTCCAATGGCTCCTGCCAAGGTAGTACCAGTTCCAGTTGCAGCAAGTGTAGCACCTCCTGTAAATCCTGCTGCCGCTCCTGCAACTGCACCAATTCCGAATGCCGCAAATCCGTCACCAACGGATTTTATATTACCAGTAAATCCTTGATAAGCTAAATTTCCAATTCCACCTATTACTGCACCTATTCCAGCTGCAATACAATTCGGACAATCACCTAATGGATCGTTATAAATTATTGGATTATTATACATGCTGACATATGGCGAGGTAGCCATATCATGTTCTGCTTTGGGATCAACCTGCCCCCAACCCTGCACCTACTTTTTCTCAGCTTTCAACTTCTTCTTGCACTACTTTTAGTACATCTGTAATTTACAACGTTTTATTTTTCATTTGAGTTTTTCAATTGAAAAAATAAGAATTGATTTTTCGATTTAGATTTTGGATTAGGCAGAGCATGGACAAAAACAAAACCGATAGGCAACCAATTGAGGGTGGCGATAGATCAATGGAGGAGATCGGGAGCATTCGCAGCTTAGCCATAGGCTCCATTGAGCTATCTGTGGGAAGCCTACCTTTGCCGTTCGGGTTTGTTTTTTCGCGGGTTGGCATTTTCTTTTAAACGGGTGGGAAGCGTTGGCTGGCAGTGGCTATGGCCTATAAGAGATAGCTATGTGCCGTACTTCAGCGTTGGCTTTTGTGGATTTGCCGTATGGACATCATAGCGACACTTATAGGCTGTAGCTTGCCGGAGTACAGACTGGCACAAGGGAGGAAGGGGTGCCCCGACCGCCTTCTTGCCTGCAGCGTTGGCATAGCTCTTTATGACTTTTTCGGGTTGGATTTTGTGCAGATGGCTAAAGTCATAATGTGCTATTGAAGGGTTGGCATTTGCAAGAAGTGTGACAGTCTCGTACGGAGGTCACTGCTCGTGGGTGAGCCGGGTGGGTCAATCAATATTGTACGACGTAAGGAGTACGCCGCTTTTATTCTTCTATTGTAATGGATGGAACTTATTAATTCCAACTTTCAACTCTTCTAACTTATTGGTCTGGTAGGCTTCTGTTGAGAGGATAGATCTGTGTCCTGCAAAGGCTTGCACTACTCGTACATTATTTCCTTCTTTCAACTTATTATGGATTACGGATTGCCTGATTTTTAATGGTGTCATTTTCATAAACTTTTTGTGGCCATGATTGATCTGTCGGTTGATTGCAGCTGGCTTTATTGGTTTTCCATACTTCGTAAGTAGTAGCTTTTCTGCTTTAATTATTGATCTTCTTTGTAGTCCAGGACGATCTTGATTTAAGTAGCGATCTATGAGTAATATCTGTTTTGGCTTGAGTGCTAAGGTTCTGCTCTTGTTGGTATTTTTTGCTTTTCCCTTTTCTGTCTTGATGTAGATTTTTCCTTCTTCCAGATTGATGTCTTGGGTTTCTAAGTTGATGATTTCTGTATTGGTTAGTGCTTGATAAATGAGTAGACTGATCATGACTTCATCTCGCCTCTGCAAGAAGCTTTGTTTGGTTTTATGCTCTGATAAAAATTGTTCCATCTGTTCCATGGTGTATAGACTCTCGATGTGTATGTCTCTATTGATTTGGTCTTTTAGGTTCAGGCTCTTGCATGGGTGATCTTTTCGTTGTCCTGTTTTTTGTAAGTAATTGTAGTAAATTTTGATGCTGTAAAGATGGTTTCTGATGGTCTTGGAGTGGATGCCTGTTTGTCTTAGATAACCGATATAATTGAGGATGTCGAGTTGAGTTTCCTGGATTCCTTTTGAGTTGATGTAAGCTAAGTATTTTCCTATTTTATCTTCATAATGATAGATACCTTTACTACTATATTTTTCTCTTAGATATTCGTTTAGTGATTTCATATTTGCATGACTTGTTTGTTATTGATGTGGGTATAGATTTGTGTCGTTGATAGTAATACATGTCCTAAAAATTGTCGCACCTGATTAATGTCTAAACCTCGATGTAATAGATGGGTTGCTATGCTGTGTCGCATGATATGGGTCGTGATTCTCTTATTGATTAAGTCTTGGTTTTCTGTTCTTCTTGCCATCGCCTGAAGTGTATAATTAAAAGTCCATTCTTTCATTGGTCGTCCTACTTCATTAAGCATAAAGCTTTGATTGTCTCGATGATAATGTCGTTCTGCTGTAAGTCTTGGTCTTTCATATTTCAAGTAATTTATCAGGTCTTTGATCACGCCTATACTCATGGGTACTGCTCGTCGTTTATTGCCTTTACCTTTTCTCACGATCAAGTAACCATCATCTAATTTCAAGTCTCTGATTTCCAATAATTCTAATTCTCCAACTCGTAAACCACAACCATAATTTAAACTCAAGACAGCTCTTTCTTTATCGTTCTTACATGCATTGTACATCTGTGTTATTTCTTCTTCTGTAACTGTTATTCGCCTTTGATTTCTTGGTGGTGCTTTCACTTCCATTTGGCTTGTTGGATTGATTATAATTTCTCCTTTGACTGCTAATAGATCGTAGAGTAATTGGATGCTTCTGTAATGATCGTACACCGTCTTTTCTGTGAGCTTTCCGCCTACAACTTTGTTTTCTCGACCTCTCAGATAGTTTAGATAATCCTTGATGTGATGCACTGTAATTTCCTTCCACTCCTGGACGCCATACTTTCTGATAAAGCTGATAAACTCCTTGATGCTTCTTTTATGTCTGCCGTAGATACTTGACTCGGCGTAACCTAACTGATGCAAGTAGCTTGCATACTTCTTGATAATTTTTTCCATGTATATACTTCTGTTGGAATGCTGGAACGCCAGCACTTAATTAATTGATAATCTTAGTCTTAAGTGTTCCATTTGGCGTTCCAAAAGTGTTCCAAGCACTTGGAACGCTGGACGGTTTTAGAGGCTACTGAGCTGCTCTTGTAGGTTGGATTGGATCTGGTTTCTCAGCTTTTCGATGTTGTCCCAATAGCTGATCTTATATGTGTAGCCTCGATTAATTGAGCCACCTGATTGATGGATATATTCTAACTCCATTAAGTCTTGCGTATAGCGGTGTAGTTGTGTTTTACTGATCCTTAATGCTTGCCTAACTTCTCGTAACCTATAGTCCTTCTTATCATCTTTTAAATAGCTTTTTAACTGCTCAAAAAACTGTCTGAGACTTCCATCTAATTCATCCACTTTCAATACGATACTTTCAAACATAATCTCACAAGCCACCTGTATATCTTCTTTCGCTGTGATCAATCGTCCTTGTTTGTCCTTCTCTCTTTGGTACTGATTAATCAATGTTACTTGCCTTACGAAGCTCTGGAAGAGTTCATTGAGTCGTCTAATCTTGTGGGCTTCTGGCGGTAATTTGATCTTGTCGGCAAATGGATTTATTACTTCCATCGGCTTGATGATTCGCATACAGTTTTGGAGGAATGATCTGATTTTCTTTTGCTCTGTTTTATTAATTTTTCCCGTGGCTACTTGATTTTGATAACTGATGATTCTTTGGGTTTGGGCTTCGCTCTCATTTACTGCAATTAAAAAACATCGGCTCATATTGTCCTCGTAGATTTCTCCTTTGGTCGTTGCTGATAAAGTTGTAATGGGTCCTCGTACTGTTCTGATCTGACTTCTGATGTTTCCACTATCATCTTTAATACTGGTGCTGCTCGACAATAATCCTCGTGACTGTAATTCTCTAAATGCCAAGAATGCATCTTCTTTTAAGCCGTCCAGATCCTCCAGGATAATCAGTTTGTTTTGTAACTCATATTCTCCATAATTGTATAAGCTGCTGTCTGTGATTCTTGTGAGTCCGATTACATCTTCTTCTGGCATCATACTCGCTAACTTAGTGATCAAATGTGTCTTACCACTTCCCGAACTTCCTTGTACTAAGGCATGCAAAGTATCTTCCATCTTGTAGCTCGATGCGATCACAAACAAAAATATTCTACTCTCTTCTTCTCCTATGATTCCCGCTTTGCCAATCAGATTATTGATCTCTTGTAGTAGGTTCTTTCTTCTTAGGAACTCGATGCATTTTAGGCTTATTTCTGGTGCTACTTCTTGAGTAATTTCTTGCTTTTGCTGCTCGTCTTTTTGTCTGTACTCTTCTAAGTGGTTCGTTAATTTACTGAGGTCTTTTTCTATTTGGCTTTCGCTGATCTGTAATTTCTCGGCTGCAATCTTTGCTACTGCAGATACTTGTTTGTACTCATATAGATCGAGTTTGCTTCTATAATCTTCATTCTCATCATTGATGATTTGTAGTGCTATTTTCATGGAGTCTAAACCATTCTTGATTCCGCCTTTGATGTAGTATTCTGCTGCCTTGCCTTTGCAATGTAGATTCTTTGGATTGCTACTATCAAAGTCGCTTTGTTGTTTTATGAACCTGCCATTATCACTTGTTTTTCTTTCAGTTGAACTTTTTTCAATTGAAGAAAACAAGTCTTTTTGTGCTGTTTGGATTTCGATTCTATTGTCCTGTAAGTGAGTAAATATTTCAGCCTCATGACTCTGTGATAAACTGTTTATATCTTCTTCATCTGGTGTGGCTACATAACTGATCTTTGCTTTTGGTTGTAACTCTTTTAATACTGGTGTCCATTTCTCTACTGCCTTTCTGCCCGGTTCGTCTCCGTCAAAAAACATGATTATTTCTTCTAACTGATTTAGGTTTCTGATGGCTTCCTGATGTTCTTCTGTTAATCCATTTGTGCCGTACATAGCCAATATTTCATGATCTAATTCCAGTTGTAATAAACTCACTGCATCTATTATAGCTTCCGTTAAGATCAGGGTTTTGGTTTCTGATTTCGGATAGCTTGGATAGAGTCCTGATCTGTTCTTTAGATAAAAGTGTTTCGCATTCTCTTTATCGTAGATCGATCTACCGTAGAATGATACTATTTCTCCTTGCTCATTTCTGAGTGGGAAGATGATACAGTGCTTTAGATAACTCCATGTATTTGCATTATATCCGATCTCTATTTTCTTTCTGTCCAGATTCCGATGCTGTAGGTATTTCACAGCTTGTCCACTCTTAAAATTCATCTTCAACTGCCGGAAGAGTTTCTCATAATTGGTCGTGCTCTTTGTTTTCACCTCTTTGATGATCGTATGTCCGAGTAAGGTTTTTGCTTTCATAATCGCTTCGTGTTTAGTACAATTCTCCATTTTCATGATGAGGTCGATCTGATCACCACTACCTGCATCACAGTTTGACGAAAAGCATGTCCAGGTATTTGTCTTGGGATAGATCTGTAGTGATGGTGTCTTATCGTTGTGCCACAGGCAGCATAGACGAGAGTTACGATCTGGTATGAGGTTATAATGTTCTAATACTTGGGATAATGTGAGCTTAGTTTTGATTTCTTCGATTGTCATGAAAAAAAAGTTTAATCCTACATATTTGTAGCAAAACTATAATTCTTGTATGACTTTTACAAACATTTGTAACTTTTATCCTACATATGTTGTTTGTATATTTGCTTAATAACACGATTTCGTGTACTAAATCATACATTTATGGCTTTTGGTAACAGATTGACTGCAGTAAGAAAAAAGAAAAAACTCTCTCAGGCTGATGTAGGTAAAATGATTGGCATCAATGGTGATGCCTACGGACGTTACGAACGAAGTGAAGTAAGACCTACTATTGAAATGGCTACAAAAATCGCTAATGCTCTAAATGTATCACTCGACTATCTCGTCGGTAAAACAGATTTGGAACTTGACACAGATATGCTTAAACGTGTACAGGCTGTTTCAAACCTACCTGATAAAGAAAAAGAAACTGTCTTTGTTTTTCTCGATTCATTTATTGATCGCATGAAGTTACAAGGTGTCCTATAAAAAAGCCCCACCGAAGTGAGGCTTTTTATTAAATTATTATCTACCATCAAGACGAAGGCGATAATTTATCAGAATGAAGACATTCCATCCATTCTAAATATTTTGCTTTTGAAATACCATTATAAAAATCATATTCTAAATCGCTTTCACTTTTCAAATCTATAACTGTTGGGTATTCGCCTATATCGTTTAACTCAAATCTTACAACTACTTCTACTGTCTCATCTAATTTATAGAATGGAATTATCCCTGCAATTGTACATGACAGCTCTAAACTTGTTATACTATCCATAGCCCTTGTTTTGGCAGAGTATTCTTCCTTATTAGTTTCGAGCCATAAAACAAAGCTAAAATCTCTCTCTAATTCTAATACCTTAATATTCATAATAGCTGGGAAATAAATTAATCCATTCTCAGTGGTGTAGAATATATCATAACTCTCAGCATTATTAGATTGATTTGTGATAGCATCTGGTTTAGGTGCCATTACTCTGAAAAACATTTTATTTTCCTTCTCCATAATTTTATGTTCCAATTCCTAAAAATCGTGATAAAGCCTCAAGCCTTGTTCTCCAAATGTTCCTGGGAGCGGTTTTAATAACTGTCCCTGTTCCAGAAGAAAACGTCCTTGTTGAATTATTTCCAAACTTCAGATAACTTGCTGACTTACTAATAAATTGTCCTCCTTTTAAATGTTTTCCTGTGGCTAAATCAACCCATAGCTCACCTTTAGGAACCCTCGAAAGAGCTTTCATTGGACGAGCTACCGGAACCATCGATAGTGCTATATCTCCTCTATTATTATAGAGAACTTGTTTTAACAAAGCCCAAGAACCATCATCTACTAATACTACAGCATTTATATAATCTTGCTTAGAAATTCTGCCGTCTAAAAATTCACCTGCCAACCACTCTTTTACTTGCTTCTTTGTTGGATCTCCAGCTCCAGATAATCCACTATGCAACGCATGATTAAAAGCGCCTACTGCAACACCTTGTGTAAAACCATCAAAAAAGTTACCTCCACTAATGGCAGAACCAATTCCACCACCAACACCTCCACCAAAAATTTGAGCTCCTGCACCTTGTCCATTTAAAGCTGATCCTATACCAGAAGATATTCCACCTGATAAAAATCCTTGACCAAATGATCCGCCTTGTAACTCTGATTGTATTCCACTACTAAATCCATGTGCAATTCCTCTACCTAATTCATGCCCAAAACTTCCTGTTGCTCCAAAGGCAGCTCCAACTCCGAAAGAAGCTGCTGCACCTACACCTCCCCAAAAAGCCGCTTTCCCTGCACCGTCAAAAAATCCTTGACCCTGTTGAGCATTACTAATTCCATTTCCAAAAACACCTACTGCTGCACCAATTCCAACAACTGCTAAAAATGGTAAATCGCCATCTGGATCCGACATACTTATCGGATTATTATTCATGGAAGCGTATGGTGAATATCCATACTGTGCCTCTGCTTTGGGATCGACCCCATTCCAAACACCTATACCACTATCCAAACTTCTGAAAGTTGCCATACTCCAATCCAAACCAAAATCTCCAACATAATCTATACCATTGAATTGGTATTTGTTTTCAAGGGTTGTTGTAAGGTTTTTATTTATAGCCATTCCATATGGGTACAATTGCTGCCGCTGCAATACTGTCAGATTGCTTCTAGATGTACCTGTGTACATTATTCTTAAATTACCAAGATGATCTCTGATTGTCCAGTCGTATCGCCAGCTCTCTGTATATGGATTCGATGGCATGATGTCCGCTAAGAAATCTGCGCCTTGTATCACCTCAAATCCATTCAATAGCTGAATATGATCGCTGGCTTCATAATCAATGTCATTGGTGATTATTGTACCTCTACTGTCTATAATTTGGGCTTCAAATAAATTTGTCTCACTTTGCTGATGGTCTAAGTATAGATAATTTAAGTAATTTTCTAATCCTTCATTTACCATTCGACCTTCAGAATGCATGATACTATATACCTTATCATCAATCAACTCAAAACTACCTATATATCTATGATTCTGTAAATCTGTACCATCTGAGGATTGTAGTCTTTTCCTTAAAAGAGCACCATCAGAATCATATGTAAAGACTATCCGGCGACCATCACCAAATGTCATTAAATCCGGCAAGTCTAAATGATTATACCTGACTGTCAAATCCTTCTGTGGGTCTGAAATTAAATTTCCATTTAAATCATAATTATACGATGTAGCTGACGACTTTAACTTATAGCCTTTGCTGCGATCAGTTGCTTCAGTGATTTTTGCGATTTGATTAGAATTTCCAGATTTATATTGATACGTTAGATTATCAATGGTAATACCATCACTATTCCTGGTAACAGTTGTAAAATTTCCTCTTGGATCATAACTATAGGTTGTATTATATGCATTGCCAATAGTAACGTCTGATACTAATCTATCTAGATAATCATAAGTATAATTATGTAATTCTAAAGGTTGATTTACTTCTTCCCATCTAGTGCTATTAATATTTCCATTATGCTGTGGGGTTAATATGCCTAATGAACTACCTATCCCAATTGTTTCATCATAGTTAATCCTACATGCAAATAAGTCTGTTCCTGATCTAATACCTCCATTTATGGTATTAAGTGCTTGATTAGATAAATAAGTGTAGTCTATTCTTTGGAGATGGCTATTAACGTTACTACTGCCGCCTTGATATTTAATTGCTATTTGATCTTTTGGGGTATATGTTAATTCACAGAGTTGTTGCTTTGGTTGACCAGCAAGTTGCAAGTACTTTGCTTTTTCTCTACCATCGTTATCAAATTCCGTATCAAAAATCACAGTTCTAGAGTCAGAAGTTGAAGTACCTAATTTTACTTCTTCTATAACTCTAACGATGTTATCTGCTCCATCATAATGATAATCAATCCTATCATCTCTAGATCCACCTGATAAAATATTATTTGACTCTGTATAAGATAGTCTTCCAAAGGTGTCGTAATTTAGTGTGGAATGTATTATTGTATTTTGATACAAAAGTACTTTAGATCTAGAATCCTTAATTTTTCCTTTTCTACCAATACCTGAGGTGTAGTAACTTGTTTCTGTTAATAGTTCAGATGGAGATTGGGATCCACTGCTTGGTTGTACCTCATAAAAACCAGATGATATTTCTCTTCCAAAGTCATCATATCTGTAACCGTACCAATCATAATTGTCCAGTCCTCTCATGTAACTATCTTGATAACCAATCAGTAAATCTCTATCATCGTAAACTAAATTTATCCAATCCTTAGAAGGAATTTTTTTTCTATCTACTTTACCCTCTTCATCATATTCATAAATAAAGTTTAGGTTATCTGTGGATAAGGATGAACCAGGTGGGACTACTTCAATTTGTAAATTTCTAAAGTCATATGCGTAAGTTGTTTCATTAAATACTGTATTTGTAGCGTCAGATCTTGAAGTCATAATTGTTCTCCCTTCAACATCTGTAAATGATTGTGATTTATTCCCGTTACCATCTATAGTAGTTCTTTGATATAATGAACCTATCGGATGTGAATTATCATGAGCATCAGTTATAGGTCGTGTATTTAGCCCATATTCATAATTAGTGGTACCAAAATTGGGTGGTTTTAATTGGAGTTTCCGATTAAGTGGCGATGGTTCGAAAATTACTTGTGTGGATGGTTCTAATACATATAGACCTGACCAGCTACCATCATTAGCTGTGGTTTCATATGTTTCGTATGTTGTTGACACTCTACCCTGATTGTCGTAGAGCAATGCACTCACTTGATCCTTACCATTAAAGGATTGTTGTGTGCCAACGCTTTGAGTAGATCTTCCAAGACCATCTAAATAGCTCACATTTTCTAATGAGGTGAGTGAACTTAACGCGAGTTGATCAGCAGGAAATGATGTTGTCGTTTTTATAAAACTAGCATGTCCTGCAATATTTTGATCAATATTGTAATCAAATGAAGTTACTGCACCAACCGCATTAGTAATTGTCTTGAGACGCATCATTCCATCATATGTATAGTCTATATCAGTACCGTCAACTTCTGTGACTTTAGAGAGTAAGTTACTATTAGGATGGTACGCATATGATTTGGTTAGACCAAGCATGCCAGAAGATATGAGCAGGCTATTTTGATTGTATGTATATACGTCATCTATTGAATATCCGTGTCTTCTACTTTTGGTAAGTAAACCCTTTGCATTATATGTTGTGTTGATATCTGTCTCTACTCGTGTATTACCTGAATCATCATAATAAGTTCTCTCTATTGCGGCTATTCTTGGATGAGTTGCAAAATTATCATATGAATATTTAGTGAGGACAACACTATCACCATTCATTGTATAAGCACTGGTTTGTGGGCTTATAATATTGCGATCAATTAAATTAGCTGTGACAGCATCATTTGATAAGTTGTCCGTAGTGTACTCTATATCAGTTACATAAATTTCATTATCTGGAAAAGTTTCTGTCGTTTTCTTGGCTAGTAGATGGTTAATAGAACCATAGAGGTAGGAAGTCTCTTTACTTAGTCCTTCTATTTCCTGAGTTATTGAACTAGGTCTAAAAGAGCCAGTATTGATTAAGTAAAATTTAAAGAAAATTAATTCTTCATCGTTATGTTGATCGTTCTTCAATTCAAGTTCTCTTACAGAGTACATTGTTGAATTAATAAATGACCCAAATTCATTAGTTGGAATTGTGCTTGAAGTTTTTTGTAGAGGTTCATTTTGTGAGTCGCTATAAATCCTAGTTTCTTTATGCTGACCCCAGAGATTACGGTCATTTTCAGGTATAGGCGGAAAATTAGTGCCTATTGTAAAATTTCCAGGATCTGTAAAAAAGGAAGTTTCTGATCTACCGTTCCCATTATAATCAACAGTAGTTTGTTCATAGCCCATAAAGTGTCCTTCAAAACTTGTAAAGGGTCTGATACTTGCTGTACTGAATAATGCATTGCCGACATCATCTACATCAATATGATCCAAAGCAAATCCAAATTCTGGATTTCTGTAAATACGTCCAGTACTTTTTTGATTTTCATCTGTATACTTGAAAGTTCTAAGTATATCATTTGCAGGTGAAGAGTCAGCATCAGAAATTAACTTAGAATCTAATCGAATGCCTCCTATATCTTGATCTCTACCCGATTGTACATATATGAGATCAGCATTGGCTGATCCTTTATAAACACTCAACTCAAGTGTATAATTGACATCAGCTTGTAGGGGTGGATTAGTGATAGATGATAAACTAAAGATATTCTCTGATGGATTTATACTTGTAAATAAGGTACTATATACAAGATTACCTGCAGGATCAATGATATCAATTATTATAAATGCATTGATTGCACCGCATTGAGGTGTCAAATTCCATTGTATATATCCAGTATTTATTGCTTCGTGAGTGAGTGTGAATGATTCACTTTCAGAAGTGACAAAAGATGATTGTGTACAGTCTAAGTGTTCAACAGAAACACTAGCCGGATTAACAAATACACCTGTATCGTTTAAGTATTGATTTCCTGAATAAGTGTATTGGATTGTGCCACCTGTGGGTAAAGTCATTTTATATAAGCCACTTGAAATAGAATAAGCCGAGTCAGGCTTCCTGATATCACCAGGATTGCCAAATGAAATATTATTGCCATTTGAGCTGACAGATGTGAAAGGAATAATGTGAGGGTTTTTATTATCAGTGCCATTTCCATTATTGTCCCACACACCATTAGCAAAGCCATATGAATCTATTCCTTTATTGAGAGTAGAATAGGCAATATAGGGACCTGTAGTAGAAGCATTTGGCCTATAATAATCAAATGTATAATCTGGTATAGATTCTGAACCTCCAGAGGTAGATATACTTTTAAGCCTTAACTTTCTTGACATAGCCGAATGAACTGCTGAACTTACGCCTAACTCATCCACATTATTTATCTGACTAAGGGCCAAGGTATTATCACCAAAATAACTTTGATCAAATTCATGTTGCTTTGTAAAAGAACCTGTATGAACATTTACGGCATCTAATTTTTTGCCAGTCCCTAGAAGATCCGCCCGATTCTCAGAATAAGTGAGCTCTATAGAACTGGCCAGGCCAGAAATGCTGCTTAGAAGTTTACCATTAATTTGAACTTCAACTGCCCTCATTGTGCAGGGGGGGCCTACTCTACCAGAATCACTGCCATCTCTATATCTAACTTCTTCACAATCTTGCAGACTGTAATACGAATAATTGTGATCTTCATAGTCAAAATCGATTTTATGCAGTCCATCATGAGTCTCTATTCTATATAGATACCAGATAGATGTAAAGAGGTTATTTTGTGAAATTGTTGATTCTCTCAAGCGGGATATGCTAAAAATATCATCTCGTCTATCTCCAAAATAATAACGTCTTCCTTCTGTATCAGTTAGTAAAAAAAAATTATAATGAATAATAGTGCCGTTAAGATCTGTGACTTGATCAGTTTCATAACTAATCTTTAAATCACTCCTTGGAATAGTATGTAGCAAGCCCATATGATCCATAGCAAATTTTACAGATAAACCACCAACATTAAGGCTGTATATATCTGCTTGTGTATCCAATGTTCCTTCTACTGCATCGGCCTGTTCTGCTAAAGTAAACCCATCATTAATCTGAGAACCTTTATTGTACCAACCGTTAACATCGAAATCATCTATCCCTAATATTTGTCGTGTAATTGCTCCTCCTCCTGATAAATTAAATCCCAAACCAATTGGACTTGATAAATCAGAAGGGCGGTGGCCTGCAAAATAATAGTTGACACCAATAGCATGATTCAAAGGGCCAGCAGACACACTCCCTATTGGAATCTGCTCAGATACTGCACCTGTATACAGATCTGGAGGAGTATCTGCATATTTCGAATAATTATACACAGCTGCGCTAGGTGTAGTAGGTTGACTTATGATTATCGTAGAGAACAGTGATAATATGGTGTATAGTATAATCCTTAAAAGATTCATAGGTGCTCTTATTGGTGATTGTTTTTAGAGAAATTAATTATATGAAGCATTCGCCTCCACTGACCGATAGTGAAATGATCTCTACAGCCTTCTTTGGCATGTGACATATAATTTTGTGTGTCAAACTTCTGATTATCGCAGGTGCTCGTAATTTCTAGATTGGAACATATGACAATGGGATCATTATGGATTGGAGTATCGCTAACATAATCGTCGCCACAAGGATATTCACCAGTCAGTGGATACAGTCCCAGATAATTACCAACAATATGAACTAAATCATTATTATCTTTTAACAAGCTAGCTCTTTGCAGTACAATACTTTTGGAGATATTATCAGAAATCCAAGGAAAGTGTGCATACCCTTTTCCAAGCTCTTCCGGTAAATCGTCATACACATATATATGCATCTCCTCTTTAGTGTTTAAGTTGTGCTGTTTGTCCCATCCTTGCCATGTACGAGTTTCTTCTTCGATTTGATTAGCGACCTGAAATTTAAATATGCTGTATATACGATTAGATGCGGAGTGAGGCAATCCCGTGAGTTGTTGATGGGTCTTATCATCAACTTCAAATGCTTGATTTAGGATACTCAATTGAGAAATAGATTGCGATTTAAATTCAGACTTAGTTAAAGAGGTATGGTTATGAAATACCAAATTTATTTGAATAGGCTCTTCTATATTTAAAAATCTATTCCCTTGACTGTGTATATAATGCTCAATTTTTCTGTGGTTTATATGAGAAATGGTATCGACATCGGTGAAAGCCCTTTGAGAATTGACAGTGCTAAAGAGCAATTCTTGCCCGAACACAAAATTTTGACTAATCATCCAAATCAATAAAAGGATTGCAAACCGTATCATGCTTACATACGTGTAAAGAGTGAACAAATGTTTTGATTTTATATAGCCCTCAACCTTAGTTAAAAGCTAGATAAATATATATAATGTTTGGATATTACATATTTAATTAAAAAAATATAATTGTTTAATATTTGTATGCTGTCTTCATTTAGGTATTAAAGTGCTACAATTATTATCTAACTGTAATGTGAGGTCCGCCCTATAGACGCACTCTATAATCGAAGATATTGGAATAGTGATTATCGAAAAGCCATTATGTATACGGGTATTCACCAGTGATAAAGCCATTGATTTTGTTCAAGCTCTGATCCGCAAACGAAACCCTTGGTAGATGAACAATCCTATAATATAAGCCCTGAAAGGGCGTAAGCAAAAACACAATAATTAGGGACGGTGTCCCTCACTGTTGATGATACCCCTTTGGAGAATTTGGATGATATAAATTTCTTGTAAAATGTGTTAGCCCTGAAAGGGCGCAAAGATTATAGCCAATGGCAACGCCATTGGTATGATGTCGTAATTGTACCAAAGCCCTGAAGGGGCGTAAGCTAATATTGGAGTCCTTGTATAGGTGTACTCATTAACTCAAAATGGTCTATCGTACCGAATAATAATCCGAACTATACTCCTTCTTAGAAAACACAAATTGCCACAACGCATTTCTATTTGCCAAAAACCCGCCTGCTGCGCTCAATAAAAAGAATCTCCACATGCGATAAAATCGTTGATCATAGCCAGTCAAATCTGGGAAGCTAGCATCAAAATTCTCCTGCCATGCCAGCAATGTCCGAGCATAGTCACCACCAAAATTTTCGAAATCACGCTGATACAGATAATGCTCAGAAGCATTGGCTACTTGGGCTAAAGTAGGCAGTATCCCACCAGGAAAAATATATTTATCCAACCAGGCATCTGTAGCTGTTTTTGTATGATTGGTCCCAATCGTATGGAGTAAGAACAAGCCATCATCCTTCAAACATCTGTTGACCATCTCCATATAGGTTTTGTAGTTTTTTGGTCCGACATGTTCAAACATCCCTACAGAAACGATGTGGTCAAATTTTTCATTGACATCGCGATAATCTTGATATCTGAATTCGACATCAAAGCCTTTATATTTTTCTTGGGCAAGTGCTATTTGCTCTTTTGATACAGTGATGCCTGTCACTTTAGCATTGTATTTTTCGGCAGCAAAGCCAGCAAAACTTCCCCAACCACAACCAATATCTAAAACATGGTCACCAGCCTTTAAACCTATTTTACGACAGATCAAATCGAGTTTGGCTTCTTGTGCTTCATCTAGTGTGGTGGCATTTTTCCAATAACCGCAGGTGTATGTCATTCGCTTATCAAGCATACGTTCATACATGTCATTGCCGATATCATAGTGATGCTCGCCTATGTCAAAAGCCTTTGATTTGCTTTGACGATTAACAATCCAAGCTTTGGCAAACGGGATCAGCATTGTCAGTGGTTGTACTTTCTCTTCAAGACCTGCTCTAAGTACTTTTTCAAACATGATGTGCATGTCTTCACATTCCCAGAGTCCATCCATATAGGATTCACCAAGTCCAAGCGCACCTCCTGACAGGACTCGATTATAAAATTTTTCGTCTTTTACTTGTATGTCCCAAGGCTGGTCTCCGTTAATTTTTACATCAGTATAAGATACCAATTCGTGTATTTTATCTTTTGCACTACTCATGTGTCTGTTTTGATGGATTGAATTGACTCAAATGACAATTCAATTAAGAGAAGAGACCTGTCATTAGAAAATCAAAATAAAATGGAATATAGAATTTATTCGAATTATGATGGAATGAAATTATCAAAAAGAATGGAATTCTCGAAGACGATAGGGTATTGAATTTTCCATGAAGTCATAAACGCTTTTCATGTAAGACATGCAATCTTCCGAGAAATTTCTTCCCTCTCATTCAAAAACCTGTCTTTAAATTCATGCTGACTCAATGTGAATTGCAATTTTTCAAGTGCATTGATCTTTGTCATGTTGTCTTGCGTGAGAAACCGGTGATTGACTTGCATCATTAACTTTTCAATCTCTCTAATTTTAGATTGAGTTTCCGATGACATACATGAAGAGAGTAAGCTATTCCACATGTAGTCGATTGCTTGTTGAGAAGGGTGAACCATATCTTCTTTATAAAAGCGGTAATCTCTAAGATCATCTTTCATGATTTCGTATGAAGGGAAATAATGACATTTAGTAAATGCTCCAATCGTATTGTGGACAGCAGATATGAGTTGCGCTTTACTTCTGTTGTCCTCAATCAGACCATGTCTGCTGTGTCTCACTGGACTGATCGTAAAGACTATATCTGTGTGTGGATTGATGGTTTGAATGATTTCGACAATGTTATTTATTGACTCCTCAGTTTCATTCTGCGAAAGCATATACTTCTCAAATAGGGAAGGGGATAGTTTATGGCAATTGGCGACTATCGTTTCTGTTTCTTTTTCTTTGAAAACAATGCAACTTCCTAAAGAAATGAACATAATGCTCGCGTCTTTAAGTTGGCCCCGAAGCGATTTCAATGCGCCATTTATACCCCTTGCGCATGCTGATTTATCGTTTTCTGTAAACTGACTGTGAAAATGTAGATGCACATAACTTGAATCCCGAAGCTTTAATTCTTCTTCTAGAATATCATGTTGAGTGGAGGCAAGGGTCAAATGGTTGAGTAAGGATACAGGGTTATACGTAATTCCTGTTGGATTAATGGTGCATAAAAATTTGCTTCGAACTAGTTTTTCACCAATGTGTTCTGCAAAACATGAGCCTAGAAGTAAACATGTTGATGAATGATCAATGTGCAAAGGCAAACCGATCTTACCTATTTCAGTTCTCCATTTCATTAATCGTAGTACAATTTTTAATGCTTTTGAAGTGCAAGATTACATATTAAGTCCTATAAAATTATCTATTTTCGTACAATACATGAACTACCTTAAAAAACTATTTGGACGCCAAGAGGATGTCAACATTCCAGAAATGGAGTTGGGTAGATACAGCGATTCATACAAAGAAGAAGAAAAGTATGAATTTTGGGACAAAGCAATCATGCTTTTTGAAAGTAAAGAGTATTTAAATGCTTTTGAAAACTTCTTAGAGTACCTGCAAAACGATAAAGATAACCTCAGCTATACCCGCAATCAAGATGTCATTGATTTTGAATTGTACCAAGGCTCAAAGAAAATTGTTGGTACGGCCAATAAGGAAAAGGTCAAAGCGACTGCTAGAATTGCGAAGACATCCGATATGAATATTGGTTTTATGAGAAAGTTGATCGAACAAAACTTTAACCTTAAATATTCTAAATATTCGCTAGATGAGGAGGATAACATTACGCTCACATTCACTTCCTATATGTTGGATGGCTCTCCTTATAAATTATATTATGCCTTAAAAGAACTGTCTGTCAATGCCGATAAACAAGACGATATTTTATTGGAGGAATTTGATTCACTGACACCTGTCAATACAGGACATATTCGCAATGTGTCGGCTGATCAGAAAAAGGTGAAATACGACTATTTACAGAAAGAACTGTCCATTCTCACAAAAAACCTCACAGAAGGGAAGTTAGATCCACTTAAATATCCAGGAGGCATCTCATATTTGATATTATCAGTGATTTATAAACTGGACTTCCTCATACATCCTGAAGGAGCTACGATGGAAGGTTTTGAAAAAATCCACAAAGCGTACTTTCTAAAAGATGGAAAATCTGCTGATAGGCGCAATCACGATATGCTTAAGAAATTAAGGAAAATTCAGGAGCGTACAGAAGAACAATTTAATGCAGAATTATATGGTGTCAAGTCAACCTTTGGGATCACCGCACCGACTTCTCACGAACGAGTAAAAGAACTTATTGACGATGAAATAAGCAACATCGATTGGTACATTCAAAACAACTACGCGACTGTTGCTCAAGCTATTCCATCTTATATTGTTGGCTATTGTCTCTTCAATTATGCGATACCTCTTCCGGTTAAGAAATTATTCATTCTATACTATCAGATTTTTGAAAACGATTACTTCATCAAGCTTGGTTATCCTATAGAATACTGGCAAAAGCTTCAACTGAATAAATCCAAAATCAAATCTGCTATTTTTACAATTGAGAATGGTGTAAAGGAAGAGTTTCCGAACTTCAAACCAGATGTGAAAAAACTTGTGTTCTCTACTCCAGCTCATTTTGGTAAAAGTTTTATGTTGATGACAAGAGATCTTGATGTAAAGAAGATAAAGAAAAAGCAAATTTGAATAAGGCTGAAATCATAGACATATATCGAGACTTGGTCATCCAGATCGCGACACCTTACAGTACAGGTACGGGATTTATCTTAAAAGATGAAGGCATCATCATCACAAATGAACACGTCATTAGAGACAACAAAAGAGTTGTCGTTCGAGGCTCCACCTTCGAAAAGGCACTGGCCGATGTGATTTATACAGATCCAAAACATGACTTGGCGTTTCTTTCAATTGAGGAGTCACCTGCCATTCAGCATAACATACAGTTTTCAAAAGACATCGCCTTATCAGAAGGGGATAAGGTCATTGCTGTGGGACATCCATTCGGATTAAAATACACGGTAACAGAAGGCATCGTCTCTAATTTGAGGCATGAGGAAGATGGCATAAATTATATCCAGCATGACGCGGCGCTCAATCCAGGAAACAGCGGTGGACCGTTGTTAAGTGAATCAGGCCAAGTGATTGGCGTCAATACCTTTATCATAAAAGATGGGAATAATATTGGTTTTTCATTGCCTATTCATTATCTGATAGATACATTGGATATTTTTCTGTCAAAGGACAAAGCTGAAGCTGTAAGGTGTAACTCTTGCCTCAACATTATTTTTGAAGACAATGTTGAAAATGGCTATTGTGAACACTGTGGTGCCAAAGTGCAACTGATCAAAGATATCGAACCCTATGAGCCTGTCGGTGTCAATAAAACCATTGAGGATATGTTGATTCAATCTGGCTATGATATTGATCTGTCCAGAAGAGGCCCCAATCAATGGAACATAAAAAAGGGGAGTGCCAATATCAATGTGTCTTACCACATAAAATCAGGACTCATAATTGGTGATGCTTATTTGGGTCTACTGCCATCGAAAAATATAAAACCGATTTATAAGTATCTGCTCAAAGAAAACCATTCATTAGAAGGCTTAACACTCTCAGTGAAAGGACAAGACATCATCCTTTCTCTATTGATTTATGACCAATATTTGAATGTAACATCCGCTCAAAGACTGTTCGAACACCTCTTTGAAGCTGCTGATCATTATGATAATATCCTTGTGGAGGAATATGGTGCTTCATGGCGTAATGAATGACGCAAAGAAGAATAAATCATAAATCTTACCACTTTTATAATAATTTAACCGTTTTTGTCTTTAATAGTATACTGCTTCAGATTGAAAACTTAAGTTTAGTTATTACATTTGTGCCGATGACCGAGAATCTTTTACGACGACATTATCTTGTTTCTTTCATATTGTTGATGACTGTTTCTGTATTTGCACAGGATATACATTTCTCACAGTTTTATCAATCACCGCTTAACTTGAACCCTGCACTAACTGGTGTTATGCGGGCCAATCAACGTTTTGTTGCTAATTATAGGAATCAATGGGCATCTGCTCTAGGCGCAAATGCATACAATACATACTCAGCTTCATATGATCAAAAAATTCAGGTAGGCACTTATGACTACTTTGGTATAGGTGGAAGTTTGTGGGGAGATGTCGCAGGTGCTTCCAGATTTGGGTCCACATCAGGTAGAATTTCTGCTTCATTTAGCTATTACTTGAATGGAGGATTTAATTCTGCACATTATTTGACAGTCGGAACAGATGTTGGTATCGTACAAAGACGAGTGAGAGTTGGTGATTTAAGGTGGCCATCACAGCACACAAATGGTGTATTTGATGTAAACGCAGGTGCTGCAGAAATAATCAATGAAAATAACTTCATCTACCCAGACTTAAGTGTTGGTCTTATGTGGTTTAGTATCCTAGATCAACGCAACAGCTTTTATGCAGGAATTGCAGCCGCTCACGTAAACGAACCCAATGTGTCCTTTTTCAATGACACACCAGCAAATCCTTCAGAATCTGATGCCAGAAATTTATACAGAAGATTCACCTTTCACGCAGGCGGAGAATTTGGTTTGACAGAAACCATAGGCTTACTTCCTGGACTTGTGGTCTTACTACAAGGCCCACATCGACAATACAATGCTGGAACAAGCTTCCGATTTGATTTAGGTAATGACAATGGAGAAGCATTCCAAGTTGGTGTCTGGACCAGAATCGGTACACAAGACGGAGGAGGGCTTCACTCTGATGCACTAATATTTTCTACTAAATTTGATACTGCCAGATATGGCTTGGGCTTTAGTTATGATTTCACAACATCGGCCTTCAGACAAGCGGGTACTGCAAACGGTTCTTTTGAGTTCTCTGTTACTTACTTGATAAGTAGAGATGATCGCCGTAAATATTGGTATCCTAAAGTACATTCTTAGAAGATTAAACACCAAAACAGCGAAAAAGCAACCAATTGTTTATACATTAAAGTGTATGCGCTATAGTCTGATATTTCTTTTTGTTTTCTTATACCAACTTGGTAACAGCCAGGATATCCATTTTTCTCAGTTTTACCTGTCACCGCTGAACCTCAATCCTGCCTTGACAGGAGTCTCAGAACATTCACAACGATATATTTTTAATTACAGGAGTCAGTGGTCCCCTGCTTTGGGAGCAGCAAATGCATACAATACGTCTTCTTTTTCTTACGATACCAGAAGACCTGTCGGAGAGTTAGATTATTTTGGGATTGGAGGTACGCTATGGGGAGATGTGGCAGGAGAATCTAATTTGGCTACAGTACAAGCAAAACTTTCTGCTTCATATCAAAAGTACTTAAACGGTAATAGCAAGCGCTCCAGCTATCTCGTCGTTGGAGGAGATGTCGGATTTACGCAAAGAAGAGTGTCCACAGACAACTTAAGGTGGCCGCAGCAGCACGATGGTATTGGAGGGTTTAATGCAGGAGCACCTAGTGGCGAAATCGACAGAATTGACAATAATCAAATCGATCCGATAAACTACCCAGATGTATCTGTCGGTGTCCTATACTTTAATTCATCCGATAAAGCGTTAAGTTACTTTGGCGGTGTCGCGTTTAGTCATATCAACAGACCTAACATCTCTTTCTTAGGTGCGGTGTCTAATTTATTTGTTCGTACGACAATAAATGCAGGAGCAGAAATCCCGTTTAATCCAAGAGTCAGTGTATTACCTAATGCTATAGTACTGATACAAGGTCCTCATCGCGAATACAATCTTGGAGCAAATCTCAGATATAGATTAAATGACACAAACGCTGGTCGTCAATACGTCCAGCTCGGCGCTTGGTTTAGGACTGGAAACAGCATTGATTCATCCATACATGCTGACGCCTTTATTGTGTCTGTTCGGGTAGATAATGGTTCCTTTGGCATAGGTCTGAGTTATGATGCAACCGTTTCGGATTTTAGGAGTGCAGCACCTGCAAATGGCTCTTTCGAATTATCCGCTAATTATTACATCCCTGGAAAGAAGAGACGAGGCGTCTTTTGTCCTAAATTCTGACCAATCCGTTCTGTCAATAGTGACATTTTTACTTATAGTTAAACAGTTATTTTGATTTCCTACGATGCTATTGTATCTTATCCGTTCATAAATAAAGAAAACGTAAATCATGTTTGGATCTAAAAAAGATAAAACGCAAACACCAGTCACTGTTGATGTACCAAAAAAATCTAGCACTTCAACGAGTAATTCCTCTTCTGGGTTAAACATCAATAGTTTGGGCGCTGGTACGCGAATGGAAGGCACGATCAATTCTGATGCTGATATTCGTATTGATGGAGAATTGATAGGTACGCTTCATTGTAAAGGTAAAGTTATTATAGGTCCAAAAGGCTTTGTTGATGGCAATATAGAGTGCACGACTGCTCTAGTAGAAGGCCATTTTAAAGGGGTACTTAAAACCACCGATCTGCTTAATATTACTGAATCTGCCGTCATTGATGGCGAAGTCACGACAGGCAAACTAGCTGTTCACCCTGGTGCGAGATTTAATGTCCATTGTTCTACTGGTAACACTCCTACTGGTAAATCAAAATCAGCATCCGACAAAGTTCTGTCCTTCGCAAAGACGTAACAGCTTTTGAAAAAGCGTTCTTCGGAATCAAAAAATTATTTGAAATACACAGGTATGGCGATGCAAATGTTTGTATTGCTCATGATCTTACTGTTTGCTGGTCAATGGCTTGACAACTATTTTAACTTTTCTAACCAGTATTTTTCGGCTTTCTTGCCCATAGTAGGTTTAATGGCATTTTTTGTTAAAATGTACTACGACCTGATAGAGTAAGGATTAATGGTAGTAACTACTGTTGACGTGTAAAAGCACAAAAAAATAGCTTCATTTTTTTGATTCTTTTTTGGTAAGCATTGTGTTTAGAATAGAGAGTGTATCAATGATTTTCGACTTCCACTTGTATGGTCGTTTGTTGATAGACTCTTTAATTTCTAAGGCTGTTTGCAATGCTTCAATTTTTGATTCAAGTATTTCAATTCGATGAATTAAATCGCTGTAGTTTTCCTTAGACAAATTAAAGTTATGGATAATATGTATCCATCTATGCTATTTTACACTAAATTAGTGTTATTGCGTGTTTGAAATGTTGGTAATTAATACAAATAGTTATTTATCAAGCATTTATGAAGTTAAGTATTTGAGTTATTTTAATATGTTAAATTTAGTGCATTAGTAAGATTTGACAATCATTAATAAATTTGATTTTTGACGAAGATTTTAGTATTTTAATATAATATTAACTCTGTGTCGAGGAGATATAGAAACAAATTGTACTTTTGCGCCGTTTAAAGTAAAATGAAACTATTAATTTTAGTGACTAAAATCTTATCAATACTATCAAATACTCCAAGCGTGATGTCTGGCAACAACCAAGTTTGCAATAGTTATTACGTAAGTTTTTTAGAAGATTTTAATTCAAAAGAAATTGATTTTGGAAATATGTCAACTGATAAGGCTAAGTATTCCTCTGATTTTTCAAAAGTTTACAATGACCTAAACACAGCAATGACTTCTTATGTAAAATCTAAAAGAATTGGCAAACAGGCAAAGAAAAGTAAGTAAAAAAGGAAGCAACTTTGAAGCAGTAGAAAGCGTAAACGATCATCTTCTACCATCAGCAAAAGAGCTAAAAGAGCTAAAAGAAATTGATGAATCTTTGATTCCATTTCTCATGGAAAGAGCAGAAATTGAGCAAAATAAAAGACATCAACAGAACGACGAAATGGTCATGCTAAATAAAAGAGAACAAGGCTTTGTTCATTACATACGATACTTAGCACTATTATTAGGATTTTTTATAATTGCTGGCTCTATGTTTATGTCGTATATGTTGATAATTAACAACCATGTAATCGCTGGAAGTATTTTTACAGGAATAGGATTATTATATGTGGCTTATTTGTTCGTCTCTGTTGCAAATAAAAACGCAAGCCCACCTAAATAATCTAAGTTACACTCACACGTCAACAGGTGTCACTACCAGATTAATCGTTTTTCTGGTTTAGATTTTTCACTTCCTTTTTAAGGGAATTGAGCTCATTAATAAGCTTAGGCAATTTTTTAAAAAGAGCATACGACCTTAAATAATCTCGAAACTTCAAAACAGGATAGCCGTACCACTTTTGATTGGGTTCGGTTATAGAAGAAGGGACTCCACTTTTCGCTTGAATTTCTGTACCATCCGCAATGGTTAAATGTCCAGCAATACCGACTTGTCCACCTATCTGACAACCATTACCAATGTCCACACTCCCTGAAATTCCTGTCTGCGCAGCGATGACATTGTGCTTGCCTATGTCTACATTATGAGCAACCTGTATCAAGTTATCCAATTTGGTGCCCTCTCTGATGATTGTGGTGTCAAATGCTGCTCTGTCAATAACCGTATTGCTGCCAATTTCCACAAAATCCTCAATAACAACATTACCAGTGTGGTGGATTTTTTTGAATCGATTTCCATCAAAATGAAAGCCAAACCCATCGCTGCCAATTACCGCATTGCTGTGAATGATGACATGATCGCCAATAACAGCATGTGCATAAATTTTAACTCCAGGATATATGATACAATGATCACCAATACTGACATGATCGCCAATATGCACTTGAGACCCAATGGTGGTGCCAGTGCCAATTGACACTTGATCTTGCACTATTGTGTAGGCGTCGATTCTCACATGCTCACCACAACGCACTGATGATGCGAGTTGAGACAAACTTGAAATCGTTGCTTCTTTTGGTATAGCCTGACCAGCGAAATGTTCAGAAATAAGTTGCACGGCAGCCATGACATTATCCACTTCTATAAAGGTTTGAAAATCACTTTGTTTGTAGTCTATATCATTTGCAACAACAAAAACTGAAGCTTTAGAAGATTCAAATTGCTCCTGGTGCTTTTGTTTTACAAGAAAACTTAGGTTTCCCGGTTGCGCAGTTTCCAGTCCTTTAATAGAATGGATTTCCCGTGAACCATCTCCTTTAAGTTTGCCAGAAACCAGCATTGCAATGTCTTTTGCAAGTAATGTCATAAATCGAAGATATTGGTTTTTTGTGTCACCATACCATCATAAACATTTAGAATTGGGTAATTAGGCATATGGATTGAGCTTTTTAGGGCATACTCGTATATTTGCCACTCTATATGACAAAGTCAACCATCCGTTTAGGTACAAGAGGAAGTAAGCTCGCTTTATGGCAGGCCAATACAGTCACTGCAGAATTGAAAGATCTAGGCTATGATGTCGAGATTGTCATCATTAAAACAAAGGGTGATCAGATTCAAGATTTATCATTTGACAAAATTGAAGGTAAAGGCTTTTTTACATCCGAAATAGAACAAGCGTTATTAGCTGAATCAATCGATTTTGCTGTCCATTCAATGAAGGATCTTCCGACGCAGCAATCGGAAGGTCTCATGTTGGCGTCTTTGTCCGCACGAGCCAATCCGCGGGATACCTTATTGTTGAAGAAAGACAGCATAATTGGCGAATCGCCATTACAGATAAAAGAGGCGGCGATCATCGGTACTTCATCTACGCGTAGAAAAGCGAATTTGCTCCACTTATTTCCAACAGCAGTGATTAAAGACATCAGGGGCAATGTGCCGACTCGTCTTGAAAAATTGCGAACTGGTGATTTTGATGGAATCATACTTGCACAAGCGGGATTAGATCGGCTTCAACTTGATGTGTCGGATTTGTACAGCTTTGCTTTTGACCCATCCGAATTTGTACCCGCCCCTGCTCAAGGAGTACTAGCATATCAATGCAGAAATGACGATACACATATGATCAACATCCTTCGTAAAATACATCACATGGATACGTCTGACTGCACTAATGTGGAACGCAAAGTGTTGAGAAAAATGGATGGCGGTTGCCATTTGCCTCTTGGGGTGTATTGTAGAAAAGACGCTAATGGATATTACCACACTGTTGCTTGTTTTTCACAAGATTTACAGTCACCTTTAAAAAAGGTAAAACTGTCACAAAGTACCAACCACCGATTGGCCGAAAAAATTTATGATCAATTAACCTCTAACTAATGTATCTGATATTTGATGTGTCCGCTAACGGCAAGCCTAAGAGTTTTAAAGCTTCTCCAAACGATCTCTCAAATTGGCCTAGAATGATTCATGTTTCTTGGATCGTCCTTGGCGAAGATTTGAAACCAAAGAAGGATTACAATTGTGTCATCAAGCCAGATGGTTTTACGATCTCTGATGAAATAGCCAAGCGTCATGATGTGGATATGGAGAGAGCAAATAGTGAAGGAGATGATATAAAACAGGTACTCCAACATTTTTCAGATTCTATGAAGGAGGTAAAATATTTATTTGCACATAATCTTGATTACAACGAAAATATACTTGCAGCAGAATTCAAAAGAGCGGGTATGGAACATGGGATTTTTGCGGCCGAGAGACTTTGCCTTATGCAAGAAGGTACTTTTTATGCTAAAATTCCAAAACGAGGAGGTGGGTATAAATGGCCATCATTAATGGAATTACACGCTGCCATTTTCAAACAAGGTTATAGTCCTGCAAATAATGCACGCGCAGATGTGATCGCTGCGTCAAGATGTTTTATTGCTTTACATAAAGTAGGCGCGTTCGATGATTTGTATGAGGATGAAGAAGTATAATTTTCGTGGTTGACTCCATTCCTCTAAACGTGAAGAGAAATCGCGAGCTTATATGATGGAAAATCAAGCTCTTTGCTAAATTGCGGATAAAATTCCCCTCCAAGGAGGGATGCCCGCCAATAGGCGGGTAGGGTGGTCAGCGTTAATATACTGCCATCCGGCAAAACCATCAATTAATAAATCACAAATGAACCAACACATCAGTAAACTCGCACTAGTTGTCAAAGACTACGATGAAGCCATCGATTTCTATACCAATAAATTACACTTTGATTTACTGGAAGACACAAAATTGTCTGAAGAAAAGCGGTGGGTAGTGGTAAGACCTCCAGGTGGGAATGGCTGTTCGCTTCTATTGGCAAAAGCAAAAAATGAAGAACAGCTAGCTTCTGTTGGCAATCAAACTGGCGGACGAGTGTTCTTGTTTTTATTTACTGATGATCTTGATCGAGATTACAAAAATCTAAAAGAAAACAACATTCGAATAGTCAGAGAAATTACGGAAGAAGAATATGGAAAAGTCACGGTTTTCGCAGATCTCTATGGCAATCTATGGGATTTGATTGAACCATCAGAAAAGAACAGTTTGTTTCAGTGATGATGAAACGTTTATTTGTGTCCAGGTATTTAGAAGATGACTCTCCCATCAACATCTATTGTAAGGAGAATCAGCTGATTTTAGAAGCTCAATCATTACTAAATTTTACGACTGTTCCAATAAGTGATTTGCCTAAAGGGAACTGGCTATTTTTTTACAGCAAATCTGGTGTCAAGCATTTACTAGCTCAATTAGAGCTTAATGCACCATCTTTAGCGTCTTATAAAATTGCTTGCTTTGGTCCTTCAACAGCAAGAGTTTGGGAAGAGAGCTTTGGTAAGAAGGCAGATTTTATTGGAGATGGCAAACCTGAACATGTGCCCAATCAATTGACAGAAGTGTTGCATGAAGATGATACGATCGTTTTTGTAAGAGCAAAACATTCAAAGATGTCCGTGCAACGAGCCATTGAATCCGAGTTCAACTGTCTTGACGTGATTGCCTATGAAAATACCATGAGAACAGATTCTATTCAATTGACAACTCCAGATATTGCCATGTTGACCAGTCCCTTAAATGCAGATGCGTTTCTGCATGCTGTACCTGGATTTGATGGAATGATCATAACATTAGGATCAACGACGTCATCACACTTAGAAAAACAGTACAATATGGCATCTGTCGCTTCAGATTTGATAACGGAGCAAGGAATGTTGGATAAATTAGTCCAAATGTTAAACCAAAAATGAACGACTAATTTCAGCTAAATACTAACTTTGAGCAATGCTCCAATCTCTTCTCATCAAGAATTATGTCATTATCGACCATGTTGATTTGCAGTTTGCAAAAGGACTCAACATCATTACAGGTGAAACTGGTGCGGGAAAGTCCATTCTTCTTGGAGCATTGCAGCTTGTACTTGGCAAACGAGCAGACTTAAACGCACTATTTGATGTCAAAAAGAAGTGTATCATCGAAGGCGCCATTGCTATTCAAGATTATGGACTGAACAATTTGTTCACCAAACACGAACTAGAATACGATGATGAGTTGATTATCCGCCGCGAGATAAGTCCAAGTGGCAAGTCGAGAGCCTTTGTCAATGATTCGCCAGTGAATCTTTCTGTACTCAATGAAATAAGTGCACAACTCATAGACTTACATCAACAATTCGATACCCTTGATATTTATTCGAATGTCAATCAATATAAAATTGTTGATACACTTGCAAATAGCAAGAAACTTTTAGACAAATATCAAAATGCCTATGCAAGCTATAAGAAGGCTAAAGAAGAATTTGATAAAGAGAAGAAAGAAGCACTGTCGGCAAGTAAGGAGATAGATTACATCCAATTCCAATTGCAAGAACTTGATAAACTCCAATTAGTTTCTGGTGAACAGGAAAAGATGGAAGAAGAATTATCAGGATTAGAAAATGCGGAAGAAATTAAGTTGGCTCTGAGTGAAATAGCAGGTAGACTAAATGGCGAACAGCAGTCTGTCATTCAAGACTTGGAACAAGCAACCAGACAACTCATGAAGTTGAGTAAATACAATTCATCTTTTGGTAAATTGGCGGATAGGTTGCATTCTGCGAGTGTAGAGTTGACTGATATAAATGAAGAATTGGAGTCTATATCCGGAGATGCGAATATGGATCCAGAAAAACTATCAACAATTAAAGGGCGCCTAGATGATATTTATAGACTCCAAAAAAAGCATGCAGTGCTGTCTGTAACTGAGCTTCTTGGTGTACAGGAAAAACTGCGCACACATTTTGATAACTACTCCAATGTCGAGGAGTATTTGGCTTCATTAAGTAAAAAGGTAGCAGAAGAAAAAGCAAATGCCTCATCTTTGGCTAAAGATTTATTCAAAAAACGCAAAGGAGTTACTTCCAAAATTGAAAAAGAAATTGGAAAACGATTATCTGAATTGGCAATGCCTGATGCGAAATTGACCGTGTCTTGCGAAGAAGATGACGATCTTAATGCTTTTGGAAAAGACAGATTGGCTTTCTTATTTTCTGCAAATAAAGGGAAAGCAGCGGTAGCCTTAAAAAAAGTAGCATCGGGAGGAGAGTTGTCGAGATTAAATCTTAGCCTCAAAGCTTTAGTTGCCAATAAAATGGAATTGCCCTGTTTGGTGTTTGATGAAATTGACACCGGAATTTCTGGTGAAGTTGCTCATCGCATGGGATTGATTTTAGAGGAGTTAGGATCAGCGCACCAAGTGATTGTCATTACTCACTCACCACAGGTAGCAGCTAAAGGAGACAGACATTTACTCGTATACAAAGAATCAAAAGCAAAAACAACCAATACATACATCAAGGAACTGGAAGTGGCAGACAGAGTAGTAGAAATAGCAAAAATGCTGAGTGGAGATCCACCTAGTGAGCATGCAAAATTAAATGCCAAAGAACTGCTAAAGATATCGTAATGGGTAAATTTTTGGCAGGACTTCGAGCAATTCTAATGGCTCTGACGATGATAGTGTATATGCTTTGTTATTCAGTGACTTTGTTGTTTAGAAAGCATACCCCTGAATCTGCGTTTAATTTGCGACGAGCCTGGGTTGTTATTGGGAATCCTATTATGGGAGCTAAAATTGATGTCACAGGATCACCTGCTGACGTGCCTGCAATTTACATGAGTAATCACCGAAGTTTTTCTGATCCTCTATTTCAAGCAAAAGCATTTGATGCATTTATCATTGCCAAGGCTGAGGTTGGAGATATACCTGTGATGAGTCAAGCTGCTAGTCTGACAGGCATTATATATGTGAAACGAGAAAGTAAAAGTAGTCGAAAAGCAACCGTACTTAAATTGATTGAAACAGTAAAGGAAGGGTACAATGTACTGATCTACCCTGAAGGAACAACAGGTGACCTTGTGACGACTAAGCAATTTAAATTGGGTGCATTTAAAGCAGCATCGTCAAATGATTTTCCAGTAGTGCCAGTTGCTATCGATTACAAAAAATTAAAAGACCACTGGCAAGGCAGATCTTTGTTTTCTCATTTTCTAATACAATTTGGAAAATTACGTACTGAAACAAAAATATCCATCGGACCACCAATGCGAGGAGATGATCCAGAGGTACTTATGAATCAAACAAAGGATTGGATTGATGCAGAGTTACTCCGATTGCAAAAAGACTGGCAAGAACCACGGTTAGGGCAGCCTCAATCATAAATCAAAATCTAGTGCCAACGTCCAAAATTGATGCGCCCGAAAACTGCTATCTTGGAATCAAATTTAGAATTGATGGTGAAGAAGATATTCCTTGTCCTGCTTGTGTTGTTGATTATCCTTGTTGGTTTGTTTTTCATCCTAACCCAAGACTATATAAAAGCGCCACCAACCATATATATCAATGGGGCAATCATAACGATGGATGAAGCCAATCCAACGGCATCAACAATGGTTGTTAAAGACGGTAAAATCTTAGCTATCGGCACTGAGGAATTATTGTCAGACGACCAGTACAGCAATTTTGATAAATATGATTTAAACGGTAAGACGGTATTGCCCGGTTTTATTGATCCGCATACTCATTTCGCTCTCTCATTGTCTTTAGAAAATATGATTGATCTGAGTGGATTTACACATCGAACCAACGAAGAGGTTTGGGATTATTTTGAACAACATTTAGCCAAGATGGAAAAAGGGGAGTGGATGATCTGCAGAGGTATAGATCCTGTTTTGATTCCAGAAATTACATTGCCAACCATCGATTACCTTGATCGTGTGGCTCCTGACAATCCTGTATTCATTGCCTCTCAAAGTCTGCATTCTTATTGGGCCAATACAGCTGCCTTTGAATTAGCGGGCATAGATGCCAATACACCAGATATTGATAAGGAAAACTACTATGAGAAAGATGCCAATGGTCAATTGACTGGTTTGATTGTAGAACAAAAGGCAGTTTTACCAATGCTGGAATTATTGGAAAAGGAATTTTTTAGTCCAGAGTTGTTTGGTGCCACCGCTGTCAATGTGATGAAAGAATATGCCAGACATGGAAATACAACAATCGTAACCACGGGTCTATCCATTACAGATGAAAAGCCGATGCATTTGATTCGCTACTTATCTGATAAGTCAATTAGTTTGATTGGGAGAATGCTACAACTGACTGGTACGTTTCCAGATCGACAAGCATTCCCTCGACATTTTATGTACATGCGACACGACAGACCTCATTTGATGCCCACGGTTAAAACCGAATCAAATGATTATGTAGATGTGATTGGAGTCAAGCACTGGTACGATGGTTCACCTTATATTGGTTCGATGTATTTGGAAGAGCCATATCTGACCAATGAGTTTAATCAACAAAAATTGGATATTCCCGAAAACCACACAGGAAATAATTTAATCGAAAAAGAAGACCTAAAATCATTCATAAAAAAACATCATAGTGAAGGTTGGCAGATCGCTATTCATACGCAAGGTGGCAAAGCAATTACTGATGTCTTGGATGCATATGATGAATTAAGTACTGAGTTAGATTATTCGGATTCAAGACATCGACTCGAACATTGCTTATTGATGCCGAAAGATGAATTGTCTCGAATGTCAAGATTAGGAATGACGCCTAGTTATCACATTAATCACTTGTATTATTATGGTGACGCACTAAAAGAATATGTCATAGGAGAGGAGCGAGCCAATGATTTATTGCCGCTTGGTTCTACATTAAAAAGTGGATTAAAATTAAGCTTACATGCAGACCAGCCAATGTTCGCCAGTCAACCGCTTCGTTTGATACAGACTGCAGTCGAACGCAAAACCAGATTGGGCTATGACATGTCTCAAGAAGAACGCATTGAGTTGATGGATGCATTAAAAGCGATGACAATAGATGCTGCTTGGCAAATAAAAAAGGAAGACAAATTAGGAAGTTTAACTGTTGGTAAATACGCAGATTTTATTGTGTTGGATAAAGACCCATTGTCTATTCCTGTTTCAGAATTGCAAAATATAAAGTGTCTAGAGACATATGTATCTGGAAATAAGATTAACTTTTAGTAGTGCGTCGCGCAACTTTGAACTTGAACTTGAACTTGAACTTGATACTTGAACACACTTAATTCACAATACCAGCAACATCAACATTCCTATACTTACCAGAATCCAAAAGTGTAGCTAATGACTCCATCGTCTTTATTGGTCCCTTTGTGATGCCCAGGTTGATGATCCAAGCAGGGATAGATCCTCCTGGACTCACTTTTACTTGATAATCGATATCTATGAACCCATTGGTTTTAGGTGTCAGGATGTAGGTCGAACTAAACACAGGCACTCGTATAAATTCTTTAAAAGCATCAATGTAATCAGGAGCAGCTTCAGATGTTGTAATGACAACCTTAGTGTCAGGGTTCTGCTCTCTTTCATAAAGGATGACAACATCACGGTCTTTGGCTGGAAATGGGAAATCGCTGGAGACGTAATAATAAAATTTGTCTTCATTTAATTTATCAACCATATAGGAATCTATCGTGTAAGGCACCCAATCTTTGTGTGTATCTACATCTTCTAAGGCTGCAACGAGTTCATTCATACTAGATTGAAATCTCGCTGTAATCTTTACTTCTTTCAACTTTGAATTGTCAGATTTTTTGGTGTACACCATAGTGGATCCTTTCTCCTTCACCAGTTTCCATTCGCTTTGCCCGCACAATTGCGTAGCAAGACAAAAGAATAGGCATATAATGGGACTTCGAGACATACTTTCAAAACGTATTCTAATGTAAAATAATGCGTCTACAAGTATTAAATATTTTATAAATGACGATCAGAACATCCCCACTCAATGCTTTTAGCTATGTGATACTGACACCTATAAGAGGTATCAGCCTATAGCTCCAGGGAACCCAATACTCCTTTTGTCGAATAGTGAGTCATACTCGTCGATTCAGTGAAACTCAAGATGACGTCTTGGCTGTTTTACTCATAAAACCCATTAAAAATGAGCATATTTAGAGTCATACTAGCTGTTATCTTTCCACCATTAGCTGTTATTGATAAAGGGCTTGGGTCATTCATCATCACGCTTCTTCTTACCTTTTGTGGCTGGGTGCCAGGTGTTATTGCGGCATTAGTTATATTGAATAAAAGGGAAGTTAGATCATACTAAACCTTCTCATTGAGATATAGTGAGAGATAACTCTAAATGTCTTGAAAAATGGAAATTTGACAACGCAAATTAAGGTCTTGGACAAATATTCGACAATTGGAGCTCCAGATTGATGGCAACTTGACTCTTGCACTTGTTACTTGCACTTGACTCTTGCATTTGCACTTGACTCTTGCACTTGAACTTGCACTTGACTCTTGCACTTGCACTAGAAATATCAGGGTTTATCCTCATTAGCTATTTCAAATATCAATCATACCTTGCGCGTTATGATTGTTATGAAACAAAGCGTAAGACTAGTATTATTGATGATCGTTTGTTTATTGAGTCTGAATTCCTGCGGGTCTAAGGTCAAGCAACTAGAAGAGCAATTACAGACGAAAGTAGAGCAGGTGTCTCAATTGGAGTCTCAATTGGAGCATTTAAGAGGGACGAATAGCAGTTTATTAGATCGTCTTTCAGATTTATCTGTCATCACGCAGACGGATGCAAAGTCCATTCAGAATTCACTAGAATCTATGAATCGACAGAACGATTACATCCAAAATTTGACCACTAAAATTCACGAAAAAGATTCGATAAACCTTGCTCTTGTCACAAATCTCAAACGATCCTTACTTGATTTTAATGATGATGACATACAGGTGCAGGTGAAAGGTAGTGCAGTGTATGTATCAATAGCAGACAAATTGTTGTTCAGATCAGGAAGTACAAGATTATCTCAAAAATCAGGAGATATCTTACAAAAGGTGGCTTCAATCATCAACGATCATGACGATATCAATGTACTCGTCGAAGGACATACGGACAGTGTTCCGATAGCAAATGAAAAAGTCAATGACAATTGGGATCTTAGCGTGCTTAGAGCAACTGCAGTAGTGAGAGAATTGCAGCACAAACATCAAGTTGAGCCAAATAGATTAACAGCTGCGGGAAGATCGGAGTACATTCCAAAAGCAGATAATGAGACAAAAGTTGGTCAATCGCAAAATAGGAGAACAGAAATAATCATCACACCAAAACTGGATCAGTTCTTCAAATTATTGAAAGCACCTCAATTGCTAGGGTAGTAACATAGTTTATACAAGCACAAAACTATACTTGAACTTGACACTTGATACTTGCTCTTGAAACTTGAACTTGACACTTGAACTTGAACTTGTGACACTTTGCTCTTGAACTTGACACTTGACACTTGCTCTTAAACTTACCCCTTACCCATTCAAACTAAGCTGAACCTTCTTTTCCAGCTCTGCTACAGTGTCTTTGAAGATCAAGTCAGTATCCATCAGATCTCTCACAGCTTTACAAGAGTAAATAACTGTACTGTGATCTCTGCCGCCAAAATTTTCACCGATAGATTTAAGGGATTTGTTGGTCAAGTTTTTAGCTAAGTACATGGACAACTGTCTTGCAATGACTATCGAACGCTTTCTCGTCTGACTTTGCAATTTATCGACTGGCACATTAAAGTGGTTGGCTACCAAATCTTTGATGCTATCGACAGTCACTTCACGATTAATCTTTTTGATGAAGTTTTGAATCACTTGTTTGGCTAGGTCAATATTGATGATTCGTTTGTTGAGTGTGGATTGGGCGATTAAAGAAATCAAAACGCCTTCAAGTTCTCTCACATTGTTTTTGATGTTGTAGGAGATGAATTCGACAACTTCTGGTGGAAGGTCAACGCCTTCTTTTTCCATTTTGTAAGACAGTATAGCTTGACGTGTTTCAAACTCAGGAACTTGAAGATCGGCAGACAGACCCCACTTAAATCGTGAAATGAGCCTGTCTTCCATATCTTCTAGGTCTTTGGGAGGCCTATCGGATGTCAAAATCACTTGTTTCTTATTCTGATGCAAATGATTAAAAATATTAAAGAATATTTCCTGAGTTTTAACACGTCCTGCTAAAAACTGAATATCGTCTACGATCAACACATCAATCATTTGATAAAAATTCATGAAATCGTTGACCGAATTCTTCTTAATGGATTCGATGATTTGATTGGTAAAGCTTTCTGAAGTGGCGTACAATACATTTTTATTTGGAAAACGATTGAGTACTTCATTACCAATGGCTTGAGCTAGGTGAGTTTTGCCCAATCCGACTTCACCAAAAATGACCAAAGGGTTAAAAGCAGTTCCCCCTGGATTTGCTGCGATTGCTTGACCAGCTGATCTGGCTAATTTATTGCAATCTCCTTCTATAAATGTCTCGAAGGTATAATCTTGATTAAGCTGGGGATCGATTTTTGTTTTCTTAATTCCTGGAATAACGAAAGGATTCTTGATGTCTTTGCCTTTAAAAGGAGCATCTGACATGCCAGGCTTTCTCGGGTCAGAAACCAAAATTTGATATTCTAATCTTCCATTGCTTCCCAATTCATTTACCAATGATTGTTTTAACAAGCCAACATAATTTTCCTCTAGCCACTCGTAAAAGAATTGGTTAGGTACTTGTATGGTGAGTGAACTGTCTTGTAAACGAATAGGTTTTATAGGTTCGAACCAGGTTTTAAAACTTTGGAGGTTTATATTTTCTTTTATATAAGACAGACAACTTTCCCATACCTGTTCGTAGTGTTTAACCATTCCCTTTCAGGTTTATCAGTGTTTAATTAACAAAATTTAGTATCGAAATTGGGAGTTAAAAACATCTTTCTTTTTTTTGGGATTTGCCCTTGGTTTTTGGAAAGGTTGAATACTATTTCTAATCCCAACGACTCAAAGGAAATAAAAATAAAATCGCTTACCAAACATTGATTAATAAAAGTAGTAACATATTTTACGTTTGTAAACGCTTGAGGCTCAGAGAGATATATAGACTTAATTTATATACAAACTGTACTGAATTCTAGGACTTTACAGTTTAAAGTATATTATATTTATAAATGTTTGGTTCTCTATAGATTTTTGACAAATAGGTTTTTACAGCTCACACAGCTGTTTTTTCTACTTCTCTCAAATTGTATGTCAAGCCGTCCCAACATGATGCCTGCCCATCCAACTTGGTTCACAATAACGGCTTCATTATTTGCATTTGCAACTATTTCGGGCTCTCTTAAAAACGTATGAGTATGTCCACCAATAATCAAGTCAATGTTTGTGGATCTTGAGGCGAATTTGATATCGTCAATGTATTCTTCTTTATACTTATAACCGAGATGTGACAAACAGATGACGTAATCACAGTTGAGCTCATTTTTTAATAGAGAAGCAGTTTTAACAGCATGTGCAACAGGATCTAAGTATTGGGTTTCTCTGGTTAAGTTTTTTGGTACGAGGCTTTCTAATTTAATGCCCACTCCGGTCACTCCGATTTTAATCCCAGCTTTATGAAAGACCTTATAAGGCAACACTTGATCGTGCATCACTGTATGGCTAAAATCATAATTGCAATTGATCATTGGAAAACTAGCTTTAGACATTTGGGACTTCAAATTGTCCATTCCACCATCAAAATCATGATTGCCAATAGTGGCGGCGTCGTATTTCATCATCGACATTGCTTTGATTTCAACTTCACCCTCAAAAAAGTTGAAATATGGGGTGCCTTGAAAAATATCTCCAGCATCTAATAGCAAGACATTTGGTTCCTGGTTTCTAATTCTTTGAATCAAACTGCTTCGTTTGGCAACTCCTCCTAATCCTTCATTTCGACTTCCATCCATTGGGAATGGTTCTATGCGACTGTGCATATCATTTGTATGAAGGATGGTCAGATTGACTAATTCGTGCGAATCAAACCAAGATTGGTCAGCTTTACCTGAAAGAACGACTAGTGCACCTGTGCTTGATCTTTGGAGAAAATGTCTTCGTTTCATTTAGAAATAATTCTGTCTGTTAATGTGGCCGTAATCTTTTCACCTGCTGTTGTCAACTCCCTGACATGGTTAATGATGGCATCTCGCACAAGTACGTGACATGGCAATCTTTTTTGCTCGATAAGAAAATCACATTGACCTCCACCATTGGCGACATAGTCCGGTAAGGCAAAAACATATGTTTTCGAATCATTAAGTGCTTCACCATGTACATATACATCAGTCAATTGGCCGTCATCGACAACCAATTGCATGGATTTACTGATTGGCCAGCCGTTACTTTGAGCCATTCGATTACACAATTGTCTGACTACAGTTCCTTTTGCTTCGATCACCGTAATCATATTGTCAAAAGGCATGATGTCAAAAGCTTTTGATTTTGTGAATGGGCCTGCACCTACTTCAGGGACTCTGATGCCACCATAGTTTTGTACAGCAAAATCAATGCTAACACCACTGCACTTCTCCGCCTGTGACAGTATCAGATCTGCGAGAAAATTTCCAAGTGTAGATTCTGGCCGATTTTTGATCAGTGGTACAGCTACCTCACCGATCACTTCATTCATTTCTTTATCTAATTGCTGCTTGAATGGTTCAATAAAAGCAACAAGCGAACTGTCAGCCTTGACCTTGTTGTATTTGTCAAAACGATAACTTTCGGGGTCAACTTCTGCAACTTGCCAATGCTTCTGGCAAGAAGAGAACAAGAGGCATATGAATAGTATCCAATGTATTTTCACAATAATAGTCTGGTTTCTTGTTTGATTGCTTTTAGTGCTGTCTGAATCGAACCTATGCCATCTGACATATAGCTCTTCAGTAGATTATCGGCCAATTCTTGACTGTTGGCATTTGGATTTAGTGATTCAGATTCCACCATAATGAGTTTCAAGATGTTCTCTTTAGCCGCCTTTATGATTTCCCATAATTGGTCAGAAACATAGAGTTGTTGTATCATATTATGCTCATATTCCTGCTGGACAGCAACCATCAATGCATTCTGCAAATCATTATTACTCATGTGAGGCATTCGAATGCGGATCAATAGCTGCCTGATGTCTATCCGCTCCATACACAAGGCTAATCGTTCGTAAGCTTGCAGTTTAATTTGTAAAATGTCCTTTGAATTACTCTGAGATTTGGTCTGAAGCTGCATAAATCGTTGTTGGTCAATATATTTTGACATCATGTTGTGTACAAGCCAAGCAATCAACCCTGTAGGAATGAAAACCAACAATACTGTTTTGATCAATTCTATCATTCGGTTATAAAAGTAAGGTTTATCCAAAAGAGTGCGGTTGATAAGGAAGAACTATTTGCAAGCTTCTTTTGTTAATGATTTGTACATTTGTGTAAAGCTTAAAGGTATGGCAGAAGTAATAGAGCAAGTAAAATCACATCCAATAAACTTAACTGAAGGAGCGATCACTCAGTTGAAACGTATCATGCAGGAACAAAATATCCCTACAGACCACGGTTTACGCGTCGGTGTCAAAGGTGGTGGATGTTCAGGGTTTTCATATGTGTTGGGTTTTGATCTGAAAACAGATAAGGATGATGAATTCGAAGTTGACGGGCTTCCAGTCTATATCGAAAAAGCACATTCTTTGTACTTAATAGGTATGGAGGTTGACTGGGTTGAAGGTTTAAATAACCGCGGTTTCATCTTTAATAACCCCAATGCGACTGACACCTGTGGCTGCGGAACAAGCTTTTCTGCATAATTCTAAGTAGTCTCTATTTCTACATCCCCATTTAATTTCCAATCAAACAATGTGAGTACAGCATTGAACAGATAAAAGATGTATTTCACAATGTTTGCAATATTGAGCAACATTGTATTTTTTATCAACTGAACGATATTGTAGATAATCCAGTTAATCCATGTCTCTTGATATTTGAATGCATTGGCAAAGTTACCGCCTATAGATAGACCAAAGGTGACAGATACGACGGCTAAGAATGAGTGTTCTGTCTTCCCACCAAATAGGTATGCACCCAGATAGACAAGCGCAAAACCTAAAGCAATCCCAAATAAAAATATCAGATAATATTGAGTGTCTTTGGGTCTAATCTTTGCGCCTTTGTGCCATTTAAATACCGATAAGCTATTGAGAAAGAATGAAATGGGATAGGTGATGATTGCCGATCGATTGCCAAATAAAAAATCGATGACACCGGAGTTAACAGTCGTTGCTACACCAATCACATTCCCACTATTCTTTTGTTTAGATATGAATCTAGTGCTAAGCATGGAAAATATGGCACCCACTATAGATAGGATACCTAATGGAAATGCGCCAGACATCACCTCTGACCATAATGAATGAATGGGAACCCCAAATTGTATTTCACCATTTTGAAAAACAGTTTCGTGAAAATCCCTAAACACACATACTCCAAGTATCAGTACAGCACCAAAAACATCTAGGTAGTCTGAATGTACAATTTTGCGAATTAAGGCATTGGCCATGACATTTTAAGTTGAATGAACCAAATATAATGGATACTGATGCAACCATTTCGAAACTATAAACATAATCATATTGATTTCAGCTAAAAAAGTGAGATCCTTCCAATATTGTAGAATACTAATTTTAATTAATGAAATTTTCCGGTAAATCAGAGGAGTATTTTGAAATGTGTGATTTACACTCATCTCTCAATGAGTCAGGTCAAAAGGAAGGGGTGCTTTCAATCATATGGTTTGAAGAGGATGACAACATCATATATGTTGATGAAAAAAGATATATCGTCCCTAAAGACGCCATCATTAGTTACACTTGGTTGCACAAAATTCGGATCGAAAGAGCTTCAAAAGCCAAATGCATTCGATTCAATTCACAGTTCTATTGCATATTAGACCATGATAGTGAAGTGAGTTGTAAAGGCATTTTGTTTTTTGGTTCCAAACATTTTCCTATCATAAACTTGGAACCTAAAGATCAAGAGGTATTAGATTCTATATGGAAGATGCTCTCAGTTGAGTTACAGTCTGTAGATAACCTTCAACTGGAAATGTTGCAGATGATGTTGAAAAGGGTACTTATTATTTTAACTCGCATCTATAAAAATCAAGGCGGTTATGATTCGATTGAAAATACGCAAGTTGACATTGTACGTGAGTTTAATTTTTTAGTTGAACAATATTTTCGAGAAAAACATACAGTATCTGAATACGCCCAATTATTAAATAAATCACCAAAAACACTTTCCAATTTGTTTGGGAAAGTCTACCACAAGACGCCGCTGCAGTTGATTCAAGAAAGAAAGATGTTGGAAGCACGGCGTTTATTGAGGTACACAGATAAAGCGATTTCTGATGTTGCACATCATATCGGTTTCAAAGACATACAGTCCTTCAGCCGCTTTTTTAAAAAGCATGAAACCAAAACTCCGACTGATTTTAGGATGGCTTCCACTTAGAATAGCATACGCCAAGAGGTTAGAAAACCTTTGGCTCACTGTAACGAGACGCCAAGAGGTTAAAAACCTTTGGCTCACTGGAGGTTAAAAAACCTTTGGCTCACTGGAGGTTAAAACCTTTGGCACACTGTAACGTTAAAATTTTCTGAAATTTGTCTCTTGCTTAACAACTGCGATGCACATACATTTGCATTGTTACTTACACCTAAACTATCTACGCATATTCAAGTTAAATATGAATAAAGAGGAAAATTGACAAATACATGGGAACTATTGACGTTTAAGTCAGTCAAAATTCTCACACTTTTGTACATATAAATTTATAAGCAAAAAACTTAAAGCAATGAATTCTTACATAAACCTATTGATCAAAACCTCGTTTCTCTCCTTTATGGTTTTGTTTCTGGTGTCGTGTATTAATGATGATTTCATCAATGATACTGTCGAACCTCAACTGCGCATCACTTCAACAGTACAAGAATTGGGTGTCGGAGATCAATTTCAATTTGAAAAAGTATATTTAAATAACGTAGGACAAGAAGAAATTGTAGATGCTTTTTGGACAAGTAGTAACCCAACAATCTTATCCATTACAGAAGATGGCTTAGCAACAGCGATTTCTGGAGGAGAAGTTCAAGTAGCTGTAACGACAACAATCGATGGCAATCAACTGACAGAGACTATTCCAGTCATCGTTGGTGAAGAAACAATAGCTGCCGCTAATTCTATATCAGGTGAAATTGTAACCACAACTTTTTATGATTTGCAAGGTTCATTCACATTAACTCAAGAAGGAGACGATCTGTTTTTGGATATCGCTGACAATTATGAAGCAACATCAGCACTTCCTGGATTCTATATCTATCTCTCAAACAATAGAAACTCCATAGCAGGAGCTAAAGAAATTGGTGAAGTAACCGTGTTCGAAGGAGCTCATAATTATACCATACCAGATACAGGCTTGAATGAATATGCATTCATCGTGTATTACTGCAAACCGTTTAATGTAAAAGTAGGAGAAGCTGTTTTAGCAGAATAATTTCAAAACAAAAACGACTATGAAACATATACAGATACTCATCGTATTTTTACTGATAGCACAGACGGCTTTTGCTGGTGGACCTTGGTCTCAGCCAAAAGGCGGCTTATACCTTAAGCTTTCTGAATGGTGGACTATTTTCGATGAACATTATACAGATCAAGGAGAATTAGATCCGAATCAAACAAATGGTATTTTCAATACAACAATCTATGCTGAATATGGCCTGACTGATAGAATAACAGCTATAGTCAATGCGCCTATATTGAGTAGAAATGTGGTTAACAATATCAGATCAGCGACGACGCAAGAATTGTTGTTTCCTGGTGATGCCATTACAACCTTTGGCGATACTGATGTGACTCTAAAATATGGCATTACGAAACCTGGATCAAGGATTCCAATAGCTGCATCGATCACATTTGGCTTGCCAACGGGAAGGTCAGTAGGAGGAGAGCAAAATAACTTACAAACAGGAGATGGTGAATTTAACCAAATGGTAAAATTGCATGCAGGAACGGGATTCAATCTTTCAGATGGTCTATCTGGTTATGTCAGTACTTACGCTGGTTATAACAACAGATCTCAAGGATTTTCTGAAGAGATTCGTTTTGGAGCAGAGATTGGTCTTGGATTAGTCAATAACAAACTTTGGATTAATGGAAGACTGGATATTGTGGAGTCATTGAAGAATGGTGATACTGCGGCGACAACAACGAGTACAAGTATTTTCGCAAATAACGCAGAATTTACAAATATAGGAGTTGAAGCAAATCTATACATTACACCAACATTTGGAATTGCAGCAGGTGTTGCTACTCCACTTAGAGGAGAGATAATTGCAGCAGGAGCGGCTTATAATGTTGGTATATTCTTAGATTTGAAATAATCACACACGAATTAGAAACACATAAATAATTAGAGTCATGAGTAAGGAAGCACACAATCACGTAGAAAGAACTGAAATAGATGCAGCAGATGGTTATTGCCCAAATTGCTGGGGATATCAAGAATATCAGGGTAAACTGTATGATGCTGCAAATAAAGAAAATATAGATCTGAATAACGTCGAAAAAGTCAAAGGCTGGATCCAAGGATACGCTGAAAAAAACTTTCAAGGTATCAAAATAGAAAAGAGAAATGGCATAGATACGTGCCCTGCGTGTGCAGCTGCAGCCGCATCAGAAGAAGAATAAATGTAAAAAAAGTCCTTCTAGAATTTTTCAATCATGTCATTCGTTATAGAAACATCGTTTTAATCCTCCTCTAAAACGTCATTTTTAAACAAACTCAAATACATGTCTAAGATGAAAAATTCTAGAAGGTCTTTTCTTTGTGCTACAGCCTTATCACCAACATTACTGCCTTTATCAACATCATTGTTACACAGTCCAGCACAAACTGCTGACAATATCAATGAGATAGGCCCTAAAACAGGTTATACACCCCAAATAGGCACTCTAGTGTCTATGATGAATTGGATGAGAGGACCAATTATGTATGCAATCAGAGGTCTTTCCGTAAGCGATTTGGATTATCTCCACGATGAAAATTCTAATTCCATTGGTGCTATGCTCCTTCATTTGGCAGCTACTGAAAAATATTATCAACTCAACACATTTGACGGATTGCCTTGGGGAAATTGGGACGCAAAAATCAGTGCAGAGTGGGATACACCAATGGATCTAGGGGAAAGAGGGCGTCAAATGATCAAAGGCAATTCGCTAGATTATTATATTGAAAAACTAGAAACAGTGAGAGAACATTCTCTTAAAGAATTAGCTAAACGAGATGATGAATGGTTGCTCTCTGTGGATAAATCCTGGGGCTGGGGACCGACAAACAATTATTGTAAGTGGTTTCATGTTGTCGAGCACGAATCCAATCACAATGGTCAAATAAAGTATATTTCTAGTCGGATTTCTTAGATGAGATCTTCGCTCTTCTTAAACAAGGCGAAGTTTTTTATGCTTGTATTTTATCATTGTCAGAAGAATCAGAAAGGGTTTTAAAAGAATTTGCTAATTTCAAATGTGAATACTTCCAAAAATTACCTTGCAGCTGTGATGTTTACTGATATCGTTGGATACAGTGCATTAATGGAAAAAAACGTTTCTACAGCTATGGGGATGCTTGACAGGTTTGAGCAAATTTGTAGAAATAACGTAGAAAAACTCGGAGGGAGGATTGTTAAAACCTATGGCGATGGAAATTTAATTGTATTCAATAGTGCTTTAGATGCTATTAATTGTGCAGAAGTACTCCAGTTGAAGTGTCGGGAATATCCTGAAATTCCTTTAAGGATTGGTGTACATATTGGGGAAATTATTGAAAAAGACAATGATGTGTTCGGTAATGCAATAAATATAGCATCGAGAATAGAATCAATGGCAGAATCTGGAGGTGTATTGTTTTCTAAAAACATCCACGATCAAATAAGTAATGTCTCTAGAATATCTTCTGAATCAATAGGCCATTTTCAGTTTAAGAATATCGAGAAACCGATCGAAATTTATGCACTTACAACGCATGATTTTCCAGTACCATCTAAAAAGGGCAAGGCACTCAAGAATCAATCGAATAAAAGTCAGAATAGAAAAATACCATTAATCAGTTTTGCTGCGGCTTTGTGTTTATTACTCGTATTTGCGGGGTTTAAATATTTAAAATCTGAAAGAAATGTACATGTTGTTTCTTTAGATGAAAAAAGCAATGTAGTAAATCGATCAATTGCTGTTTTACCATTTGACAATATGAGCGGAAGTCAGGAAAACCAGTATTTTGCCGATGGGATGCATGATGATCTCCTCACTTTTTTATCCAAGTCAAAAGATTTAAAAGTCATATCGAGAACGTCTGTTACTAAGTTAAAAGGAAGTGATCAGAGTATAAAAGAAATTGCAAATTTACTTGGAGTCACACACGTCATGGAAGGAAGTGTCAGAAGAGTGGGAGATAATGTCAGAATAAATGTTCAATTGATCGACGCGATTACCGACAATACGCTATGGGCCGATACGTATGACGAAGCTGTGACAACTCAAAATATTTTCGAAATCCAATCAGAAATTGTTACAAAAATCTCCAATACATTGATGACATCTGTATTTAATAAGAGCGAAGTTGTAGAGCCAAGTTCTTATACAGACAACATTGAAGCATATGAAAAATATCTAAGAGCAAAACAGCTCAAAGAAACTGGAGATCGCGAATCTTTATATAAAGCAAAAAAGTTACTAGATGAAGCAATTGAATTGGATAATGATTTTGCCGAAGCAATTGTACTATTAGGGAATCTGCACATCCATCTGATTTATTATGGAGGTGAAGATCCCGATATTTATTTTCCAGCGGCTTGGGCATATATGGAAAAAGGGATGGATCTAAAACCAGAATTGTCTGAAGTGCACAGTTTGAAAGGAAGTTTATATCATTGGTGGAAACGTGATTTTCAAGGTTCAAAGGAATCATACGATAAAGCAATTCAACTACAACCAAACAATTATAGTGCATTATATGGTCTAGCGATTGCATATCAAGATTTAAATTTGGATGTTAAAGAGATTAACAATTTACTGAAGAGCGCATTGGCCATCAACCCGTTAAATCCTGACCTAATAAATTTAAATGGCATTTATCAAAGAGAAAATAATCAAACCAATCTTGCTTTAACGACTTTTAAAAAAGGAATCGAAATAGAACCTAATCATTCTAATTTATGGTTGAATTATGCACGTACCTATTACTTTAAATCAAGAATAGATTCAGTCGCAATTATTAGCCATCAAAGTATGTTGAATAATGGTAAAGATGGAAGGACTATTGCTGCCTACTTACGTGCGCTCACCAACTTGTCAGCACTGCCTGAATTAAAAAGTGAGTTAAATTCATTTGTAGTTGATACTAGACAAGACAGCATTAGCTTAGAAAGTTATTCTAGAATATATCATTTACTTAACAATGAATTTGAATTGGCTAATGAAAAGTCTACCGAACTAATAAAGCTGAAGGCTAGGAGAGAAGATACCAATTCTAAATACATTTCATTAATTGGTGAATTGTCTTACTTTGAAGATTTATACTATCAAAAGAAGTATGAAGAAGCTATTCAGTACTACGATAATATTTTCAAAGGTGTTGCTCCAGAAGACATAATCAATCATTATTCTCAAAATGATCTAAATGCAACTATTGGATATATACATGCACTTCTCCAAAAAGGTAGGGAAGAAAAAGCTGATTTGTTTATTCAATTAATCGAGAAGAGAATTATAAATTCAAAGGATGTAACGATTAGACTGAACGATAAGTTGTATATAAATTATCTCCATACAGCTTTGGCAATTTTTGAAAATAGAAATAGTGATGCAGTTGGCTATTTACGTAAATATTTAAAAAATGGAAATTTAAGTAGTTTGATCTGGATAGAAATAGACCCTTTATTTGATGTGCTAGAAGGAAATGAAATGTTTGTAGCATTAATGAAAGAATGTAAAGGTGAATTAGAAGTCCAAAAAGATGCCTTTCGGAATTATCTCGAAAGTATCCCTCCCTTGGGATAGTCATTGTTTAAATTACTCATTACTCTAGAAGAAATGTACGTGCATCTTTGGCTGTTGTCAGTGGCTCTTCTTCCATAGGTATGTGTCCGACTTTCTCATAAGAAATAATTCTTGAGTTTGGAATGGCCATATCAAACTTATGCGCGGACGTCATTGGAATCCATGGATCTTCTTCTCCCCACATCAATAAGGTTGGTTCTTCTAATTTTGAAAGTTGATCTGTTCTGTTTTGTCTCTTCCCTTTCGATCTTGCAATAAGTGCATGTCGATTGCCTTTGCGCAAGCTCATGTGGTAATAGCGATCTATCAAATCTTCAGTAATTTTTGAGTCATCAAATTGAACCTCTTTAAGATTCTTTTCTACAAGTGATCGTACGCTAATTTTTGTCAGTAGTGGTGCAAGTATAGGGTTGTTGATTATTTTAGATAGTTGACTTGGTTTGCCTGGAAATCCAGCTGAGGCAATTAGGATCAGTTTATTGACTCTTTCAGGGTAATCTAAGGCATAATTCCACCCAAAATATCCACCTAAAGAATTGCCTGCAATATGAAATGAATCAATGGATAAGTTGTCCATTAGTGTAGTGATGAAAGAATTGTACGCGTCGATGGAGTAATCTCCATTTGGTGTAGGTCCAGTGAGACCGAACGCTGGCAAATCTACACTGACACAGGTAAAGGAGTCTTTGAGTATATCGACCCATGGCTCCCATGTGTGTAAGGATGAGGCCGTACCATGCAGCAAGAGCAATGCTGGACCATTCCCTTCTTTTCTGTAATGTGCGCTCATGCCATTTATGTCCATAAATGCAGATGGTGCAGGAGCGTACTGTGTTTTTAGGTCATCAACTGGTATATCGGCTTTTTGAAGACATAGAAATGCAGCTAGCACGAGCATACCAACAAAACCAATAAAGTATAGAAGTTTTTTCATGTCTCACATTTGTCGAATCAATATTGTCTTTTTCTCTTACTTTGTAACCAATAATTCTCAATTAATGAAATTATTTGTTTCTATTCTATTCATTGTATGTTTTTCTGCTTGTAGTACAACGAATCGTAGTTTTTACAAAGACGACGCAGCCAATTGGCAATCAACAAATACAATGCCCCTGAAGGAATTAGTCCACACATTATATTTAGTTGGTGATGGTGGTGACATTGACGATCCTGAAGCAGGCAACTTTGTTATGGATGCGATCAGGAAAAACATTAGTAAAGAAAATGAAAACACTTCACTAGTGTTTTTAGGCGATAACATCTATCCAGCAGGGATGCCTAAAAAGGACGCAAGTTCTCGCAATTTGTCAGAAGCAATTATTCAGTCACAATTAGATCTAGCGACTGAATTTCCAGGCAAGACTTATTTTATTCCCGGGAATCACGATTGGAATAAAATGAGTGAAGGAGGATTAAAAGCCATAAAGCGACAAGAAAAATTTATTGAAGAATATTTCCAAGACGATGATCCTAATGTCAGAGTATATCCTTCTTATGGTTGTGCAGATCCAAAGGTTGTCAAAATTCATAAAGACCTAGCCTTTGTGTTTATTGATACTCAGTGGTGGCTTCAGGATTGGAATTTGGAGAAAAAGATAAATCGTGGTTGCGAAATAAAATCAAAGTCAGATTTTCTAAATACGATTGAAGAGATTTTGACTGAGCACAAAAATGATGAAGTGGTTATTTTGATGCATCACCCTATTCATTCTGACGGTACGCACGGTGGATTTTTTCCTTTAAAAGATCATTTATTTCCATTAGCAAATATCAATAACTTATATATACCTCTACCAATCATTGGTTCTCTGTATCCATTGATGCGAAAATCCGGAATTGCAAAACAAGACATACCAAATGCTCGAAATAAAGAGATCATGCAAGGCATCAATGATATCGCTGCGCGCTTAAGAATGACTGTCATTTTTGCTTCAGGACACGACCATAATTTGCAGTATTTCGATTTTGACAAACGTAAATATATTGTTAGCGGATCAGCTGCTAAAACTGATTTTGTAAAAAAAGGTGGTAATGCCACTTTCGCCTCTGAATCAAGAGGGTTTGCAAAAGTTGAATTTTACGAAGATTCAGAAGCATGGGTAAATTTTTATCATGTAGCAGATTTTGGACAAGAAGCAGAACTTATATTTAGAACACAAATCAGGAAACCAAGAGCTGGAACTGTCAAAGAGAATATCGTCTACAATGCAATTACTAAAAAGGACACCATCATTGCAGCTAACGTATTGTTTGGTGCGGGAGGGTTTAAGAAAGCATTTTTAGGAAAGCAATATAGAGATACTTGGGCAACGCCAGTCAAAGCCGAACTGATTAACTTGACGACGAAACTTGGTGGATTGACACCAATCAAAAAGGGTGGAGGAATGGCTTCTAATTCTTTACGGATGGAAAGAGACAATGGCCAACAATACATATTGAGATCAATTAACAAAGATTATACGAAGTTGGTGCCTCCTCAATTCGGGAATCTTAAATTGCTTGATTTGATGAAAGATCAAAACAGCGCAAGTCATCCATACGGCGCACTGATTATTCCAAAACTATCTCAAGCAGCAGGTGTGTATTATACGAATCCCAAACTTGTTTACTTGAAGCATCAACCAGGACTTAATAATTATAATAGTCAGTTTCCGGAAGAATTATATTTATTAGAAGAACGGCCATCTGGTGATTGGAGTGATGCTGCCCAATTTGGGAATTCATCAAAAATAATCGGTTACACAGATCTATTGGTAAACCTAAGAGAGAAGAAAACACATACTGTAGACCAACTATGGACGCTAAAGTCGCGCTTGTTTGATTTATGGATTCATGACTGGGATAGGCACGATGATCAATGGCGATGGGCGTCTTTTGAGGATGAGGATATAACGATTTATCGACCAATTCCTAGAGATAGAGATCAGGCATTTTATAAATTTGGAGGCGTTGTCCCATCTTACATTTCTGGTTTTTTGATGAAGCAATTCAAAACCATGAAAGACGAACTCAAAGATGTTAAACATGTAGCATTTAATGCAAGACATTTTGACCGTTATTTTTTGAATGAACTCGAATGGTCTGATTGGCAACAAGTCATCACTCAATTACAGAAGGATATATCAGATCAAGACATTGAAGATGCAATAACTGCTTTACCAGAAGAAGTCAAAGATTTTAGTGCTGAAGAATTAGGCAGGAAATTAAAAAGCCGTCGAAATCAATTAGGTGATATTGGGCGTAAACATTTTTCATTTATCAATAAAGAGGTTGAAGTTACAGGGACAGATGATGACGATAGATTTGAGATCGAGCGCTTGTCAACTGGGCAGTTGAATGTAAAGGTGTATGCCATTAGAAAAACGAAAGGTGACTTATTAAAATATGAACGAAATTTTGATCCCCAGATAACTAACGAAGTGAGGTTGTATGGCATGAGGGGTAAAGATGAATTTTACGTCACAGGCTTAAAAAGTGCTTCTATTCGATTACGCGTTATTGGGGGCGAGAATGACGATTCAATATTTAATGAGTCTGGTACAAAACTATTCGCTTATGATGATATAGATGGTATACAGCTGAATGGCTCAGGCACTGTCAATAAAACATCTTCTGATTTGGATGTCAATGAATACGATAGAATAGAATTTCAATACAATACCAATTTTCCTTATCTCACCTTTGGACACACCATTGATGACGGTTTTTGGTTCGGTGCTGGAATGAATTGGGTTAACCGAGCTTGGAGAAAATCGCCTTACAAATCGTCTCACAAGTTTTCATTTAGAGTAGCTCCTGGGGGTCGAAATTCTATCATAGCAAATTATGACGGGCACTTTCCTGATGCACTTGCCAAGCTCGATTTTGCTCCGTCTTTTGGTATTCTTTCACCGCATTACGAGAATTTTTTTGGACTTGGAAATGAATCGATAAATCCACAACGAGAAATTCCATTTAATTGGGTGCGACTGCAGTCCTATTATGTCGCGCCGTTGTTAAAGCTTTCCAGTGATAATGGCTTATTTGATCTTACTTTTGGACCTTCCTACTGGTCCCATGACATAAAGAATTCTGAAGGTAGAGTATCGGAAGATGAATTGCTTGGATTTAGTATGGACGATTTTTTTCGGCGCGACTTTTTTGGACTTCAAGCATCCGCTACTGCAGAGATGTTAGACAATAAGGTATTTCCTACAGGTGGTGTTGTGTTTACTTCTTCTCTTCAGTATATGAATGGACTGAATCATGACGACAATGTGCTTGATTTTAATACTGAGCTGTCCGTATATGCCCGTTTGTTGGTAAAGCCCAAATTGGTAATGGCAAATAGCGTTGGCTTCCAGAAAGTCTTTGGTGATCCTCAGTTTTTTCAAACTGCAGATATTGGCAATACCACAAGCCTCAGAGGGTTTAGAGAAAATCGGTTTAGAGGTGATTCTGCTTTTTACCATAACATCGATTTACGTCTTTTCTTATTTAAATGGGACAATGTATTCCTACCAATGGATGTCGGTATTTTAGGCGGATTCGATTATGGACGTGTGTGGTTAAATGGCGAAGAGTCAGATAAGTGGCACCAAAGCCGTACGATTGGCATATGGATGAATTTGCTGGGCTTGACAGTACTGCAACCTCACTATAGCTTTACGGAAGATGGAAATGTCTTTACGCTTCGACTTGGGTTTAATTTTTGAGTAATTTTCTGTTTCTATTCATGCTTCAACAATATGCGATCTAGCAAGTTTTAATTCCATAGGGACTTATTAATCAATAATTCGATTTTGTCCTTTGGTGCACAATCAATCAAAATGTTTTGAAAAAAAGTTAGAGGAACTAATATTAAATTTCTATATTAGCTGTATAGTACAGTATAGTACAGTACTATTTTAGCATGAATTAAACTGCAAATGGCACTTCTTAGTGAAATACTGGCAAACCCTAGGGGCTCTTCAACTAAAAAGGAAAGCATCATTAAAGGAGTGATTAACTGTATTAGTAATAGTTCTTTTAAAATAGGTGACGCTCTGCCATCTGTTAATGAATTGGCCAGAAATTTAGGCTACTCAAGAGAAACAGTAGTTCAATCTTATCAAGAATTAAAGGATAGAGGCATCATAGAATCAAAGCATGGCGTTGGTTTCTTTGTTGTCGATCATAATACTGATTTAAAAGAATCCATTGCACTTGTTCTTTATGAGTTCCAGACATTCCAACAGGAGTTTTATAATGAATTCAGAAAGACATTAGGCGATGATTACAAAATAGAAGTCTATTTCCACCATAACAATCTAGCCGTTTTTGAGTCTATTCTAAAGTCTATCATTGGCAAACATGCCACTTATGTTATTGCGCCAATACAAGCTCCAGAAGCGGATTCTTTATTGGAACCGATCCCGCCAGCAAAGTTATTAATCATAGATAGATATCAATTTGTCGACGAAAAAGTATCAAAGATCACACAAGAGTTTAAGCAGTCTTTACTTTCAGTGTTTGACAATCTGTTATCTGAAATACTGGCCTACAAGAAAATTATTCTATTCTTTCAAGAAGATGTGGCCTATCCACCAGAGATATTATGGGCAGTGAAAGAGTTTTGTGAAAAACACCATTTACAACTCGACATACATAAAGAATATACGCCTGATGTGCTGAGTAAAGGCAATTTGTATTTTACTATTGGTGATGGTGATTTATGGCATTTGCTGAAAGAAGCAAAAGCGAAACAATTAGAAGTTGGCGTTGATTTTGGTATTCTTTCTCATAATGATTCTCCAGTAAAGGAGATTATTGAAGGAGGGATCACAACGTTCTCAACAGATTTTAAAAAAATGGGGAAAACAGCAGCCTCTTTTATTCAAAATAAGCAATTTATTAACACAATAATTCCTAGTGAATTAATCAAAAGAAATTCATTGTAAAATTAAGAAAACGCATTGGTTATAGGTACTAGACTGATGCGAGATAGAAACTATTAAAAATAATAATTATGGAAAAACAAATCTATTGTTTTAAGTCTATTTGTTCCTGTAAAATAGGTAAAACAATCTTCCTGTCTTTTATCATGCTATTTATGTCCAATTTTCTGATAGCTCAGCAAATATCTGGAGTAGTAACTGATACAGACGGACTGGCGGTCATTGGTGCCAGTGTTTTAGCTAACGGAACCACAGTTGGTACAGTTACAGATATCGATGGTTCATTTTCTTTAAATGTCCCAGATGGTGTCGAAGAAATCACTGTATCTTATTTGGGATATCAATCTCAGACAATTCAATTAAACGGACAAACAAACTTTAATGTATCCCTAACATCTGACAATCAGCTTCTAGATGAGGTCGTCGTTGTTGGCTATGGTGTACAGAAGAAAAGTGATCTTGTCGGTTCAGTAGCATCGATAGATGGAGACGAATTGAGGTCTATTGTCGTTGGTAACGCGACTTCTGCGCTCCAAGGAAAGTTAGCAGGTATTCAAATTGAAAACAATGGAGGTGCACCAGGTGGTGATGCCAATGTGTTTGTAAGAGGGGTAAGTTCCTTGACAAACTCTTTCCCATTGTATGTCATTGACGGTACATTTGCAGACAACATTACTGCACTCAATCCAAAAGATATTGAGTCAATAGAGGTCTTAAAAGATGCATCTTCGGCTGCAATTTACGGATCTAGAGCAGCTAATGGAGTTGTCATAGTGACAACAAAAAGAGGCTCTAACGATGGTAAGACAACAGTGTCTTTAGATGTTCGAGGTGGAGTCGAATCTCCTACGAAATTCTTGGACCTTTTAGATGGACCAGAGTTTGTCCAGTTTCGTAATCAATTAGAAAGTAATGATGGTACTGGATTTGTATTTCCATCAAATGTCGGAAATACAGATTGGCAAGATTTATCACTCAATTCTGGAGCAATTCAAGATTATGGTTTATCCGTTTCAGGTGGTACAGAAGCTGCTAAGTATTTCATTTCTGGTAACTTCTACAAGCAAGATGGAATTCTTGTTGGTTCTGGTTTTCAGCGATTAAATGCTCGTGCGAATAGTCAGTTTAAAATTGGCAAGCTTACGATTAACCAGTCATTGTCTTTAATGAACTCTGATTTACAAGAAAATAACTTTTTTGGACTTGATGGACCTACAGCGCCAATCTTAAGAGAAAGTGTTCCTGAAAATGAGGGAGGATTTGAAGCTCCTAGTTTTGATATTCACAACTTTGGAGGTTTGAATAAATTCGGTCAAGCGACATTACAAGACAACAATTTAGATTCTAAAAATATTCTTGGTAATGTCAATTTCGCTTACGATATAACATCTGAATTACAAGTCAAATTGAACTTTGGTGTGGATTATCTCAATACATTTTCGAGAACATTTACACCAACATTCTTCTTTAGTAACTCTGATGCTGTATCCAATGTTAATGATCAAAACGATCTTACTGAAGTTCGTGGAGAGAATACGTTGACAGTATGGGAGCCTACTATTTCTTACAACAAGGATTTAGCCAATAACGGCAATCTTAACTTGGTGCTGGGATACACAGAGCAAAAAATTGATTTCGCAAATACAGGTATTTATGTGCAAGGCACGCCTACGAACAATATCCAAGTTCTTGGGGCTGCTTCTACAACAAACGTTCAGAATTTAGCAGGACGTCAGGTGACTAGTGGATTGAGATCTTTATTTGGTAGAGTCAACTACAATCACGCAGATAAATATTTGGCTCAGTTTACGTTAAGAAGAGATGAATCTTCAAGATTTGCTCCTCAATTTAGAACGGGATATTTCCCTTCATTATCAGTTGGATGGAAAGTACACAACGAGGACTTTTTTAATTCTTCAGCTATTTCAAGGTTGAAGTTGAGAGCAGGATATGGTGTGCTTGGATCACAGAACATTCCTGACTTCTCCTTCCAGTCAGTATTTGGTTTGACATCTGGTACTTCTTTTGGTGGAGCGTTAGTTCCAGGATTTGCTCAAACAGAATTATCAGTGGAGGACATCAAATGGGAGGAAGCGACTACATTTAACGTAGGAGCGGATTTCGGATTCGTTGAAGATAAAGTAACCTTGACATTAGAATACTACATTAAAGATGTTGATGATGTATTGGTAGGTGTGAATTTACCTTCGACTTCAGGTACAAGTCTTCCTGTCATACGTAATGCAGGATCCATTAGAAACAGTGGTATAGAAATAGAAGCGTTATACAGAGGTGGAAATTCTAATGGTTTGAGTTACCAAATTGGCTTTAATCTAGGTACATTTAATAGTGAAATCACAAGTTTGCCAAACCCTATTATCGGCCCACAAACGACGGAGGATTTGACAAGAGTAAATAGATTTATAGAAGGTGAAGCGCCAGGTGTTTATTGGGGTTTCATCGTTGATGGCGTATATGCTGATCAGGCGGCCATAGAAAGTGATCCAAATATTGCAAATGACCCTCTACGTAGATCATTGGTACAACCAGGTGATTTTATCAGAAGAGACATCAATAATGATGGTATAGTTGACGTTAATGATCAAACAGTATTAGGCGATCCGACACCTGATTTCATTTATGGATTAAATTTTTCTGGTCAGGTGAACAATTTGGATTTTGGTGTATTTTTAAATGGTGTACAAGGAAACGAAATATATAATTTGAATAGATTCTTCAATATCTTCTGGGCTGACGACAACAAGCTGTCGGATGTATTGAGAGCATGGACGCCTCAGAATACAAATACTGATATTCCGAGATCTACTACTTTGGATCAAGCAGAAAATAGAGCGCCAAGTTCATTTTTTGTGGAGAATGGTTCATACTTACGTTTGAGAACTTTAGAATTGGGCTACACCCTTAATTCTGATGCCATTTCTGAGTACTTATCATCCTTGAGATTATTTGTTACAGGTCAGAATTTATTAACGATTTCAGGTTATAGAGGTTACGATCCTGATGTATCATCCACGAATGGTGGTAGAGCTAATGGAGATTCTGGATTTCCTGGAGCTAGAGTAGACGTTAACCCATTACTAGGAAGAGGTTTGGATGCAAGAGCTTATCCAAATGCAAGAGCTATTATTTTTGGTGTGCAAGCCAATTTTTAACGAAAACATTCATTGAGTTATGAATACAAATAAATTTTTATCAATTTTTTTCACCCTTGCCATGAGTGCAATAGTGGTGGTTAGTTGTAACGAAGGTCTATTAGACCAAGTCAACGAAAACACAGTTTCTACTGGTAATTTCTGGCAGACCGAAGAGGATGCACAGAATGCAGTGAACGGAATGTATCACCCGATAACAAATACGTTTTTCTGGGGTAGAATTATTCACACAGGAGCAATGCTTCGATCTGATGCATTTAACATCAGACCTTTCGGGGTAAACACTTCAATGTCTACATTGCAAGGTTCTCCTGGTGTAGCAAGATGGGCTACAGAAATTTGGCAAGAGCCATTTAAAGCAATTTTTAGAGCCAATTCGATTATCGAAAACGTAGGATCAGAAATTCCAAACGCTAATTTGTATGTAGGTCAAGCTCATTTTATGAGAGCATTCTCTAATTGGTATTTGCTTAACTTGTTTGGCAACATCCCATTAGTGACTAAAACACCTCAGACAGATGAAGAATTTTTCCCATCGCAAGCATCTCCAGATGCTGTTTGGGATTCTATTATTGCTGACCTTGAGGCTGCAGAAGGAATGTTGCCAGCCGAATGGACAGGGCAAGATGCAGGTCGTCCGACATCGACTTCAGCTGCGGCACTTAGAGGTAAGTCTCATTTGTACAGAGGAGACTGGGCAAACGCTGAAGCAGCGTTCAGAACAGTGATCAGTAGTGGAAGACACAGTCTATTACCGGCAGAGAGATACGAAGAAAACTTTGGTCAAGTCGCTGAAAATAACGAAGAATCTGTATTTGAATTACAGTATTTGGGTCTAGAATCATTCGCTTGGGGTGTTGATGTTCCTGGTGTGGGTACATTAGGTAACTATCATATTGATTATGCACCACCAACTAAGTCTCCCGATCAGTCTCATTTTGTCAATTCTTGGGTAAGAGATTTGTTTGAAGCTAATGGAGAGACAATCAGAAGAAATGCAACGATAGCATATGATTATCCGGGTTCTCTAGGTTATGGTGGTACACCGTACTTGGAAGATTTTGCAGGAGATATAGAAGTAGCTGTTAATGATGGTATGGATCCAATCTTTACTAGAAAATATGCTGGATTGGATATTGGTACGCGTGACCAAGTTGATTTCTTAGGTACTAATGTTGGCAACAACTGGAGAATCATAAGATATGCTGACGTTTTATTAATGATGGCAGAAGCTCTAAACAATCAAGGGAATACTGATGAAGCTCAACAATTTGTTAATCAAGTTAGAGAGCGTGCTCAAGTAGAGCCAATATCTATATCAAGTCAATCTGAGATGGCTCAAGCTATCATAGATGAACGTGTATTAGAGTTGACTGGTGAAGGACACCGCTTCTTTGATTTAGTAAGATGGGAGTTGGCAGATGATTATTTAGGTCCTAATTCTCTTCATGGAGAACACCCTAAATCTCTAAGTGGTGGAGTATTCCAAACTGGTAGAGACGAAGTAATCTGGATTCCTAATTCAGAATTAAGTGCAAATTCGAACCTAGCCCAGAATCCAGGATATTAATTTATAATATTTAATAGTTTTTTCAATTATTTATTTGGCCATCCCTGTTTGGGATGGCCAATTTAACTTCACATTATCAAACATATAGTTTTTGGATTTGCGTTTGTTCTTATTGCTTGTAGTTCTGATTCTGACAATAATCATTCTTCTATATGGTCAGACACAATAGAGTTAGACTTTGAAAATTCTATTGAACATACTGATCTAAGCGTTTTTTCATATCACTATTTGTATAATGGCGGCGGTGTAGGTATCGCTGATTTCAATTCAGATGGAAATAAGGATATTTTTTTAGGTGGAAATCTTGTATCCAGTTCTTTATTGATGGGAGATGGAAATTTGAATTTCTCTAATGTAACTAGTAAAGCTGGAGTTGAAACTGAAGCTTGGATTAATGGTATTAGTGTTGTGGATATTAATCATGATTCTAAACCAGATTTATATTTATCTGTAGGTGGTCCCAATTGTAAAAAATTGGAGTCTTGCAAAAATATATTGTTCGTTAATAATTCTACACCCGACCAGCTATCGTTTGAAGAAAAAGCTGATGTAATGGGCTTAGATATAGGCGGCTATTCGCAACAAGGATTATTTGTTGATGTCGATTTAGATGGTGACCTTGATCTATATCAGCTGCAAAATTACGTAGACCCAAACACCAAAAATTATCCTAAACCGAAGCGCTATTTTTCTAAAAATTCATTTGATAAACTCTTAATTAATCAAGAGGTGGAAACTGGCAAAATTCAGTTCATTGACAAATCAAAGGAATGGGGTATTGACACTCCAGGTTTTGGTCTTGGTGTCGCTATGACAGATGTCAATCAGGATGGATATCCAGATATCTATGTTGCAAATGATTTTATTTCAGATGACATTTTCTACATTAATCAATCAGGCAAATCCTTTATCGATATGTCTGCTGACTTGTTGAAGCATACAAGTTACAATTCAATGGGTATTGATATAGCGGATGTAAATGGTGATCAACTAGATGATATCCTCGTTGTCGATATGTTGCCATCAGAAAATTCTAGGCAGAAGACAATGCTTGGAGGCATGAATTATGATAAATATTCTTTGTCTATAAAAGAAGGATATAATCCACAGTTCATACAAAATACATTGCAATTAGCATCAAGCAAGAATGATAAGCTCACTTCAAAATATAATTCTATTTCTCGGGCATTAAATATTCATGAAACAGACTGGAGCTGGTCTCCATTGATTGCTGATTTTGATAATGATACTGATGCGGATATATACATCACGAATGGATATGGAAAAGATATAACTGATTTAGACTTTGTAAACTATTCAGCCAATCCAGTGAGTTTTGGAACAAAAGAGCTAGCAGTACAAAAAATTAAAGAACAAATAGAAAAACTACCTAATATAAACTTGTCGAATGTATTTTTTGAACAGAAAGAGTATCTGCAATTTTCAAGATACAATCAGTTCAATAAAACAATAACGAATGGAGCAGCATATAGTGATCTTGATGATGATGGCGATTTAGACATAGTTCAAAATAATTTAAATCAGAATGCTAATGTGTTAGTCAATAATTCTCCTAAACGAAATTTTTTAAAGATAGTATTGAAACAAAATGGCTTTAATGCTAACGCTATTGGAAGTCGTGTTTCAGTGGTGTTGTCCGATGGGAAAATAATATCCAAAATCCATTCACCAGTCAGAAGTTATATGTCAACGATGGATGCAGATTTAGCATTTGGATTAGGAGATCAAGAGGTTGATAAAATTAAAGTGGAATGGGTTGGAGGCGGAGAATCGGACTTGTCAAATGTGGAAATCAATCAAACTGTCATTTTAGATAAATCTGAAATTGCCGTTAACAACATTGCTTTAGAAAACGATGAACGAAAAAGTTTATTGAATATAAAGCAGTTGCAAGGTAGAAATGAATCTTTAATTAGGACGGATGAATACGCGATTCAGCCACTGTTGCTTAAGTACATCCAAAAAGAAAAGCTGTTCATTGATGTAATTGAAAGTCAAGACCAAAACATATTTATAAAAGCTGTTGATAATGATATTGCATTGTCAAGCTCTTCAAGCTTTGATGATCCTAAATCTATATATAACTATTCAGGCCTGTTATCTGATTTAAAGACAGGAATCATTAATGATACACCAAGTATCGTTTTTACAAAAGTACATAATGGTGAATCAGAGCTTGTTGTTTTGCAACAAGTCGCCAATAATTGGAATTTGATCAGTGCTATTGCTCTTCCGAAAGGAATTTATCAACTAGCGATAGGTAATTGTGATGATGTTGCAGGAAATGAAATATTAATAGGTAAAAAACCACACCCAGATCAATATCCAGACAATCCAAATACTGACCTTTGGTATTATTCACTGACTGAAAATACCTTGATTAAACATACAGAAAATGCTTTCGATTCGCTTGATGGTATGATTACAGACATTAAGATTGCTGATCTGGATGGAGATGATAAATCCGAAATCTTTGTCACAGGTGAATGGATGTCTCCATGCATATTTAGTCGACAAACGGGAGAGTGGAAAATGATGCCAAATTACATAGAAGATTCTGTGAATGGTCTTTGGCAATCTTGTGCATTTATTGATGCGGATGGAGATGATGATCTTGATGTTTTATTGGCTAATTGGGGATTGAATTCCAGATTAAAAGCATCAAAAAATAATCCACTACAATTAATCGTGTCGGATCTTGATGCAAATGGAAAACCAGACCCATTGATTGGTTATTCTAATCGTGATAAAGGTATTGCATATGCTTACCATACCCGAGACGATATTGCAAAACAATTGCCTTCTATAAAACAATTTTTTCCTGATTATCAGACGTTTGGTGACGCCTCTTTTGATGAATTACTAAATAATTATTCAGAATCGAACATTGAAATAAAGTTGATTGATGAACTGGAGTCGGTTATTTTGGAAAATGTAGGAGGTTTAAAATTTGAAAAGCATAAGTTGCCATTTGAAACTCAATTATCAAATGTGAATAAATTTCATGTAGCTGATATTAATACAGACGGAAAAGCTGATGTTATTGGCTTAATGAATGATGATAGCTGTGAAATACATAATGGCAATATGGATGGTTCAAATGGGGTTGTCTTATTGAATAATGGTAATTTTGAATTTATACCATTAAAAGAAAGTGAATCTGGGTTGCGAATCAGTAATCCTTCATATAGCTCAACTAGAGTATCTAGTGATGAATTTTTAATTTCAACGAAAAATGAAATTATCCAAGTTCGAATAAGTGATGATGCGACGTTGAATTAGTTTGAATAGTCTGAATGAATGTTAAATAGATTTTGGTTCGGACAAAAAAATACTATACAAATGTTAGTTATAGATAGAAAAAAGCCAATTAATTACGAGCCTGGTTTATATGGTAGTCATAATGATAAGGCTGAATTGGTATGCGTCAGTGATACAGGGGGACTGAAAACTTACAAAATATCAATCCCGAAAGAGTATACAAATAAGCAACTAAGTGTAAAGTGGAAATTGGAGAATATAGGAGTGAAAGGCACCTGGTCTGGAAACACTAATTTGGACAAACGATTTCGGACAGATTGGGAATTGCCACAAATCCATTCTTCCATTTATCATGATATTCCAATCATCTGTTTGTTCGGTTATGAGGATGAAAATATAATGATTGCAGCCTGTGCAGACGCTGTCAATGAGCAGGAGCTAGAATGTGGTTTCAGGGAAGAGGACAATCATTTTTATTTTGGCATTCACTTTTTTATTGATTCAATAATTACAGAAGACTACTCGACATTTATTTATATAAGGGATAACCAAGTTCCATTTGCAACAGCTGTTATGGATGCAAGGCATTGGATAGTCGAGACAGCAGAGTTAGCATTAGCCCCAATTCCTTCACTAGCAAAAAAGCCTGTGTATAGCACATGGTATTCGTTTCATCAAGACTTAGACGAACAAACATTAATCGCAGAATGTAAAGAAGCAAAATCCTTCGGATATGATGTTGTCATTATCGACGATGGTTGGCAAACACATGATGATAATAGAGGCTATGATTTTACAGGCGATTGGGAACCAGAGAGATTCCCAGTATTTCCTGAACTCATCAAAAAATTGCAGGATGAAGGCATGGCTGTGATGGTATGGTTCTCTGTTCCTTTTTGTGGGAAGAAATCGAAAGCATATGTTGAGTTTGCTGGAAAGTTTTTGACAGAAAATCACCCTTGGGCACCAGTGTTTGATCCACGCTTTCCGGATGTTAGAGAATATCTTGTTAATAAATACATACGAGCAATAAAGGAGTGGAATCTAGAAGGATTAAAATTAGATTTTATTGACGATTTTAAAGTCTATCCCGAAACGGAGATGGATGAATTAAATGGAAGAGATACACTATCTGTTGCAAATGGAGTTAATCGATTAATTCAAGAAGTCAAAGAATCTTTGCATGCCATTAATCCGGAGGTGTTGATAGAATTTAGACAAAAATACATTAGTCCACCTTTAGCTACTCTTGGTAATATGTTTCGTGCATTCGATTGCCCTAGTGACCCTTTAATGAATCGAGTGCGAACGACAGACGTCAAGTTGATTTGTGGCGATGCAGCTGTTCATTCAGATATGCTCACATGGAGTAAAAATGAACCTGTCCATATCAGTGCACTTCAATTCACGAGTATTTTATTTTCTGTTCCTCA
>CALLFA010000006.1 GCA_937997635.1 uncultured Saprospiraceae bacterium | reverse complement strand
CAAGTGTTACCTCCGATCAGAGGTTCACCTATCAATATTCATATAAGACCTATTCCAAAAGATAGAATTGTGAAACTGAATACGTCTGTTGCTTAATACTTAATAATGTAATGATGCAACACGGGAATGCTATGCTTAGGCCATGATAAATACAAAAAAAATATTCAATGCATAAACATTAATCAATCATAAAATCAAACATAATAATACAAGAGAAATAAAACGTAAGATGATTAGCACTTGATGTATGCGTGCGGCGTCACCGTCTACTTAATACTTATGATTTTCCGTTTTTGAAAATACACAGTGGACGATATTCACCGATAGGTGATTAGCACAACACAACCAAAAATGTTGTGAGTAGCTACGCAATCACGAACATTTGTTGCTATTGTTACTTGCTGGCTTTTTATCTGAATGCGGTTTCCATATAACTGACTTCTCGGTTTGGTATGCCTAATTCTTTTGCAATTTTTCTCCACTTTGATATTTCGTCTTTTGCTTCTTTAACATATTTTTCGGCATCTTTTATTTTCCATCTAAAGTATTCCGCTACTTCTAAACAGAGATCGTATTCTAAACTATTATCATCTTCTGATATATTTAAGCTTAAGCCAGTTCCATCTTCATTAGGGTTGATGTCGTATGCAGGTGATAGTATCCAACCTTTTTCTGTCAATAAGAATCCATGATTACGTAAATGGTCATCTGTATTTGAAACTCCTACCGAAAAGACTATTCTTTTCCACAATTCAATTAAATCTTTATTAGGTTTAGCTCCATATCTTTCTACCAATTCTACTATTTCTAAATAGCTTCCGCCCTCTTTATGGTTATATCCATCTTTATATCCTAATAAGGTCATTGCAGATGCAAAGTGGATCCTCTTATCTTGTTCAGATCGATCAAATCTCTTAGTCAAGTACGTATGTTGTTTTTGGGAATATATAGAAGCTGTTGCCTCTGCTACATTGATACCAATATTACTAGCAATTATATTGACAAGTAACTCCCAAATGCCTGAATCCTTATCATCATTTTTACTTGGAAATTTTGCAATCCATAAACTTCCATCTGTATTCCGAACACTTGCTTTTGGTCTAGCACCTCCCAATGAAGAGCCAGGAGTTATCATTAATTTCAACCATTTTTTTGCATCATCATCCTTAAAAAAGTCATCATCTTCAATTCTCAGACTTGCTTGTTCTAACTCTCTAATGCTTGTAAAAGGTGGAGCTTTTATTTCTTCATCATTTTCTAAAAAAATGTCATTCTTTTCCAATTTGAATCTAAGTCCACCCATTCTTGTTTCATCATTAACTCCTAGAAGAAAATCTGATTCAAAAAGTTTTCGTGGTTTTTCACCTTCTTTTCTTTCTTTTATTGCTTCTCTTCTTTTCATTAGCATACGGCCCCATCTATCTGGAGATGAATCTAGAAATAGTCCAAAATTTGGTTTTTCATCACCTAAGTATTGTGGACCGCTGTACAACTTTAAATCCGGATCTAGATCTTGAGCAAATCCGCTTTCGAGCCAAGTGTTGGAATATTCAAATGAAAATATTTCTTCCCCTTTTGTTAATTCCGTTCTCAGACTTCCCATGAGCATTTGTTCTGGAAGTCCAATCCAATCTGCGTATACAAATATCTCTCTCATTTAGACTTCTTCTTTGAAACTCTTTTTCCGATTTTCAACTTCGTATCTTGAATCTTTCTCCCGAGAATATCATCTTCACCTACTTTAAGTAGGTCTTTTTCTAAACCATAAACTGATAGTACTTGCAATAACGTTGTTATTGATGTTGTAGACTTTCCTGTTTCAATATTCCATAATGTTGTTCTACTTATTCTTGCTCTTTCAGAAACCATTTCTGCTGAGAAATTTCTTCTCAGTCTAGCTAGTTTTAAATTTTCACCTAATAGGCTTAAAATTCTCTTTTCTTTAGGTAAAAGTTCATTTATTTTAGACATAACGTTCAGAATTATGAACAAATATAATAAAATATGTTCAATATGTTAAACATTATGAAAATCTCTTGGTGCTTGCAAGTAACGGATTGGCTGTATCAGGAGTCGTGACGAAGGGGCGATTCTCTGATCACAGCATGTGTGTGCCTTGAATGGGAACTGGTATAAATATAGTAATACCACTTGATAAATGTACCAAGTCTCTAGGGAGATGAAAGTTCTCCTGTCCTTGAAAGTGAGTGAAGGGTCTAGTAAGCCGCAAGGGTGTGATGAGTAATTATCGATCTAAAGTAAGCGGGACTGCAAAATCTGGCAAGTACGAACCAGCAAAAGTCAAGATGACTACCAAAGAATTCATGATCATGACGACTGGCAAGAATCCATATCTGTGTCCAGCATGCGGTCAAGCTGAAATGGAGATCATCCAAGTGTTACCTCCGATCAGAGGTTCACCTGTCAATATTTATATAAGACCTATTCCAAAATAGTAATTTCGGAAACAAATAAATTTTGAGAATCAATTGAGGTAAATTTTTCTTCGAGCTCAAATTCGCCCTTCAGAAAGTATATTATAGTGTTTGTATCAAGTAGATATTGAATCAAAATATTTTTTCACGATTTCTGAAATTTCGAGAACTTCTAATTTCTTCTAAAATTTGATCACTTGACTTTTTACCTTTCCATGTGCCGAATAGAGATTTTGATTCATTATTCTCTGGCTTTTCTTCTAGTGAATTTTGTAATTTTTCGATGAGGTAAAGCTTCGCCTGCTTACTAAGTTTAGAAAGTAGGTTCACGTAATTGTCAAGTAGTATGTAATTAAAATTCAATTTACTCATCATTCAAATATAGGAGGTTTTCAAGTCTGATTTTGGTGAATTTTATAAGATTCTGAAAATGAATCAATACACAAAAGTTTTTAACCTATTGGCGTCTTCAAATACAATTCAAGAGTACCTCTTGCCATGACTGATTTCATTCACATCACTGGCACACCCTCATCATGATAAAGAGGAAAATCAACCATATACGCATTCACACTATCTCTTACAGACTTAATTCTAGCCTCATCAGAAATATCTGTCAATACATAGTCAATCCAGTCTACAACTTGAAGACAATCCTGTTCTTTCAAGCCTCTAGTAGTCGCAGCAGCAGTACCGATGCGCATTCCTGATGTGACAAATGGACTTTTATCATCGAAA
>CALLFA010000005.1 GCA_937997635.1 uncultured Saprospiraceae bacterium | reverse complement strand
GGATACGAAGCTGTTTTTAGCAAACGTGCCATGAAATATCGTTCGATGGGTCTTAATGAAATAAAATTAACAGAAGCCGATTACAAACGGTACATACTTGAAGAATATACGTTTTTAAAACGGCCAGTATTTATTGTGGATAAAGATGCATTTGCTGGCAACAGTAAAAAAGTCGTCGCTGCTATTAAAGAACGTATAGCTCATGGATGATGCTACACAAATCATCAATTCCTTTAAGGCATTGCAAGATGACATATGCGCAGGTTTAGAAAATCTTGATGGTGCTACATTTAGGGAGGATCTTTGGGAGCGACCAGGTGGGGGTGGAGGAAGAACCCGGATTATAATGGGCAATGTTATAGAAAAAGGTGGTGTTAACTTCTCAGCTGTTGAGGGTACGATGCCTGAAAATATTGCAGCTGCCTTAGGATTGGGAAAAAATGAGTTTTTGGCTACTGGGGTATCTATCGTCTTACATCCTGTCAACCCGTTTGTGCCAATCATACATATGAATGTGCGCTATTTCGAAACGAATACAGGTAAGTGGTGGTTTGGAGGAGGAATTGATCTTACACCACATTACATTATCGATGAAGATGCACAATTTTTTCATCAGCAATTAAAACGTGTTTGCGATAAGCACGATCAAACGTATTACCCGAAATTCAAGCAATGGGCAGATGATTATTTCTATGTCAAACACAGAAAAGAAACAAGGGGTATCGGTGGCATCTTCTTTGATCGCTTAGCAGGTGAATCGAAAGGTCCGTATGGTGAATTTGTACTCGATGTTGGTAAAACATTTCTACCAACGTATCTGGAACTAGCCAATCGCAATATGAATAAAGCATATACGGAGGATCATCTGGAATGGCAAAAAGTACGACGAGGAAGATATGTCGAGTTCAATTTGGTCTGGGATAGAGGGACTAAGTTTGGCTTAGATACAGATGGTCGGATCGAGTCTATTTTAATGAGTTTGCCGCCACAAGCAAATTGGATATATGAGCATTCTCCAAAACAAGGATCTGAAGAAAGACGAACCTTGGATCTGTTAAAGAAAGGAATCAACTGGGCGACTTAATTACAGAACAATACGATAGGTGTCGTTGTGACCTGATTACTAAAATTATCTGCACGATCCTTAATGGAAATGTCAAGTGTCATGGTATCTGTAGGAAAATTTGGCGGAGACTCACACGGTGGTGTTTCATCTGGAAAAAGACAACAAGTCGTAAAGAGTCTTAATGTGACCGTCCCTTCGATACCTTTTGAACTGCCTTGTTCTGGTATAACAGGCGCTTTAAATGCATCGTATCTTTCACCGGTTCGATTGTCAGTAATGAAAATATTTTGATCAAACACTTCGGCTTCAAAGCCAATATCCCCGTCACCATCAGTGAAAGAAAATTGCAAAAACAAAGAATCCGAGTTCAGTGATCCTTGCTCCATCGAGTTTTGGGATAGTCCAATAAATTCAATTTCAGGGGTATCAGAAAATCCTGGAGATTTAACACAAGATCCTAGCATTAAACAGAATCCACTTAGGAGTAATATATTCGTAAAAAATTTCACTGTATACTAATAATGCAATTTATAGAAAAAAGATCAAGCCTATTCGATAAACTCTCTCGGTTACAAGATAACGAAATAGAATTTGAATCGCTTGCTTTTGAGGTCTTTGAGTTTCAACGAAGACATAACGATGTATATAGCAATTATCTTTCATTAATTGGCAAACAATCGATAAACCCTAGATATTTGGATGAAATACCCTGTTTGCCAATCCAATTTTTCAAAAGACACAAGATACAAACAGGAGTATGGAAAGAGGACATAATCTTTGAAAGTAGTGGCACAGGAGGAAAGAGATCTAGACATTTTGTGAAAGATTTGGAGTTCTACAAGCACCATTCTTCTCAGATTTTCATGAATCATTTTGCAGACATCAGCCAATATTCTTTTCTCGCTTTATTGCCAGGTTATGTAGACAGAAAGTGTTCTTCTTTGATAGAAATGGTCAACTGTTTTATAGGAGAATCTAAGTATACAGAAAGCGGATTCTATTTGAATCAATATGAAGACTTGCATGATAAAATCAAAAGCAATGTACATAATGAAATTCCAACCATCTTATTTGCCGTCAGTTTTGCCCTTCTAGACTTTATTGAACAAGTATCACCTGATTTGAGTGCCATTCAGATCATAGAAACAGGCGGCATGAAAAGCTCTAGCAAAGAATTGACCAAAACGCAGATTTTCAATAGCATCAGAAATAGTACCAATTGTCCAGCCATCCATTCAGAGTATGGCATGACAGAATTACTTTCGCAATGCTATGCGATGAATTCTCTGCATTTCGAATGTCCCTTTTCATTACGTGTCTTCACCAATGAATTGAATGATCCATTTCAAAAACAAATAAATGGCAAGTCTGGACAGCTAAACATCATCGATCTTGCCAATATTGACACATGCGCATTCATACAGACTGAAGATCTTGCTATCATGCATTCGTCTATGACCTTTGAATTGCTTGGTCGTATGCAAATAAGTGAGATGCGAGGATGTAATTTGTTATTGGATGAGTTGGGGTAGTTGTTAGCTTTTAGCTGTTAGCTGTTAGCTTTGGATGTTAGCTTTTAGCTTTTAGCTTTTAGCTTTAGCTTGTGGATGTGCCCAGAAAAGGTTGACAAGTTTGAGTTTAAACTTTAAACCTATTTTTAAGTATGTCAAGAAAAAAACAAGCCCGCAAAATTAAAGAGACTAAAGTTTTTACAGAATCCGCTCGCAAAGCCATAGTCAAAGAAC
>CALLFA010000004.1 GCA_937997635.1 uncultured Saprospiraceae bacterium | reverse complement strand
TGATTTTGTTTTCAGATGGGAGAGTGGGAGAGCACAACTTTACTACCACTGAACCCAAGCATATATTCACCGTCGTTTGTCTAGATTTTTATTTGCTGAACAAAATCCAAACAAACTTTTTTTCTTGCTGCCTAGTAACGGGATGGGTGTATGTGGCGTGCTGTGCGTTGGCTTTTGTGTTTGGCTGCATGACATCATGACACCTTGTTAGTCACTGGTGCTATTCTACGAATTCATTGATTTTGATCTCAAATCCTTTTTCTTTTTCGTAATGACTGAACGCATATGCAACACCCTTTTCTGTTTGCTGTTTAAATTTATAAAACATAATCAGCTTACTCGCTTTCTTGAATAGTGATTTCTTTAAATCGTTTGCTAACCATTCTATCTCATTGTATTTCGGTTTACGTTCAAACATAACTTCAATCCTTCCTTTTTCAAAATCATTATAGTATTCTTTTTTCGTTATAATATAAGTGTTGATTTTTTTCCCTCTAATGTGATATGGTATTTCGGATAGATATTTCTGTTCAGATTTATAGGGATTCTCGATTTCTTCTCTCTTAAAGGTATAAGAATTTTCTAATTGCTGGATTTGATAGTATTTAATTTTTCGATTTCGTAATGCTTTAAAAAGTTTGTCCTTTTCTGATTTTGGCATTCGTAAACCAAAGTAAATTCCGACTAGTGCTTCAGGATTATAAAATATTGAGCCACTGATTTGAGTAATGATTCTTAACTCCTTTTCATATTCCCATCTAGTTGATTTATAGCCTCCAATTAGTTTTACAAAATCTTCATATTTACCACTTAAATTAAGCGCTTGGAAGTTCGGTGGTTTTTCTTGATATATAACATCTATTGCTTTTGCTTTTGATACTTTTTCTTCGCTTAGCAATTTTTGCAAATCATATTCTATGCAAAAACCGCTATGTGAATTCGCATAATGTGCCCATAGTATTTCATCTAAATAAGTCTTTGATAGAGAATAAATACCAACATATTCTTTGTAGTGATTAAGAAGATCATCAGATTTTTCTTTAACTCTTTTCAAGCTGTTTCTTTGGATATTGTTTTCAAGAAATAGGCCAATTAAGCCAAGTTCTTTGTTTAGTTGATTTGAGTTTATCAGTGTTTCACAAGGATCGTTTAAACTATCAATTTTAGCTGCCCAATAGCAATTTGAATTTATTGTGTGAATATCTCTTTCAATTGTTTCTTTGTTTCCATATCTATATTTATAAACTAACATCTATTGTTGATTTCAAAATCACTTGTGACTAACTAGTCTATACTCCCCTAAATTAACTAAATCCTCACGTTTTTTCATCATTATTCCCCAGATCTATCTTGTCTAACGGACTCTCCACATTTGTCGCACTACCACGACTGATGTGAGTGTAGATTTCTGTTGTCTTCGAATTTGCGTGACCCAATAATTGTTGGATAAGGCGTTGTTGTGTACCACTCTCCATTAAGTGAGTAGCAAAACTATGACGTAGATTGTGAAGCTTATGACGTCTATCCAAACCAGATTTATGTAAGGCAGATTTAAACACATTGCGCAAGCTAGAAGCACTATATGGCATTTCTCGTTTCATACCAGGAAACAGCCAGTGATCCGGCCTTACCTCATGAAGATACTCCATTAGTATTGGACGCACGCTTTTAGGCAACATCACCACACGATCCTTTTTACCCTTGCCACCTCGGATAAATATCTGTTGGCGATCCATCATGACATCAGCCACACGCAGAGCTAAGACCTCACCAGAGCGGAGACCACAGCCATATGTGAGCAATAGCATACATCGATGTTTAATATTGGATACTTCGGCAAATAATCTCTTGACTTCTCCGAGACTCAGTATATAAGGTAGATTTTTTGGCTGTCTCGGACGTTTGATTTGATTCAGGCGCAGTTGCGACCATCCAGCCACTTTCTCATAATAAAATTTCAAGGCACTGATGTGTCGATTCAGTTCACTATTACTGATTTTCTTTACGACCATACTGTTTAAGTATGCTTCGATATCCGCACGAGACTGGTCGTTGAGCGTATCCAGATCTTTTAGATGATACATGTACCGACGCATGCACGAGCAATACTGCTTCATCGTCGCATAACTGTAATTCTCACGGATAAAGACTTTTGCATACGCTTGCATGATCGTTAGTTGATTCGGTGGGACACCGGTCAATACAGACTTCAACCATTTTTCACCATTGCGACTTTTATGCGTAGGTGTTTTTGCCTCCCAAGTCATCAGTTCATGTACTTCATAATGTTTAGATTCGCAAAGTTGGACTAAGCGATCTACCAATGCTTTGTCTCTCGGGATTACCCACGTTTTTGTAGCCTCATTATATTTCCGCAAAGGGAATGTTTTTATCAATGCCACCGCCTTAGACGCATGTAAGATAGTCACCTCCAGCTTTGATAAATCTTTAGGTATTGCCCGGATGACCACACGAGCACGTTTAATGTAGGCTTCAGCTTTGGCCATGAGTAATGTATAGCTCGACTCATCCCAGTAAGCGTACCGCTCTTGTAGCGACTTCAAGTTTCGCGTAGTCCCCTTACAGATCCACAGCCGTTGCTTTGGATTCCAATGACTGCCATACAACCCCTTGATGAAAGCCGTTTCAGACTTAGAGTATTGCATTCGGATAAAAAATTGATTGCCTTGCCAAGTGATAGATTCCAATCCGGTAGATTGTATGCCCGCTTCCAACTTTCCTCCCTCATTTATTGGATCGGGTAGGGGAGTGGTAGATATGTCAGACGTCTGAGGAGATTGCCTGGTTCTACGTTCACTATCTGTTGACTTGATAATCACATAGTCAAATCCGAGATTTTTAAAGGCAGCATATGATTCATTTGTATAAGGTATGTATATACATGTGTGCGTTTTACTATAGTTTGCACTATCGAGCGCCTTTAGCTTTTGTCGTATCTCTCTACTATACTCATGGTAGAATGCAATTCTCCATTGACCACGATGGTAAATTTTTCTGACCTCTATAATCGGCCTGTTTGTAGTTCTTTCT
>CALLFA010000003.1 GCA_937997635.1 uncultured Saprospiraceae bacterium | reverse complement strand
TCTTTTTCTTGCTGCAACAATTCTCTCATCCCATAATAAACCCCTCTTCCTGTTGCTTCAGTTCTGCCTCTAATACCATTTTGATTGACAGGCTTGCCAGTGACACAACCAACAGCATCTATCTCTTCGTTGGCAAATGTTCGGTACGTATCAAGAATCCAAGCCATTTCTCTTGAACCTGTTCCGTAATCTGGTGCTGGGACATCAACACTTGGTCCAATAAATCCTTTACGTATAAGCTCTACTGTGTATCGTCGCGTTATTCTTTCGAGTTGGTCCCTGTTGTATTTTTTATGATTGATCTTAACACCTCCTTTTGCTCCACCAAAGGGTACATCAACAAGTGCACATTTGAAAGTCATCAATGCTGCAAGTGCCATAACTTCCTCTTGACTCGCATGCTCAGAAAAACGAATGCCACCTTTAGTTGGGGATCTGTGATGTGAATGTTGCACTCGATAGGCTTCAATCACTTCGTATTGATTTCCCATTTTTACAGGAAATCTCATTTGATAAACAGAATTACATTCCCTAATCTGATCAAGCAAACCTTTGGGATGCGATGTCAAACCAGCAGCATTATCAAAGTTGAGCATCACTCCTTCATAAAAACTCGGTTCATTCAATTTTTTCATGTGTTTATATTTTGTTAGGGTCTATTCGATAACAAACGCAATTAATCATCCCAATCATCTTCCATTTGTTTGACTTTTTTATCCAATCGCCACACATAAAAGACAATTCCTAAAAACATAATGACTAATGCAGCTACTACTGAATATATTTTCCCAGTACTTCTTAAAAAATCCTGTGAAGCTTGCGCCATCAACAGTATAGGAATGATTAACGTCAGTATTAGTAAAAAGCTTTTTTTCATTCCAATTGAGATTTTTTGTAGAACAAGGTTTCTATTCTAGTTCGAATGGTTGCAATCCATCTGCCAAATAAAAACAGACCAATAACTGCAGGATAAAAGACCATTCGCAAGGTATTATCCATGTCCTCACCTCCAAGCGCAGGATTACCACCATTACCAGGATGCAAACTGATGACATTAGCCATTCGTGGAAAGACAAATAATAAAGGAATCATAGCTGCAAATGCAAACAATGAATAAAGTGCAGACAACCTTGCTCTTTTGTCTATATCATCCACGGATGCGCGGAGTATTGCATAAGCTACGTATATCAGCATCGATATCGCTGCCATGTTTAATTTTATGTCAGTAGTCCACCAAGTGCCCCAAGTATATCTAGCCCAAATTGAGCCAGTTGCCAAACCCAACAAGCCATACACGATGGCAATCATATTGAAAGACGAAGCGCGAGAATCGTATATAATATCTTTGGTCCGCAAATATTGGAAACCATTGTAAAGTCCTACAATGAGTAAGGCAAACATTGCCATCCAGAGGGCGACATGGAAAAATGTATTTCTAATGGTTTCATTGAGGATTTCCCTGTAGGGGAATAAAAACCCTGGTTTACTACTCAGACGATCAAAAGGAATCAGCTGTTTAGAAAAGTTTGATTCATCGCCATTTTTGGTAATGCGAATAGCGGAAGGTAAGAATGCGGTTTTATCAATATTATTATTGACATAGAGAGTGGCATCTGCGAATTCATTTTCAATTGAACCAACAGCAAAGGTCGCTTCAATAAGATTTTCGTTTTTGACAGTGATTGTACTTGCCTGCACACCATGAATGGAATCCAATCTAAGCCATGCCTCCAAAGATTGTTTACCTGATTCGAAATGGGTATTATATCCTTCAATTGATAACTTAAGCGTCGAATTTGAAGCCGTTGATTGAGGAGACACTAATGCGATTCCAGGTTTAAGGGGTACCGTAAAACCTGCGATTATCACGTAGGTCAAGAGTAAAACACCAAGGAGTTTCCACCAACTCATGCAGTACTTTTATGATCTCCACAAATATGGGAATAAAAAACTGCCAATTCCCAACATTATAAGGTTTATCCCAATTAAAATATTGTAGTCTGTTGCGCTCCCGTCATCAATTAGGGTCCCTACTGAGACAAGACTCAATTTGACGGCAATGAGAACAACAGGAATGATTAATGGTAGGCTAAGCAGTGTCATCATTGTGTGCTTTATCTGTGTATGCACAGCAATCGCAGAGGTAAAACTAAAAATAATGGATACCGCAAGACTAGATAAGGCAACTGTGGACAGCAGCATATTGTGTTCTGTAACAGGGCTCTCCAAGAATATAGTCATAAAAAGATAAACAACTAAAGTGGAGATACAGATAACAATAAAGTTGAAAATGGTTCTTGAAATGTACAGCGCTAAAGGATGCATGATGGAGTAGTAAAACAAGATTGATTTGCCTTGCTCTTTGGAATAACTATGTATGGTTACGTTGATGGTGGTGAACATAAAGACTATCCAAAAGACGGCAACCCAAGCTGGAGGTGATATTTCATTGAATATCCGATAAATAATAAAAATGATGGTGACAACGTATAATACATTAGCCGCCAAGACATGAGGACTTTTACTTTCTAATTTGAATTGATGCTGTAGGAGATGTAATATTTGCTTAGCTGGATTCAATTATTTTAACTAATTGGTTTTAATTGTATTATATATTATAATAATTTTTAATGTATATTTGAAGACCAAAATCGATTCAAAATGGTTTCAAGTCTGATTATTCTTGCAAACTTACTTCTAGTTTTACACACTCCAATAGATCCGAGTGATAAACCTGCAACTCATCACAAAGTCGAAGCTTTAGCTGGAGATGGCGTTTTTTCTTTATTGCGCAGATATAAGCTGGCAGAACACTCTTGTAATATACAGGCCTTTTACAAGATGAATAAACTAAAATCCTCTGATTTCCTTAAGCAAGGTGTTGATTATATCCTGCCTGTTTTCATATATAAGTATAATGGACAAAGCATTCGTTCGACAATTGGGGAGGACAATTGGGAAAAAGCAGTAAGAATTAAGGAATATAATGAAACACTGAAAGAGCTCGACATACGAAAAACCCATTACCTCGAATCAAAACTATTGTGGGTACCCTATCACGAAATACATTGTGCTGATGATGGAATCGTCCCTGAAGAATTCACATCAAGTGAGGTGATTAAAAAAACACCTGTAAAAGAAGAGAAGACAGAGACCGTCGCTAAAACAAAAACAGAATCCATTTTTGGAAAGAAATACAACACTGTAGAAATCGTAGACAACAGTCTGAAAAATCAAGTCTTTTATTTAGTAAGTGGTCACGGTGGTCCTGATCCAGGTTCCAGTTATAAAGGCTATTCTTCTAGAATATGTGAAGATGAATATGCCTACGATGTTGTCTTAAGAATTGCAAGAAACTTGATGCAGCATGGTGCTCAAGTCGAAATTATTGTACAAGATGACGATGGCATCAGAGACGATAGAATACTAAAGTGTGACAGTAACGAAAAGTATAAAGGTGGCATTCGCATGTCGAGAAATCAATTGGCGAGGTTAGCCGATAGGACAAAGGTGATCAATGATCTTTATCATTCCTATAAAAGAAAAGGGTACAAATCTCAAAAAGCAGTGATGATACATGTTGACTCTCAATCAAAAAACAAGAGACAAGATGTGTATTTCTATCATTATAAAGCCAGCAAAAGTGGATTAGCATTGGCTAAAAATCTACAGCAGACATTCAAGACTAAATACGAGAAATATCAGAAAAACAGGGGCTACAAAGGATTTGTCAGAGATAGAGGTTTATTTATGCTGAGAAATACGCTACCCACAGCTGTCTATATCGAATTAGCCAATATCCAAAATACGGAAGACCACGCTAGATTGTTGTTGAAAGAAAATCGACAAGCACTTGCGAACTGGATTTTTGAAGGTATTATTGAGAAATAGTCTGATCCATTAGATATCATGCATGTAAACGTTGACATGTATGTCTAAGCTAGTATTTAGTCTTCTCAGGACAACCTAGACTTGGATAATTTCAAATGAATATGGTCTCCCCGTTAGGAGATCTCATCAGTGCATTTCAAACAAAAGACCATATACCCTACCAAATATATTTCCGCAACACTTATATATGGTTTCAAGCTCGTTTCAGCAAATCATTTACTTAATAGTCATATTCTTAGAAATCATTCATTCAACAACCAGTTTTTTTCAATATTTACATTTGTTGGGTAGAATAAGTTACCGAAGCTCTGTTAACTCGTCTTAAGGTGGTGTTAAGACAAAATGTGAATAATTGAGTTAAAATCTATTACATATAGATTATTTTCATATATTTAAACGCTTATTTAAAAACTAACTAATTAACATTATGGGAAAATATATTGTTGAATTTATCGGCACATTCTTCTTAGTGCTCACTGTCGTAGTGGCAGTTGCTAATGGAGGTGCTATGGATGGACTCGCTATCGGTGCGTCTTTAATGGTCATGATTTACGCTGGGGGACACATTTCAGGTGGTCACTTTAACCCTGCCGTTTCCTTAGGTGTCTTAATCAGAGGAGCTATGTCAGCTGCTGATTTTGTGCCTTACATCATTGCTCAATTAGCAGGTGGTGCACTTGCTGCTCTTGTTGCTACTTCTGTTTTAGGCATTAGCCATGAGGCTGCTGCAGCGTTTGGTTCTGGCGGTGATGCCGCTTCTATTCCTGCTGCATTTGTAGCTGAACTGCTTGGTACATTCGCTTTAGTATGGGTAGTATTGAATACTGCGACTACTAAATCCAATGAAGGAAATTCATTCTATGGATTGGCAATTGGGTTCACTGTAACAGCAATGGCCTATGGTCTAGGAGATATCTCTGGTGGTGCATTTAATCCAGCTGTTGGTTTAGGTGTGTCTGTTGCAGGTATGACTTCATGGTCAAACATTTGGGTATTTGCAGTTGCTTGTTTAGCCGGTGGCGCTTTAGCAGCAATTATGTTCAAAGTGTGCTATCATTTAGACGATTAAGATTATACAAGAAATATTTTTTTGTGAAAGGCATTCAGGAAACTGGATGCCTTTTTTTTGTGCTAGTGGCTCGATTACTAAAGGCGTCTCGCATCAAGAGAATGCGGGTAGGCGTCTTTGCTTTCTCCTTCTTTGCTGAGGCGGACGCCTACAGCGACGGGCTTTGCGCTCTTGCAGGTGTCTTGCCCGTAGAAATGCAGACAGGCTGCTTTGCTAGAATTTGGATTATCAATTCGCACACTGTTAAAGCAACACTATTCATCACTTGACTGGCAATGCAGATATCAATCCAATTTTTCTTAGTATTGGTTTTCTTGCTATAACCAATAGAAAGGTTAAAATCAACAGCGGCCATAGAGATACTAAACCAACAATCAAACTCAAAAAACCGTATGCACCATTGTTAAATGCATTCAACAATCGTCTAGTAAAAGTTGGTGCGCCTGCAATTTCTGAGATGATTAACTCAGATATTTCTAGGTTAAGAGTTGAATACTTAACCTTATCATCCAAATAATTTATTCGACCTTTTTTACTTTCAATTTCTTCTTCTATTCTTCTGATTTTCTCTTGGACTTCAAGGATTTCTTTCACAGATTTTGCCTTTTGAAGAATGATTTTATACTGTTTAAGATATGCCAAATTGTTGTTAAGCCTTATGTTCAAATCTGTATATTCTTCGGTGACATCATCAGCTGTGATATTTTTTGATACTAACTGTCCGACACCCTTTTCAATTACATGGATTAACGAATCGAATTTTGAATTAGGAATTCTTAGCTGGAGCGAATATGTAGTTCTATCACCAAAAGAACTGTAGTGTTCATTTTCATAATATCCACGGCAATTTTCAAGCACCAAATCAATTTTATATTTGGCTACATCTAACTCTTTAACTTCAAATTTCATGTTGCCTCTCTTGATTATTTTACTTCCCTTTTCTATCATATCTTCAGGAAGTGGTGGTTCTGCAGATCTCGGTGGCTCGATTTCAGCTTCTTCATATATTAAAGCATCTTCGGCACCAAAATGCTTTCCTAAATCTCCATAATTATCCATTGAGTTATGTTGACAGCAGACCAGAAATGCGCAACTTAATATAAATACTGTGTGCTTAATCATGTGTTTTATTTAGTAGATGAATGTTAGTTGGATGTTGGTGTGTTTGGAAGAGCTTATCGAAAAATTTTTAGTCATTAACAGTAGCTAAAGACACCCTTGAACTACTCATAGGTTTTTTGCTTATGCCCTTTCAGGGCTTATGATATAAAATAGCTCTTTTTTACCAAGGGTTGCACCCTTGGCTATAGTCTAGCGCCCTTTCAGGGCTTTTGCACAATTTAATTTAGTAAATTGAATTAAGACGAAACATGAACGATCAATTTTAATCTTGGAATTATTAAGGAGATAAACTTCTTGTAAAATGTGTTAGCCCTGAAAGGGCGAAAAGCATATAGCCAATGGCAACGCCATTGGTATGATGTGTAGTTGTACCGCAGCCCTGTAGGGGCGTAAGCTTATAGTGGAGTAATACCCTATCTCTAGTCACTTCTGACTAATTAACTTATTATTTGTAACTTTAGATCGTGCAAAACACCAAAGATAAAATCATTGCAAAAGCCATCGAGCTATTCAACAAAAATGGGTTTGGTGCAGTGAGCCTATTTGAGATTGCCAACAGCCTGAACATGAGCCGTGGTAATCTTACTTACCACTTTAAAGATAAAGATCAATTGTTGCTGACAATTGCAGATGAAGTTTGGGATAAATTAGAAAGGAAAAGGCAAGAATCATTACGAGTACCTTCATTTAAAAACTTACATAATGAAGTACAACTTTTTTATCATTACCAGCAAGAGTACGCATTCATATTCATGGATCATCATGTACTCACACATCCGATGATTAGGAGTCAATTTAAGAAAATGACAGATCAGTCGATTGAGTATAGCAAAAGTATAATTGCCTTTTCTATACAATTGGGTAATATGAAAGAAGAGGCATTTCCGGGATTATATAACCATCTTGCTATGGTGACTTGGATGACCACTTTCTTTTGGTTACCGCAACAAGTCATCCGTGGTGAAAAGAAAACCGCAGACGGAGAGAAATTGATTTGGAGTATGCTTCTGCCCCACTTGACGAAGAAAGGGCTCAATAACTTTAGAAAGTTTTTTGGTCAGGACTATATCGAAAATTTGGGTGAACCTTTTGCAATTAATTTAGAAAATATGATCACAATTTGAGTTATAAAAGCCAATGAATATATACACAAAGCAACAAGTCGAATCAATCAAATCAGAAACCTTTGCTTATCTGTTAGTAGAAGAGGCTGATCATGTACTGACGCTTACATTAAACAGAGAAAGAAAAAAGAATGCGCTCCATCCGCAATTGGTAAATGAGATTGCATTTGCTATGCAGTATGCATATGAGACTCCAGCTATCTGGATGATTGTATTTAAAGCAAAAGGCAATGTGTTTTGTGCTGGAGCTGACCTGAAGGCAATGGCAGGTATTATCGAAGAGAATAATTCTACAATACCAAAGCCCACAGAAGATATATTAATTGGTGAATTGTTTAACAATATACACAAGCCTACCATTGCTGTTGTCACTGGCGATGTGTATGCTGGTGGCTTTTTCTTTTTAGCTGGAGCGACAATTGTACTCGCTCAAGATGATGTAAAGTTTGGTTTGCCAGAAGTAAAGAGAGGTCTCTACCCTTTCCAAGTCATGCAAGCATTGCTGCAAGTAATGCCTGAGCGAAAAGTGATAGACTGGTGTATCAGAGGGTATAATTTACCGGTCGAAGAAGCCGCCACATTTGGCTTAGTGACAGAAGTGTGTGAGGCCATAAACATTGAAAAACGAACCACCGACATTTGCGACGAATTAAAACTAAACAGCCCTTCAGCAATACGAAATGGATTGAAGGCATATAGACATATTCGTCCATCAGGAGCACAACATGCGTATCTTTATGATATGCTCCAACAAACAATTGCAAGTACTGATGGACAAGAAGGCTTAACAGCGTTTAGAGAAAAAAGAAAGCCCAATTGGACTGGCGCTTAAGGAATATTTTTTCATGTAAAGAAATAGCAGACTGAATCATGCCAATAGAAACCAAATATAGAACCTGTAATCTGTGCGAAGCGATCTGCGGATTGGAGATTAAAGTAGAAGACAATAAAGTCATTTCAATACGAGGTGATGAGGAAGATACGTTTAGCCGTGGTCACATTTGCCCCAAAGCAGTAGGCCTTAAAGATCTACATGAAGATCCTGACAGACTCAAAAACCCACTGATTAAAAGAAATGGTCAGTGGCATGAGACGACATGGGAAGAAGCAATTGCTTATGCAGCTCGTTCAATAGTTGATGTGCAAATCACACACGGTAAAGATGCTGTTGCCGTCTATCAGGGAAATCCAAGTGTGCATAATTTGGGAACGTCTTTATTTTCACCTGATTTTGTCAGATCCATTAAAACAAAAAACAGATATTCTGCCACTTCTGTGGATCAACTTGGTCATCACCTTGCCGCAGAAACCATGTTTGGGAATGGCTTATTCGTCCCAGTACCTGACATCAACCGAACTGATTTTTGGGTCATCATTGGCGGCAATCCGATGGTCTCAAATGGCAGCATGATGACTGCACCAGATATCAGAGGCAGGATTAGAGACATTCAAGAAAGGGAAGGTCGCATTGTCGTTATTGATCCACGTTTTACAGAAACATCTGAAAAGGCAGACGAGCACATTTTCATCAAACCAGGGACTGACATTTGGTTATTGATGGGCTTGATGAATTTTGTGTATCAAAATGATAACATCCAATTAGGCCATTTGGCTGATGCGATAGATGAATACAAAATTGAAGCCATTGGACAGGCAGTTGATTCATTTGATCTCGATATAGTTGCTTCTCGAACTAAAATTTCTAAAGAAAAACTAAGTCAATTTTATACTGATTATTGCAATGCAAACCGAGCTGTCTTATATGGAAGACTTGGTATATCAGCAAATAAATTCGGTGGATTATGCCATTGGGCAATCAATACCTTGAATATACTCACTGGTAATTTTGACACAGAAGGTGGAGCTATGTTTACTAATCCTGCTGTCAATGTGAGCTCGAAGAAAAGTCCCGTACCAAGATTTGGTCGTTGGCATAGTCGGGTACGTAATCTTCCAGAATATGGAGGCGAATTACCTTCTTCCACATTAGCCGAAGACATACTTGAGCCAGGAGAAGGACAGATAAGGGCTTTGATTACTTCTTGTGGAAACCCAGTGCTCAGTGTGCCCAATGGACGTAAATTGGATGATGCATTTGAGTCTTTAGACTTTATGGTTTCTATAGACATCTACCTGAACGAAACTACAAGGCATGCCGATGTGATCTTGCCTCCAGCTACAGGATTGGAAACACCACACTACCCGATCGGCTTTCATAATTTGGCTATACACAACACAGCTAATTACAGTGATGCTGCTGTAGATAAATCTGAGGGAGCTCTCTATGATTGGGAAATTTTCAGCAGACTAAAAAAGGAAGTTGAAGAATACAGATTAGAAAAAACTGGGGAAGAAAAATCGGATAAGCCGACATTCACATTAGAGCAAAAGCTCGGATTCTTATTAGAATTTGGGCCACATAAATTGAGTTTAGAGGAACTGAAAAAGCACCCACACGGCTTAGACTTGGGTGCCCTTGAACCTCAATTGCCAAAGCGATTGATAACACCAGATGGTAAACTAAATATTTACCCAGACATATATCAAAAAGCTGTAGAAAGATTAGTCAACAGTCAAGTTGAAGAAGATCATGAATTCTTATTAATAGGCAGACGTAATTTGCGAAGTAATAATTCATGGATGCACAACTTACATCGAATGACCAAAGGCCCTAATACATGTACTGCACTTGTCCATCCTGAAGACGCAGAGACATACAACATAAATGATGGAGACCATATTAAAATACGATCAAGAATTAATGTGGTTGAAATACCAGCTGAGGTGTCTGATGAAATTATGAAAGGCACAATCAGTATTCCTCATGGCTGGGGACACAATAGAGAAGGTATTCGGTTACAAACAGCATCTGCTAAAGCTGGGGTTAGTTTTAATGATTTGGCAGACGATCAATTGGTAGATGAATTAAGTGGCGTTTCGGTCATTAACGCGATACCAGTAAGCATAGAAGTTTAAGTATAAATGGCAGTAACAATTATTAAATCACCATTACCAGGCATCGTATTCAACATGGTGTGTGAAGAAGGTGATACGATTCGTAAAGGTGAAGATATTGTCATCATCGAAGCCATGAAAATGGAAAATGCCATCACTGCTCCAGATAATATTCTGATCAAATCAATCTACAAAACAAATGGTGATGTCATTAAAAAAGACGATCCCTTGTTGAGTTTTGATGTGATTTCAGAATCAGAACTATCATCAGAAAGTGCTGACAGTAATGAACACAATCTAGGTCAAAATAACGCACAAGAACTCAATGACAGACGCGAATTCTTAGTTGATAAAAACAGAGATAAAGCAACTGAAAAACGAAGAAAAAAAGGATATAATACTGCCAGAGAAAATTTAGCTTTATTGGTGGATGAAGATTCCTTTCAGGAATATGGAGGGTTTATCATTGCAGCCCAATTAAGCAGGCGATCCAAAGAAGATCTGATTAAAGAAACGCCTGCTGATGGTTTGATCGCCGGTACAGCAACTGTTAATGCTGGTGAATTTGAAAACAATACGGAGTGTGCAATTTTGATTTATGACTATTCTGTACTAGCCGGTACACAAGGGACAATGAACCATTTGAAAATGGATAGAGTCTTAGAAATTGCGCACAGAAATCATCTTCCAACTATTTTATATGCAGAAGGAGGTGGTGGAAGACCAGGTGACGTCGACCAACAAACAATTGCTGGGTTACACATTTCTACTTTTTATCAGTTTGCTGCTCTTAATGGAAAAGTGCCTTTAATATCGATTGTAAACGGTTATTGTTTTGCAGGTAATGCCGCATTGGCTGGAAGTTCAGAAATCATTATTGCGACTAAATCTATTTCTTTGGGTATGGGAGGTCCTGCCATGATTGAAGGTGGAGGACTAGGTAGTGTAGGACCTAAAGAAGTCGGTCCTTACGATATTCATTTATCAAATGGTGTCATAGATATCTTGGTAGAAGATGAAACAGAGGCAGCACAAATAGCTAAACAGTACTTAAGCTATTTTCAGGGCAAATCGAACCAATGGGAATCGCCAGATCAATCAATGTTGGATTCCATCATTCCAACCAACAGAAAACGAGTATATGATGTCAGAGAAGTGATCACTACCCTTTTTGATACAGGCTCAGTACTGGAATTACGTCAATGGTATGGCAGTGGAATTGTCACCTCACTTGCACGAATAGAAGGGATACCAATAGCTGTTATTGCGAATGATCCATCCGTTGATGCAGGAGCCATTACACACCATGCAGCAATCAAAATGAAAGAATTTTTAGCATTGGTGAATACACATCGATTGCCAATCATTTCTCTTGTTGATACACCTGGCATTATGGTTGGTCCTGAATCGGAAAAAACTGGCAATGTCAAACACGCCGCTCGACTGTTTGTGGCTTCTGCAAAATTGGAAGTACCATTAATTGGCATAGTCACTAGGAGAGCTTATGGTCTTGGTGCAATGGCGATGGTTGGTGGCAGTATGCATATACCGAATGTGATGTTAGCATGGCCTTCGGGGGAATTCGGTGCGATGGGATTAGAAGGTGCTGTCAAACTTGGATTTAGAAAAGAGCTAGAAGCTGTCAAAGATTCAAAAGCAAGAAAAGAATTTTATGACCAAATGGTCGGACTTGCCTATGAGAGAGGTAAAGCACTAAGTATGGCTACATCATTTGAAATTGATGATGTCATTCATCCACATGAAACAAGAAAAAGAATCATACAATCATTAAAATCAAATAGAGGAAAATATGAGTCATAAAGTAGCAATAGTTACAGGGGCGGGTTCTGGTATCGGACGATCAACATCGATGCTTTTAGCGCAAAACGGATTTAGAGTAGTTGTCTCAGACCGTTACGATGAGGGGATGAAAGAGACCCATGACATGATAAAAGAAGCTGGTGGACAAGCAGTCATGCAAAGATGTGACGTGTCTGATCAAACGCAAGTACAACAGTTATTTCAATCTACCGCTGCTAATTATGGTGAGATCCACGCGGTGATCAATAATGCTGGTGTCGGTGGCGATGCCGCTTTCACTCATGAATACAGTAATGAGACCTACGATAAAGTCATTGCCATTAATCAAACTGGTGTTTGGTATTGCATGAAAGCAGCTTTACAAATAATGAAGTCTCAACCAACTGGTGGCACTATGGTGAATGTTTCTTCTATTGCAGGTATTGGAGCAGCACCTTTGATGTCTGCCTATGCGGCTAGCAAACATGCTGTCATAGGCTTAACAAAAACAGCGGCAGCAGAATACGGCAAATACAACATTCGCGTTAATGCGGTATGCCCAACAGTGATTGACACGCCTATGGGTAAAGCATTTGCTGATCACAATGCACCAATCATGGAAATGATGAAAGCATCCATACCCATGAAACGCTTCGGACAGCCTGAAGAGGTTGCAGAAGTGATTGCTTGGCTATGTGATGACAGTAGTTCATTTGTCAATGGACAAGAGATACGTGTCGACGGAGGCATGAAAGCCTAATTATAATAAACAATCAAGACATACATAATTTAAAAAGATAAAACCTAATTAAATGTATACACAACACTTCACTGAAGAACACGAAATGTTTCGTCAAAGCTTCAGAACTTTCTTGGAAAAAGAAGCATTTCCACATATAGACAAGTGGGAAGAAGACCGACGTACACCTCGCGACATCTGGAAAAAAATGGGAGACATGGGATTCCTGGGTTTAAGTTATCCAGAAGAATATGGAGGATCAAATCTAGATTTCTTTTACGATGTTGTCTTTAATGAAGAATTGGGAAGATCTGGATCAGGAGGTTTTGCAATCACCCAACAAGTCACTCAATATATGGCTGGACCCTACGTGCTCAAGTACGGTTCAGATGAATTAAAGAAAAAATATTTGCCTGGCATCATTTCTGGAGATTTACTTTGTTCGATAGGGATTTCAGAACCAGGTGCAGGATCAGATGCGCAAAACATACAAACACGTGCAGAGGACAAAGGAGACCACTACTTGGTTAATGGCTCAAAGACATTTATCACAAATGGCGTTTATGGAGATTTCATCATCACAGTGGTAAAGACAGATCCTAATGCTGGTTCAGCTGGTGTCAGTTTGCTTGTCATTGAACAAAAAATGGATGGTGTATCGACAAGCAAATTAAAAAAACTTGGATGGCATTGTTCAGATACTGCAGAGATAAGTTTTGATAATGTTAAAGTCCCAAAAGAAAATCTAATTGGTGAAGAAGGGAGAGGCTTTTTCTACTTGATGAATGGCTTACAACTCGAACGACTTTGTGCGGTCCCAGCTGCCATATCAGGTTGCGAACGTGCCATTGAATTGTCTTTACAGTATATGTCGGAGCGTCAGGCATTTGGCAGATCAATCAATAAGTTCCAAGTCTTGAGACATCGAATTGCACAATTGGCTTCAGAAGTAGAAGCAGCAAAAGCATTTAGTTACCATTGCTGTAAAATGTATGGAGACGGCATTTACGATGTCAAGCTATGCAGTATGGCAAAACTGCTTGTCACAGAATTATCAGAAAAGGTAGCCACTCAATGTCTGCAATTTTATGGCGGCTATGGCTTCATGGAAGAATACCCAATGGCTAGAATGTACAGAGATGTCAGAGTCGGCACCATTGGTGGAGGGTCTTCAGAAATCATGCGGGAGATAATTGCAAAAATGGTCATCGATTCCAAGTCTTATGCCAAAGCAGAATCTAGTCATGATGTTGCTAATAATAAACAAGTGCCTGCTAGCTCATCCAACGGTAATGGCGAACACAAATCAGATTTCTCGTCTATTTACAGCAATATAGAAACCAAAGCTACTGGAGCTCGTGCTATAGGCAACAGTCTGAAATTTGATTTTGGTGATAAGCAGATTTATATCGACGGAACAGGTGAAGCTAACGTTGTCAGTGCCGATAATAACCAAGCAGATTGCACATTAAACCTGACATTAGAAGATTTTCAAAAAGTATTGTCTGGAGAATTAAATCCAATGGGAGCGGTTATGTCTGGAAAGATTAAGATTGATGGTGATATGGGAGTGGCAACTAAATTGCAAAGTTTGCTGAGTTAAGCATTAGGCAGCACACAATGCTTTGCAGTGTAGTTGCATTGCAACAATATTTTCGTACTTTTTTGTCACACTATGAGCAAAAAATTGAAAGTCCTTGTATCTGGTACTGGATTCGCTGGACAAGGTCATACAGATGCCTTTCGAGCAGTTGGGTGTGATGTCGTTGGCATTGTTGGTCGAACAGAACATGTCGTTAAAGAAGTTGCGCATAAAAAAGCCATTCCTTATTCTGGGTTGAATTGGCAAGAAGCATTAAAGGAATGTGAGCCGGACATTGTAGCGATTGGGACGCCAGGTGGAGCACATTATACATCCATTATTCAAGCGATAGAAAAAGGCTGTCATGTCTTTTGCGATAAGCCATTAACCACTGATGGTCCTTCAGCATTGTCACTCTATGAATTGGCCACAAAGGCAAACGTAAAAACGGCATTTGCTTCTAGCTTTCGTTATATGCCTTTTATCATTTACGCCAAACAGCTTGTCGCAAACGGTGCTATTGGCGAACCTACTGAAGTGGAATGCATATCGCATTTCAATTTAGAAAAAGATATACCATTTGGATGGTCACATCGTGCAGAAGATGGTGGTGGTAGATTGAATAATAATTTCACACATAAGCTTTCTATTGTGACTTCAGTGATTGGTGAAACGATATTATCTATAGCAGGTGACGTTCGTGATGACTTAGGAAAAGCACCAATTGTCAAGGGCGTTCATAATTTCAAAACGAGGAGAGAACATATTCCGAAAGATCTAGACGATCCTTCTTTAGAATGGGGAGAAAGTAATGTGGAATGGACTTATACCGTGATGGCACATTTGGAAAGTTCTTTTGCTTCTAAACCAGTTTCTGTATTATTCAAGCACGGCGGATTGAACCCTAGATTTAATGAAGACCACATTGTGTTCTATGGAACGAAAGGCGCTATCTACATCAAAGGTCATTATGGATCAGGACCTTTGTATATTTGGAAAGAAGATAAAACTTGGAAAGAGACTCCCCTACCGCAACACATTAAAGACAAGCAACCAAAGGTCGAAGGAGATACGGAACGCAATTGGCAATATCTAGTCAGAGAATTTGTTAAAGACATCAAGGGCGAAGAGTTCGACCCATACCAGACATTCAAGGAAGGAAGTTTGTATCAACAACTTATAGACATCATCCGGACTAACGGCAGTTGGACTGATGTACGTCACCTACAAGGACGCTAATCATGAACAATCCCATGATTTATGAGTATTTGGTCATTGGTGGTTACTTTATGTTGATCATAGGCATAGGCTTCACATTTAAGTCAATGGCAAAAAAGTCTACCAGCGACTACTTTCGAGGTGGTGGTCGCATGTTGTGGTGGATGGTTGGCTCTACTGCTTTCATGATGCAATTTTCTGCTTGGACATTTACTGGTGCTGCAGGTAAAGCGTTTACAGACGGCTTTGCAGTTTGTTTGGTTTTTCTCGCCAACACGTTTTCTTATTTATGTGGATGGTTATACTTCGCAAAGCGATTTAGGCAGACAAGGGTAGATACGCCTACAGAAGCAATCAAAGGACGATTTGGACCAAGCAATGAATTGTTCTTTTCTTGGGCCTTAATCATTTTCACTTTAATCAATGCAGGAATATGGTTGAATGCTTTAGGCGTCTTTGCCAGTGCTGTGTTCGATGCAGATATCAGTATCACTATTATCATTACAGGTTTGACCGTAGTCTTTGTCTCTGTGCTTTCTGGAGCTTGGGGAGTTGTGGCATCTGACTTTATGCAAACACTCGTTGTTGCTGTTATATCTGTTGCTTGTGCAATTGTGGCATTAGTCCAAGTGGGAGGTCCTGTTGAAATGGTCAACAACTTTCCATCTGGATTTGTTATGGGGCCTAATATGAATTATGGTTTGCTGTTGATAGGAACCTTCGTCTTCTTTCTAGCCAAGCAGTTGATTACGATTATGAATCTTCATGACTCCTTTCGTTTCTTAACAGCAAAAGATTCTATCAATGCTAGTAAAGCTGCTTTGTTGGCAATGGCTTTAATGGGCGTTGGCAGTATCATTTGGTTTATACCGCCATGGGCATCTGCTATACTTTATCCAGATGCTGCATCGGCATATCCTGAATTGGGAAGTAAAGCGGCTGATGCCATTTATCTGGTTTTTACAAGAAACACGATGCCTGTTGGCACAGTCGGGCTATTACTTGCTGGATTATTTGCAGCATCGATGTCTTCCATGGATTCGGCTTTAAATAAAAATACGGGCATCATTATCCGAAGTATATACCAACCATATTTGGAAAAAAGAGGACGACAAATGACGGACAGAAATCTGTTGAAGCTAAGTATGATTCTAAGTTTCATCAGTGGCGTTATAGTTATTGCAATGGCTCTGTATTTTCGGTCATTAAAAGAACTGAGCCTATTTGATTTGATGATGTCTATTTCGGCAATGATACAGGTACCCTTATTGATTCCGTTGATTGCAGGGTTGTTTATCAAAAAAACACCAAAATGGGCACCTTGGGCAACTGTATTATTGGGTTTGTTTTTTTCTTGGATATTAAAAGAATATTTGACGCCACAAATATTTGCTGAGATGATTGGTATTGATCCGTTTACAAAAAGAGAGGCAACTGATATGAATTTGATTTTGACATTGGCGGTACATGTGTTTTTGACAGCAGGCTTTTTCTGTGGTACGTCATTATTTTACAATGAGAAATCAGATACTAATAAAGAGGAGACAGATCGCTTTTTCAAAAATCTGGAAACGCCTGTTATTGCCGATGACAAACAGGATGAATTTGATCGTATGCAAAGAGATAAATTGGGGACCATGGTCATCTGTATGAGTATGGGAATTTTAGTGATGACTGCGATTCCAAATCCAATATGGGGGCGATTAACTTTCATGCTTTGCGCACTTACTATTTTAACTATTGGCTTTTTATTGAAACGCAGTGCAAAAAATAAAATATCTTCAACTAATTAAGCTTTTTCAACATCAATTTGATTCATGAAAATAACGGATATCAGTGTATTTATAAATTGTCCTAATCGGAATTTTGTAACTGTAAAGATCGAAACTGATGAAGGTATTTATGGATTAGGAGATGCGACATTGAATGGTAGAGAAATGGCAGTTGTCGCTTATGTAAAGGAACACATCAAACCTTGTCTTATTGGAAAAAATGCTCACAAGATAGAAGACACTTGGCAATACTTATATAAAGGCTGTTATTGGCGAAGAGGTCCAGTGACCATGGCAGCGATAGCAGGTATTGACATGGCGTTATGGGACATTAAAGGTAAAGCGGCTAGTTTACCAGTGTATCAATTGTTAGGTGGTAAAAGCCGAGATAAGATTAAAGTATATGGCCATGCCAATGGTAAAGACATTCAGGAGACAATGAGTCAATTGCAATCTTTGAAAGAAAAAGGATATAAAGCAGTCAGACTTCAATGTGCTGTACCTGGGATGGAAAGCACTTACGGCATCCTTGGTGATAAAAAGGATTATTATGAATTACAAAGCAGTAGATCTTTGCCACCTGAACAAATTTGGGATACGACAAAGTATGTAAACTTTATTCCGAAATTATTTGATGAAGCTAGAGATATATTTGGCTTTGGTATTGAGCTGTTGCATGATGTGCATAATCGATTGACGCCAAGAGAAGCTGCTGGATTCGCAAAAGAATTAGAGCCATATAAATTGCTATTTTTAGAAGATCCTGTACCAGCAGAAAATCAATCCAGTTATAAAATCATTAGTGAACATACTACTATCCCGATAGCAGCTGGAGAAACATTCAATTCCATTTGGGATACAAAAGAACTAATAGAAAATCAGTGGATCGAATATTTACGAATGGCTGCGACTCATGCAGGAGGCATTACTCCAATGAAAAAGGTTGCAGACTTTGCAGCTGTACATCAAGTACGGATGGCACCTCATGGGCCACCAGACATTTCACCCATTGGTCATGCTGCCAATGCTCATCTGAATATATGGGCTCCTAATTTTGGGATACAAGAGTTTGTTGGGTTTGGTGGTGATGATATGAATGCTGTGTTTAGCCATCCGCTGGCTTTTGAAGATGGGTATCTTACATTATCTGACAAGCCAGGTCTGGGTGTAGACTTTGATGAGCAAAAGGCTAAAGAGTATCCATATAAACGGGCGTATTTGCCAGTGAGTAGATTGGGGGATGGGACGTTGTGGGATTGGTGATAGTGGATGATGTTTATCCAAAGATGTTACTTTTGGAATTAAAGTCTATCATTACTACCTCAATAGCACCCCATAATAATGCGCCATCTTCTTAGGAGCAATACCCATTTTAAACATTGTAAATATAATGAGGTTAGCAAGTTGCACACGTATGTAAGAGTTCTTATCATATTTGCGAGCGGAGACAATAACATCATGTGGAATAACCGTGAACGCATTTTTCTTACGCAATCGTTGTGTCAGCTCAAAATCTTCCATAATTACAAATTTCTCATTGAAGCCACCCATTTCTTCAAAAAGAGATCTTTTGATGAATAATGTTTGATCGCCACCACCGCAGAGTAATGAATCTGTCCGTGTTGCTCTAGAATTTATTTTCAATAACAATCTGGGACTATCAAATTGATAACTGAAACAACCAGCATACTTACCGTTTGTAATCGCCTGTTCTATTTTCTTGATGCAATCTACATTTGGAAGGACATCGGCGTGAAGAAAATACAGTACATCACCTGAAGCATGCTTCGCACCCAAGTTCAACTGTGTAGCACGGCACTTTTTGAGTGAAGGAAGAATTTTGACTCCATAGGCATTTGCGATGTCGAGTGTTCGATCTGTACTGCCTGCATCTACAACGATAATTTCATGATCTACCAATTGCAACATCCTATTCAAACGACCAAGTGTCCGATCAAGATACTTTTCTTCGTTCAATGTCGGTATGATGATACTGTAATTCATGACTTCATCACAAAGTTAATATACAGTATGAGCAATTACTAAAATGCTTCATTAAAAGTGAGATAAGGTAAAAATGCTCCTTCTTCATTAAAACCGAAATCAATACGCACATGGACTTTATCTTCCTTATTGATTTGGATTCGAAGTCCCAAGCCATAGGAAGCATGAAGCTCATTTATATTAAAATCTTCAAATTCTGGAGCTACTTGTCCTGTCCCTGCAAATGCCGCACCTTTAAATATCCAAAATAGAGGAAAGCGGTATTCACCTTGGAACATCAGCAATTTCTTATCCCGAAACCGTCCTTCTATAAATCCTCTCATCTTTTTCGTACCACCTATAAACGCCAACTGCTGAAATGGGACATCTCCAAAAGTAAGATCTGCAAAGCCATTCAATGCCAATATGTGATTGCTGTTTCCTAAAGAAAAATACTTTGCAGCATCTATGGTAAGACGCTGATAATGATGACTAGCTCCAGTACCTGAACCACTAAAATTTAAAGAGGCTTCAAAATACCATCCTGTTGACGGATAAAACAAATGGTCCCGATTATCAAAAACAGCAACTGCTCCCAATGTTGAGATAACACTTGATTCATTGCCTTCCACTTCAGGTCGCTCCAATAAACCACCAGCTTCCGTTTCTGACAGCTGATAATCATCCCACCAATAGCGCAGCCCAGCATACCAGTTTCTACCTACTCGTTTAAGTGCATTCATTCGAACACGAGGAAAATTAACGCTGAAGAACTCTTCATCTTCGGCATTTGTATCATTGCCTATCCCAAAGTATGGATAAGTAAATCTGTAGTAGCCCAATTCACCAAAAATAGAGTAAGATTGATTGGGAGTAAATAGTTGAAAAGAAAGGTATGACAGCACTTGCTTATTCAATGTATATGCCCCACCCAACTGTATTTGAGAAGGCCTATCATTGATGTTGGAGTCCTTGAACCGAAAGGTAGATATACCAGCAGCTCCAAAACCCCAATCTGTTTCAGGAGTGAAAAATATGAGTGGTAGAACTACATTACTTTTTCGTTTTGTTTCATCTCCATTTTCTGATTGGCCATGCAGTTGAGTCACTAATCCAATACAAGCGAGAAAAAATAAGATTCGATATGAAATCATCACTGCATAAATAGATATTTTGCTCAACTTCATCAAGTATTGTACAGAGATCCTGCTAAGATTGTCAGTTATCCATTGAGTTTTAATGTTGAACTTCCGACAAAAGGCGTATTATAATGCCACGATCTATAGTTTGAAATCAATCGACATTCTCATCATCATTATATTGAGTCAAAATTCAGATAGAAAATAGATGCACTCATATTCAACTCAACCTAATGAATAAGACATTACCTTACCTTAATGTTGTCTCATACATCACTCTAATCATTGTTAATATCCTAGCAGTCAGAATACCTTTATTTGGAAAGTCGCCAGGCGATGTTTCTGATCTTTATCCGACTCTACTCACCCCAGTTGATCTTACGTTTAGAATATGGTCGATCATTTATGCATTACTTGGAATTTTCATTTTTGTCCAAGCCTATGATTACATCAAAAAACAAAAAGCTATGTCTAATGAGGTTAAAGCTATTGGTGTACTTTTCTCCGCGAGCTGTTTATTAAATATAGTTTGGTTATTCTTGTGGCAATCGCTTTACATATCATTTGCATTTGCAAGTATTTTTATTTTGTGGTTATTGCTGATGTACATTTCATACAAACTAGCTTTGGTTGAAAATGCGAGTCTTATCTATACGATTCCGTTCAGTGTATACTTCGCCTGGATCAGTATTGCCACATTAGCTGCGCTCAATGTCTTGCTCATCAATCTAGATATTCCTTTTATGGGATTTGAAGAACAAACTTGGACAATAGCCTGGCTAGCTCTCGGTGTTCTAGGGACATTACTTTTTCAATATTTGAATAACAGCATCTGGTTTACACTTGTCATCATTTGGGCCTATTTTGGAATTTATCTCAAAAACAAACAACTATCTATTGATGGAAATTTTATTGTATATGCTTGCATGATTGCAATGACAATACTTGCTGTTTCAGCGCTCATTACTGGGTGGACAAAATCTAAGACCAATGTAGTGGCTTAGCTTCCATAGTCATTTTGTTCTGCCTCTGATATGACTAAGGGAATTTTCTTTTTGACATTCCTTTTTTGAATAGTAGATAAGTATAAATAGTCTTGATTGTATAATTCTTGTGATAGCTCATCCCACAGTTCATTGTACGCTGCCTTTATTTCATTATAGACGCCAATGTATGTATTGTAAGAAGTCTGCTTATCGTTTGTAATGGAGACCACTGGCGTCTTTTTTGTATCCTGGAATGCCATTAATTTGGTTTCGATAAACGTTTTTGTGATGCTCCTTATTGCTGTAACATCTGTTTCTTCTCCTTCAGCATAAATACCGTTTTCGTGGTTAATGAGAACTGTCAGCACATGTTCTTGATTGACATCTATTGGTTCTTGATTGGGATCCCAAGGCGGTAGTTTTACTAAAATACCTTTGTCTTCTACAATGGTGGTTGCTACCAAAAAGAAGACTAAAAGTAAGAAGGCAATGTCTGCCATTGAACCTGCATTGACTTCATTGTTTTGCCTTCTGTTTTTACGTTTAAGTTGTACCATGTGTTTTCTTTTATAGATGTTG
>CALLFA010000002.1 GCA_937997635.1 uncultured Saprospiraceae bacterium | reverse complement strand
AGCCAGATCATTACCAAGATGCTCAAAAAAGAAAAGGGTAAATCTGTGCTGAGTAGATCTGACTTTATGGCCATGGGTCAAGTAGCATCTAAAACAGGTGTCTTAGAAACAGGTGAATCTAGGATATTAGAGAACTTGTTGAAATTCAAAGATTTAGAAGCCAAAGACATCATGACGCCGAGAACGGTTGTCTTAGCAGCACAAGAAAGCCAAAGCATCAATGCTTTTTACGCTGAAAATAAAAACCTACGATTTTCAAGGATTCCAGTACATAGCGACTCCAAAGACCAAATCTCAGGCTTCATTTTAAAGGATGATTTGCTCTCTGCGATCATCAATAATAAGGGAGATAGTCCATTGTCAAGTATCAAAAGAGACATCAAGATTGTTACAGAGACTCAAAACCTCATCAGACTGTACGAAGAGCTTATCGAGAAAAAATCTCATATAGCGCTTGTGGTCGATGAATTTGGTGGAATGTCTGGCATAGTCACCATGGAAGATGTTGTCGAAACCTTATTTGGATTAGAGATCATGGATGAATTTGATAATGTAGAGGATATGCAGAAGTTGGCTCGCAAGAAATGGGAAGAAAGAGCTAAAAAATTGGGGTTGTTGGAGGATGATTAAATTTTTCAAGCATTCGCAAAGCTCAATGTTCGGTTGTTTGAAATGCTCGTTTGGTTGTTTACGCACAGTACGGCTGCTACCATTATCCGTTTAAGCATAGTTCGAAAAGGCCCTAGATCCTTCCTATCCAACGATCTGCGCCAAATGATGTTCCATATGATTGATATAGTCCTCTATCAGATGTTGTAATGTTGCAGGTTCACCTTTTGGTATTTGATTAAAGCCAATGCGATAAAAGTTGTGCTGTATGGTTTCTTTGGTTAGTAGAGCGTCCGACAGTGATGCAACCAAGTGAGCCAATTGTATATTAGCTGCTTTCCAACCATCAATCAGTTCTGTATAATCGCGCTGTTGGTAATTATGCCGAATGACTTCACTATCCTGGTCATAGCCATCAAACACCAAGTGCTCTTGGTTTACTGATACTTTAAATCTTCTGTGGTTATTGTATGCTGAATCAATCAAATGACCTAAAATCTCTTTTCTAGACCATTTGTCTGGTGAATCTTTTGATTCTAAATAAGCGAGATCATCTATGGCATTGAGCTGTGTATATTGACTATCAACAATTTGAAAAATCGAGCTTGAAAGAGATTTCGCTGACACCGTACTGTATTTACCTGCCTATCGGCTGTGTATTGGTTAAAAATGTAATTCTAGAAAACGCCTTTACGATCTATGCTCTCGTTTTTAAGTATTGCTTAAGATCCATGGTTTTGTACTTGTCTTCCTTCGCGAATTCAAGTTCACCCATAATTTCTTCGGCTTTCTTGTATCCCGGAGAAATCATAATTCTTTCCATGTCTTGATTGAAATAGACGAATGCAGGGTAACCCATACGTCCGTTTAACATAGAATGAGCCAATTGGTGATAACCCCTTCTGCCAGATTTTACAAATTTAAATTCAAAGCCTTGGTAAGTGATTGTTTCTTTTTGTTCAGCATTAAATTTGACGGCGTAATAATTTTCATTCAAGTATTTTACTACTTGAGGATCCTTAAAGGTCGAAGAATCCATCTTTTTGCACCATCCACACCAATCTGTGTACATGTCGATGAACATATTTTTTGGTTCTTCTGCCATTTTTGAAGTTGCTTCTTCCCAACTCAACCAATTGATGGATTCAGAATCCTGTGCGGAAATATGTATGGACATGAAAGCGAAAAGTATGAATAAGATTGAATTACGCATGATTATTTTTGTTTATACGTTAAGCATACTATCAAATTTACATTAGATTTTCTATAATTATAAGGATATAACGTTTCTTTAATAATTTTGGTCCGCTGTTATTCATGTCTCTTAAGCACTTGGTACGGAAAAAAGAACGAAGTCAAATGTCCTCTGCCTCAATTTGATCTCTGGATAAAAGGTCTTTATTCTCAATTCATATGATCCATGTTCAATATCGATGAGCTTTGACTGTATTGACAAAATGTTTAACATTTTCTAATGGTGTATCAGGATAAACGCCATGTCCCAAATTCATGATATGATTCTGTCCCATACCGGCTATTATCTCTTTTGCTCGAGCTTCGATCTCTGTAGGTTTTCCATATAGTTGACAAGGATCCATATTGCCTTGAAATACAGTTGATTGGTTGATAGATCTTGCGCTATGTGCAGGCGTGTTCCAATCCAAGCCTACACCAGCAGAACCAAGATCAATAATTTCTTGCAAGGAATACCAAGCTCCTCTACAGAACACAATGACTGGCGCAGTATCAACTTCATCGACAATCTGTTTTAAATATGGTAAACAAAACCTTGCATAAAGCTGCTTATCCAGTACTCCAGCCCAAGAATCAAAGACTTGGACAACATCCGCTCCATGCTCTATCTTCAGTTTTAAATAGGCGATGATGGTTTCTGTTAATTTTCTCAATAATTCATGAGCTGCCTGCTCTTCCTGATATAAGAATTTTTTGGCCTTTGAAAAGGTCTTACTCCCCTGCCCTTCGATCATATACGACATCAAGGTCCAAGGTGCTCCAGAAAAACCAATCAATGGCACTCTATTGTTCAATTCTCGTTTGGTGATTTCAAGTGCTTCAAAAACATAATGCAATTTCTCCGCAGCCGTCTTTCCTTCCGAGAGTTTAGCAACATCACTGGCAGAGCCAATCGTAGTTGGGAAAAATGGCCCTTTTTTTTCTATCAACTCATAGTCTAGACCCATTGCCTCAGGGATAACAAGGATATCAGAAAAGATAATCGCCGCATCGACACCTAGTTCATCAACAGGCTGAATGGTGACTTCTGCGGCCAACTCTGGAGTCTGCACCAGTTCAATAAATCCGGAAAGGCTATTTCTAATTTTGCGGTATTGCGGCAAGATTCTACCAGCTTGTCTCATCAACCACACTGGAGGTCTTTCTACTGTTTCTTTATTAAGTACTTTGAGTAATAAATGATTTTCGCTTGCTTCATTCATATCACAAAAGTAACTGAAAGGAGTATCTTTGGTCGATTTTCAAATGTTTTTTACAAAATTCAGACAATGAATATAGCAATCATCGGATATGGCAAAATGGGTAAAACAATCGAACGTATAGCTATGTCGCGTGGTCACCACATTGGCGCAATTGTAGATCGAGACACAAATCTATCTGTAGAGGACTTATCCAAGGAAACAATTGATGTCGCTATAGAATTCACAAATCCAGAAGTCGCAAAGACGAATTTATTGTCGCTAGCTGATAAGCAAATAGCAACTGTGAGTGGTACAACTGGTTGGTTAGAAGCATACGAAGACGTTTGTAATCGATTTGTGCAAAATCAGTCTTCGATTATTTACGCATCGAACTTTAGCGTTGGTGTCAATGTCTTTTTTGCCATCAATAAAAAGCTAGCCTCTTTCATGGCTGAACATACTGACTACAATGTATCAATGGAAGAGATTCACCACATTCACAAGCTGGATGCACCAAGTGGTACAGCGATTACACTAGCCGAAGACATCATGCAACATATTCCTCAAAAGAAATCATGGGTAAATGAGTCCAATACTGATTCGGATAAAATACCCATCATCTCAAAGCGACACGGAGAAGTGCCTGGTACACATACGATTCAATATACGTCAGCGATTGACTGCATTACGATCAGTCATGAAGCTCACTCGAGAGAAGGATTTGCTATGGGAGCGGTTATAGCTGCTGAATGGCTTAAAGGAAAAAAGGGGGTGTTTTCGATGCAGGATGTGTTGGGGATTTAGTTGGTTTTTAGCTGTTAGCTTTTAGCTGTTAGCTATTAGCTGTTAGCTGTTAGCTGTTAGCTATTAGCTGTAAGTTTTTAGCTGTAAGTGGTTTTTTTAGTTGTTAGTTTTTAGCTTTTAGTTGTGGACATGCCAGAAAAGTTGATAGAGATTGTGGATCCCACTTGTGTGTCCATTGTTCAACTATGAAGCTGTACTTGTTTCACCATTTTTGTCGAAGACTTTAAACAATTCACAAGAACAACAGTCCCCGCTCTATCGTGGAGTAGATATAACTAAATTCACATCTTCATCAAATAGTCTTTAACCATTATAACTAACAATGGACGCGCCCAGAAAAAGTTGACAAAAATTCGAGTTTAAACCCTTGGTTAAAAAATACACGTTGCTCAGCAATACATCTTCTTTTCTGCCTGTCCCCTGTGGTTGCCTAAGAGTGAACATTCATAAAAGAAGCTGTGCCATCGCAACTAAAACTAATCAATTTCTTTAATTTTCAGACCAACTCTTTCGCTGGACTTTATAGATTTTAGATTTATTTCATATTGAGCTGGAGTCAAATCATTGATTCCGCTATGAGTTTTGTTATGATTATAAACATACTTGATAAATTTTTCTTGTCTCTTCAAAGAGCGATAGTTCGTCAATTGCAAATCCCACAGCATATGATTTTTCAAAATATCATTAAACGATTCTGCGAATGGATTCTCATAACAACTTCTAGCCATAGACGATTCAATTCTTCTTGCTCTTAGAGCTTTTATGAATTCCCCATAAATAAACTGTTTGCCTCCATCTGAATGAAAATAAGTGTCAGTAAATGTGTCGTTAGCTCTTATGGCAAAGCTCTGTTTGAGTAAAGGAATAACTGTATCTTCGGCTTTCATTGTGCTTGAAAAAACTAAGCCAAGTAAGTATCTACTATAGATATCAATCAAACTTGTTGCATAACCAATTAGGTCGCCCAGAATTCCAAAAATATAGGAAATATCACTGACCCAAATTTTGTTGGTGTCAAAAATGATAAGACCTTCTATTTCATTTTCAAACTTAAACCTACCATGAATAGTGGTTTTTGGGATATATCTCCTCGCAACAATGCCGAGACTGTTATCCAAACACAACCGTTCAAAGCTATGTTTAGACCAACCAATTAAGCGTTCATCATATTCCTTATTATTACGGATAAACTTATAGATATTGCGAACACCAGATCCAGGCAGATGTTTTTTTCTAACTTCTTTAGTTAATCTTAAGACATCTTTTTGGCTAGACTTGGCAATAGATTTAACTGGCTTGTTAAGCCATTTTGAATGAGCTTGTCTAGTAATTCCAGCTATATCAAAAATCCAATCCATCTTCATTTTCGCTTCTTTGTGTTTTTTAATCCACTGAATGGATTGGTGCCGAAATTTTTTTTAATGTCAATTTTCAACTCGTCAGAAGCATGTTCTAGCAGTTGTTGTAAGAACATGACTTCCATCTGACTTCTTCCAAGAAGTTCATATGCTTGTTTAAGTTCATCTTGAAGAGCCTTGTAAGAATCAGCTTCTTTTTTAGATTCCACAATTATTTTAGGCTTAGTTTGAAATTTAGTCGAATACTTATTTAACCAGTTGTACAAAGTACCGTAACTGACAGAATATTTACGGCAAGCTTCTGCTTTGACCATGCCATTCTCAAGTTCTTTGACTATGGCTTTGCGAGCGGATTCTGTAAAAACTTTAGTCTCTTTAATTTTGCGGGCTTGTTTTTTTCTTGACATACTTAAAAATAGGTTTAAAGTTTAAACTCAAACTTGTCAACCTTTTCTGGGCACATCCA
>CALLFA010000001.1 GCA_937997635.1 uncultured Saprospiraceae bacterium | reverse complement strand
TGCAATGATGGAATCAATGTTTGCATTAATTGCTAATATTTCTCCTTTTTTATTCAACAAAAATTGACTTCCTCCTGCATATGGAATTCCATATTTACTCCAGATTTTATTTTTATTATTGACCTCGGAGTACACTTCCCAAGGATAATTATATTTTTCTTTGGCTTTCTTATAAGACGAATAATCGTTGATTCCTCCAATGACTGCTATAACATTTACCCCAATGGTCTTTAGTGTATTATAATTCTCTTTTAAGGCTTTACTTTTTTTGATGCAAGGGCCACACCAAGGAGCCCAAAGATCGATAATTGTGTATTCATTCTTAGTGATCATTTCAGAAACATTGATCCCGCTATCTTCTTTTTTAATTAAATCAAAATCAACATATAATCCTCCAACAACTACTTGATCTGACGCATGCATCAGGTTTTCTACTTCTTCACTCAATGGGTGATTTGGAAATTTTGATATCCAAAACTTGTGTGCCATTTTAAGATCATTATCATCAATGTCAATGTCGTCTGACATCAAAAGAGCTTCATAGTACTCATAGTAACCAACAATGCTTGAGTCTTTTGAAAAATAATCTTGTTGCCACCGAAAAGAAGTCCTTGTAAGAGAGTCTATGTTATGTTGAGCCTTAGTCTTAGTCATAGGATCTTGATTGGGCGCATATAATTTGTCATACCAATAATCTAAGTCTGCTGAAAAATTAGCAGACCGTTTTAATTTATATTCTTTTTTTTGTTCTGTCAATGGACTACCAGTAATTGTATTTCTTTCGTATTCTTCTGGTGGGTACAGTTTAAAAGATATAAGTTTTCCATCTGGGTAAAATCGTATTGGCTTCCACATTCCATTTAAATATTCGCTCTGAAAAACGAAAGAATATTCTTCAACAACTTGAACTTGCATCTCATGTTTAAATGTACTGTCTGCATCAATTGCAATCTTAACCCCAGCGTATCTCTCATCTTCAGTTGATTTCAATAGTATAATTGTATCAATTGGTCTAAAGCATTTTCCTTCCAGGACGACGCTTTTTTCTTGCTGGGCAGTACAATAAAGAGAAGAAATTAATATAACAGTAATTAAGAAAATAATCCTTTGCATCTGAATAAAGTTTGAGTCGTTGGAAAAATATCTATTTAATCATACTGAATCTAAAATCTATATCGCACACCCAATCTCGCTTGATTAATATTTTTCTCAATCTCTTGATTCACGAGAGTAGATAAATAATGCTTATAACCTACAGACAACGAAAGCGCAGGACTAAGCCGAAACACAAAATCAATACCTGTGTTAAATTTCCAGTCGTTTGCTATGGAGAATTGGACTTCTTCGACTTGGCTTTGCAGTCTTGCTGCTTCTGGGAGTTCAGAGACTAATTGTGTGTTGTCCACAATGAATAAGCTTCGGAAGGAGGGATTATGGATATAATCTAAACCGCTTGAAAGACTAATGCCTAGTTTTCTAGATACATGCCAATGCGCATAGATACCGTTTGACAACACATGCAATCTAGAGAGTTGACTTGTAGAGAGTTGCTCTAATTCCGCTGGATCAAACATGATTGTTTCTTCTTCAGGTGTGAATTCCATATCCATGTTTTCTGCAGGATCTTGTGGTGCCCCTTGCGGAGCTCCTGCAGGACCAGCAGGTGGAGACATGTTTGTGTCCGTTCCATCAAAAGTTGATAAATCATCGGGATCACTAGCTGGAGCACCTAAGCTTAATTGACCATAACCTAATCTGTATTCAATTGCAAAAGAAGGGGAGAGTTGCTTGGCATAGCCGACGGATCCTTCAAAGCCGTAACCAGAATCATTGGTTAGGTATGAACCTTGAATCCCGATTGTGAAACCAGATAATAATAGTCGACTCTCTTCTGCTTCTGGCTTGACAACCATTACAAAAGGGAATTTCATTTTTACAGGTATAACTGCAGTCTCCAAAAAGGCTTCTGATAATGCGAGTGTTGGAATTGAAATTAATTCGCTATCGACATTCGTTGTATTAGCATGTCTTTCTGTTGGTTCTAAATCGGGTATTATATTATTGCCTTTGTCTGTTTCTTGATTTTGGAGCCCGACTGCTTGTTGTTGTGTATGAGTTGATACTGTATTGTCTGAGTTGTTGCGTATTGAGTCGTTTTCATCTGAGTTAGTTGTCCTTGGATTAGACTGTGTAGTCGCTTTATTATTTAGTCCTTGATTACTCGTTGTAATGGTTTGCTCATTAGTCCGTAAAGGTGTGTTAGATTGTTGAGTCGTTATCGTCTGCGTTAGTTTGGGAAAAGGATTAAATACTATTGTCTTCTCGGTTGGGTTTGATTTTTTTATGGGCTCGCTATCGATAGAAAGTGTATTCTGTTTACGGGAGGTGTTTTTAAGATTAGATAAGTCATTATCAAATTTCTCTCTTGACTGATCTGATGTCTCTATTGTTGTGGGTTTTGTTATTGTGTTTGCGGTATGAGTGGCTTTTATTTTGTTAGAGGATGTGCCTGCTTCTTGCCTTTGTTCTTTCTCTTCAATTTTAGTTTCTATTGTAGAATGTAGGTTGTCTGCCTCATTTGCACTTGAGTTCAGTACAGTTGTATCGTCAGTGCTAGACGTTTGGACTATAGCTGGCTCTTGCTTAGTAATAGCACCATGATTAGAATCTCTCGTTAAAAGAAAAGCAACCAGTAGGACCACGGCAACACTGCCAAGGCCAGTTAATAAGAAAAAGAATCCTTTACGGCGTTTCTTTTCCTTTGGCATCTCTTTGTCGAGAATATCGTGCATGGCTTCCCATCCACGATTAATTATGTCTGCATTATCTTGATGCATATCGTTTTCCTATTTTTTCTTGCATTAATTTTCTTGCCTCACTGAGGTACCACTTACTTGTATTTTCACTGATGTTTAATTGAGCGCCAATTTCTTTATGTTTAAATCCTTCAATTGCATATAAGTGAAAGACTTGTTGATGTTTGTCAGGCAATTCTTTGACAAAAGCCATTAAGTCATCAAAATATAGATTTGAAGAAGCAGTCTCATTCACCATTGGATTGTCTTCAAAAACTAAAAATTTGACATCCGTTTTTTTGCTTCTAAAATAATTGCTAACACTGTGAAACATGATTTTCCTAATCCATCCCTCAAATGATCCAGCGTAAGTATAACTCTGGATATTTTTAAAAACTTTTAAAAACCCATTGTTGAGAATGTCAATCAATTGATCTTCATCTCTTGTATATCTGCTCACCATACGCTGCATAATCGGGAAGAAATGTCTGTATAAGACTTCCTGCGATTGCCGACTGTTTTGACAGCACCCAGTGATGACTTTTTCGGCCATCAAACCACCTATATGTTTTTGTTTTTCTAGCAAAAATATTACTCTGGCTTAAGACTTTCTCTTAGTTCATTTAAGCGATCAATAAAGTCATCAATACTACTTATATCATCATCGTGACCGTAAACGATACGGTGTGTAAAACCATCATCACCAACAACATGCAAGAATGTGTCTAGACCATCGACACACCGATCACAACTGTTGTGGTTTAAGTCACTAAAACTTGATTTAGAAAGCAAACTTATCAATGATGAATATTCTTCTTGTGTCAGTTTACCTTCATTTTCAAAATCGGTGTCAGTACAGAAATCCTTATATGTTAGATTTATATCTAAGTTCATTGTAATGCTCATTGAATCTGAATGCCCACATAAGCCTCCAAAACTTCCGAAATAAATATCGTACTGGTTGACGCTGTTTTCATCAAGTATTACTTCAGTATTATCTGTACATGACACTAAAGCCCACCCAGACAAAAATGATATACATATCCAAAGACTTATTTTTAAGAGGATTCTCATCAAATTAAAATTCCAAATCTCAAGGTTAAACGCTTATACGTCAACCGCTGCTCATGAGTCGTCCGACCATCCCAAGGATTATTATAGGTGAATGTCGCTTTTTGAAATTTATAGCCTACATCCATGGTATACTTCATTTTACCATTGCCAAATCTAACCCCAAGCGCAGGATATACGAGAAGGCCACCAGAACCATCTATAATACCTGAATCTCTGTTTTCTCTAGCAAAGGAATAACCGATACCTAACGAATAATACAAACTCGTATTAACGGGTTGGAAGTAGCCAGAAAATTCTGCAAATACTGGGATGACTTCTTCACCTGAATTGTCAACGAATTTATCATAACCTATTCCAATGCCTACACCTAACAATCTGGTCGATCGATAACCTGCTAGAAAAGAATAACCATACCCAGGAGTTTGGCTGAATCGTTGACCACTGTTACCTATCAAGCCTTGCATTCTCCAGGCATAATAAATACCATTTTCATTGAAAGAGTAGGAGGGAGCTGAGTCTAAATTGATCAAAGATTTCTGAACAACTTTATCTACTGACTTTGCAGGAAATTCGAATATACTACCAGAGGTGTTTTTTAAATACAATTTGGTTTCGTAATCCCATTTTTGAATATAACCTTCCATTTGGGATCCATCCTTAAGGTAAACAACCATTAAGTCAGAATCATTTTCTTGTGCTGTTAAACCTACGGAAGAAATGACAAGAACAAGGAATACGTATATAAGTCGCTTCATTTTTTTAGAGTTCACGGTTAACAGTAATTTTACTCATCAGCTCAAGGTCGTCTTTATCAGAAGAATCATACTGGTACAATCCATCTTCTCCAATGATGAGTATATGATTCTCACTTAAAGATATCACATCAAATGCATGAATGTCCTCCAAATGCTCCTTGCGATTATCTGGTATCCTTGCAAGATCAGTTTTCTCAAATACCTTCATACCAAACTCTCCTTCACAAATATACAAGTGATCACCGCGTACGGATAGACCGTGTGGATTATCCATCTCATGTGTATGAAGCAGTCTAGGATTCAAAACATCTGATACATCAACCACATCTAGTTGGTTGTTGAATGATTCGCAAATGGTGCCGCCTCTAAGGGTAACATATGCTGTAGTCCCTTGCACAAATACGGGATCGCAAGCTCGTGCATGTTGAAACCTAGATAAGAATTGAGGATTTCTTGGATCTTCATTATCATAAATAAACATGCCATTATTCGCACCTATGAATAGAAAATCATTGTAAGGAAAAAGGGTTTCAATTCCCCAGTCAACGACTTGTTCATTCACACTCCTTGGTTTCTCAGCTCTTTCCAGGTCATAGACGTATAAATTGAATTGGTCAATGACATACAAGTGATCTTTGGCGATGCTGAATCTTGCTAATGAGCCTCCAATCCCTGCTCCTGCTCCTCCATCAGATGCACCTTGAGGGCCTAAAGGAGCACCAGTATTTCCACTCGCATCAAATGCTGCATCAACAAAGAATTCTCCACCTCTATTAAAAAACTCTGAACCAAAATCATTATCTGAGCAATCGATCTCTATAAAATTGTCTGTCTCAATGTAATCCACAAGTACACCACGATCATCCTGAATGCCAAACTGACCTAGAAATATATTTTCTTCTCTACATGTCTGAGTGATGTTATCAATATCTCTAATGTCTAGAGTCACCAAATCCATATAGGAATCTGCATATAAAAATCCACCTTTAGCTGCTATATCAACGTTGCCAGGAATTTTTATAAATCCAACATTTTGAGGAGAGTTTGGGTTAGCATTGTCAATGATGTGAATGCCTTCTCTGAGTTCATTCACAAAGATGATATCGTTATAGAAGTACATCTTACCAGGTGACTGTAACTCTCTTGCAACTTCACGTTGCGGGACAGCTCTTATCTCATCAAGAGAAATAAATCTAGGAGTAATTTGTACAAAAGTTGTTGTCTCGCTACATGAATCTTCTAAGCAAGAAGTAACAGTTAGTGAACTAAAAATTAAAAGTAATAAGTAGTAATGTATCTTTTTCATTTTTCTGTGATTTATACTCTAATAGACCCCAAGACTAATAAAATGGTTGGTCATCTCGATAAAATTTATTTAAATCAGTCATAAGTTATTGATTTTCAATGAATAGCACACTTAATTTTATATGTTCAATTGGATTTTTTCTGATTTAATGTAAGATGATGTTCAAAAAGACGTTTCTTATTATATGAAAGAACTTCTCATCTTTCTATTCTGTCTTAGCTCCTTTTTCTTGAAAGGACAAGATTCGTTTGACTCCTTATTGTATAAATCTAACGTGGCTATTTATTTTGAGACTGACTCTTTTAAACTAAAAGAACATCACATACACGCCCTAGACAGTTTCATAACTCAGACAACAGACACGATGCTTGCTTACTCTATACAAGCTCATACCGATGACATAGGCTCTACAGAATACAATCATGAATTATCGAATAAGCGTGGACAATCTGTATTAGCTTTTTTACAATCAAATGGAATTCCAACAGATCATATAAAGGCCAAATATCATGGAGAATTAATGCCGATTGCATCAAACGAATCTGAAGACGGTAGATCTCAAAATCGAAGAGCAACCATAAGACAGTATCACATAAAAGAAATGCAATGGATTACTGGTGTATTAAGGGATAGTGTCAATCAAGTTGGAATAGAAGCTTCCATCAAACTGCATTCAAAAACAATACAGACAGAATCGCGATCAGATTCTACTGGATTTTTCCGGATCGCGGGACCTGCTGGTGAAGTCGTTGGACTTGACATCAGAGCCAAAGGATATCTCTTGCACACCCACATGATGAAGGTCACGCCTCTAAGTTCAAAAAAACCAGTCGAGCTAATTGTGCCAAAAATAGAAATCGGCAAAACCATGCGGTTAAATAAATTATTCTTTGAAGGGAATAAGGACATACTAGTTGAAAAGTCAGAAGAAGCGATGGAAGAACTGTATTTATTTATGTCCGACAATAGCGATGTTTGTGTAGAAATTAGTGGACATATTAATTTGCCCAATAACAGTCCTGTAGGCAAAGAAAGTTGGAATTATTATTTGTCTGTTGCAAGAGCAAAAAAAATAAACGACAATCTTGTTGCAAATAAAATTGCTCAGAATAGGATGATCTATAAAGGGTTTGGAAATTGGAAAATGATATATCCAAAAGCAACATCAGAAAGTCAAACAGCAAAAAACCGAAGAGTAGAATTGAAAGTCATTGAGTGTGACAAAGTAATAACTTCTTTCAATGACAAGATCCCAGCTGATTTGGACTTTTCTACTGGCGAGCGTCATTTAAAAGCAACCAGAGTCAATTAGTTAAGAATCAATTTGATAAGACAGTGTAACGGGCGATAAAAGTTATAATTCGTTTGGATCATCTAAATCCTTCGTCCAAATATTCACATTTCGCCACCTGACTTTTGATTCACCACCAGCACTAATCTGTAGAGCTATTTTACCCCTAGCTTCACCAATTTTTGTATCAGTAATTTCTAACAAATCGCGACCATTAAGTGTGGTTTTAACCATATTGTCTATCGCAGTTATTTTTAAGGTATTCCATTCTCCCATTTTTAAGGAGTTGGTTCCTCCTCCAGTTGGTTTGACCAACCAACCTCTGCCATTAGACTCCCAAATACCTCCTGTCGATTGTCCTGGAGGTGCAACTTCAGCTTGCCAACCAGTTATGTCAACGCCGTCTAAATTAGAACGAAAAAAGACACCACTATTCCCATCCATTTCCTGCATGAATTCGAGTTCAAGTATGAAATCTTTATACGTCCGTCTGGTTGCTAAATAGCCATATTCCTGATCAGGACCACTTTCAGCAATGATTTCTCCATCATGGACATACCACTTTTCTGAACCATAGATTTTCCAACCATGTAAGTTTTTACCGTTGAAAATAGACTTTTTGACAAATTGACTTTTACATCCCAAATGCAGAAAGCATAGGACTACGAATAGACTTAAATACTTCATAAATACCCTTAATAACTTCATACAATATATAACAATATAATTTAAGACCTCAAGTGAACAAAATTTCTTCCTACCTGAAGTGAACAAAAGGCCTCCCGACCGCCTCCCGACCTCAAGTGAACAACAGATCTTCGCAGAGCTCACTTGTTGGGTCGTTCGCAGAGCTCACTTGTTGGGTCGTTCGCAGAGCTCACTCGTTTGGTCGGCTGACGCCTCGTTGGGTCGGCTGACGCCTCGTTGGGGCGTTCGTGTTGGCTGCTGTTTTTTTACTAAGAAGCCACCAAAAGCGAGTTTACGAGCGCCCCAACGAGCGAGTTTACGAGCGCCCCAACGAGCGAGTTTACGAGCGCCCCAACAAGCGAGTTTACGAGCGACCCAACAAGCGAGTTTACGAGCGACCCAACAAGCGAGTTTACGAGCGACCCAACGAGCGAGTTCACGAGCGCCCCAACGAGCGACCTTTTTGTGAAATTCTACTGAAAACGCCAGGAGATTAAAAAACCTTTGGCTGACTCAGTGTAGGAATGAGTTCAAAAGGCCTCCCGACCGTTTCCCTACCTCTTTGAGTATGAAAAACTGCAGCAATGAGTTTAAGGCATAGCTTATGTCATCAAAAAAGAATAGATTTATGTACTCAATTATAGAAATCAAATGGAATCATCAGTCAAAGACAGATCAGCGGAACTAATGCAACTGGAAGATCGCTATGGTGCGCACAATTACCACCCTCTTCCTGTCGTGCTAAGTAGAGGCGAGGGCGTGTATGTCTGGGATGCTGGCGGCAAGCAGTACTATGACTTTTTATCAGCATATTCTGCGGTTAATCAAGGACATTGCCATCCTAAGATTGTAGACGCATTGAAGAGTCAGGCAGAAATATTGACACTGACTTCTAGAGCTTTTTATAATGATCAGCTAGGACCTTATGAAAAGTACATTACCAAGTACTTCAACTATGACAAGGTCCTTCCAATGAATACAGGAGTTGAAGCTGTAGAAACGGCACTCAAGCTATGTCGAAAATGGGCATACAAAGTGAAAGGTATTCCACAGAATGAAGCCATCATCATATTTGCCAAAGGAAATTTTCATGGCCGAACCTTATCTGTCATTTCTGCTTCAGTAGACCCAGATGCAAGAAATGATTACGGGCCTTTTATGACTGGCTATCAGTTGATCGATTACAATGACCTCGATGCTTTAAAACTTGCATTGGAAAATAAGCATGTGGCAGGATTTATAGTAGAACCAATCCAAGGAGAAGCAGGAGTATTTGTCCCAGATGAAGGCTATTTGAAATCAGCTTATGATTTATGTAAAGAAAAAAATGTGCTGTTTATCGCTGATGAAGTACAGACAGGGATTGCCCGCACAGGAAAATTATTAGCTACTTGCGGTAATTGCGATTGTCATGATTCTTGCTTAAGAAAACCAGAAATAAAACCAGACATTTTAGTTCTCGGGAAAGCACTCTCAGGTGGTGTATTCCCAGTTTCTGCTGTCTTGGCCAATGACAACATCATGATGACAATGAAGCCAGGTGAGCATGGATCTACCTTCGGTGGTAACCCATTAGCCTGCGCAGTAGCCATAGCTGCTTTAGATGTAGTAGAGGATGAACAACTGCAAGCCAACGCACAAAAACTGGGCAATATATTCCGAGAAAGAATGCAAGCGCTCGTAGAAAAATCTGATTTGGTCACCCTTGTCAGAGGCAAAGGCCTACTTAATGCTATTGTCATCAATGACTCAGAAGACAGCAAAACCGCTTGGAATATTTGTGTGGCCCTAAAAGAAAATGGCTTGCTTGCAAAACCGACCCATGGTAATATCATTCGATTTGCTCCTCCACTCGTGATGACCGAAGAGCAATTGGATGATTGTTGCAGTATCATAGAGAAAACCATTTTAGATTTTCAAGTATAACATAAAGAATCTAGCATTCTCATATAAAATGTTGAGTTATGCTATGTCCAAGCTACATGATTTCTTGTTTAGCAAGGTCCTAACACCAATCGCCTACAACCATCGACCATCGACCATCAACCATCAACCATCAACCATCAACCATCAACCATCAACCATCAACCATCGACCATCAACCATCAACCATCAACCATCAACCATCAACCATCGACCATCAACCATCAACCATCAACCATCAACCATCAACCATCGACTAACAACCATCGACTAACAACCATCGACTAACAACCATCGACTAACAACCATCGACTAACAACCATCGACTAACTAACAACCATCGACTAACAACCATCGCCTAACAACCATCGACTAACTAACAACCATCGACTAACAACCATCGACTAACAACCATCGACTAACTAACAACCATCAACTAGCAACTAAATTACGTATAGCAATATTTCATCTACGTAAAAATTGAAAATTTATTTATGTATAAAATGCTGATAAATAATGATATATAGATAGATAAAATTATAATTCAAATAAAAAAATGACATATTATGATTATTTAAATATATAATTTTACTATATTTGACGTCATAACCAGCTACGTCTACTCAATAGCATATAGTTATTAAGTATTCCAATCTGATAAATGAAAAACCTGATGACAGTCAAACCTTTTATTGGTAAAACAACCAAACAACTTCCAGAAGCAAAACAGCTTCTTTGTTTGCGTCTGATTTCCAGTTGCTTGTTGGGTTTACTCTTATTCATACCTAGCACAAATATTTTTGCGCAAGATTGTGGATCTGAAGGACTTGTTTGCAACACCAATCTCCAAGTAAGTCTTGATTCTGATTGTAGTCTTGGTTTAGATATCGACCGATTTATTGAGAATCCCTTGGATGGTGTGACCTATCAAGTTGAGTTTTTTGATCAACATTCAAGACCAATTGACAGTATTTCTAATGAACATGTCAATCAACAAATAGAATTTAGAGTCTCTTGTAGTGGTAATTCTTGTTGGGGTACGATAGCTCTGGAGGCTAATTCTCTTCCAACATTTAATGCACCTTGTCAAATAAAACAAGGTCAACCAATTCCTTTTAGGTGCCAAACATGGTGTGGTACGGATATACCTTCTGTTTTTTTAACTTTAGATGATATACAGGCATCAGTACAGGATATGTGCGTACCACTAGAAGTGCTTGGTGAGATATCCGAACAGATCATTAGAGAGGGTGACATCTGTGAACCCAATGGAGAAATCGTGACAATCGTTCATGAAGCAAAAATTGTAACCCACGGTACAATCCGAATTGTTGAATTACTTAGACAGGCCGTAAGACAAACCAAAATATCCATTGATTCAACTTCTCTTGATCTTGCTACCATCCTATTTCCACCTACTCAATTTTTTAATTGTGACGAAGGTTTTTCTCCTGAAGAAATTGTCACAATGACAGGCTCATTTGAAAATGCATATCCCGTTTATCTGGACGAACACAATCTTGTTCCAGACTCTCTATTCAGATGTGATACCTTTATATTAGAGACCATCATTGGCTTAAGAGATACAGTGCTGCCTACGGATACCATTGATGGGAAAGTGATATGGGAACAATTGACCGTCATAGACAAAGAATTTGAAGACTCCATTGTCTGTGCGACTCAGCCAATATTAAATCCCGATAGTACCGTTGTACTGGTTCCTGATATGATTCCTTTGAGTAGCAGAACCTGCAACTTAATCGCGGGCTTTTCTGATGTGTCATTTGATGAATGCGCCAATGGTCAAAAAATTATCAGACATTGGTCAATCATAGACTGGTGCGATTCATCTTTAGAGATAACAGGTACTCAGATTATTGAAGTCACAGATCAGGAAGCACCAGTTATTTTGGAAGAGATAACAGAGTTCGATGTCTTGTTGCAACCGTGGTCTTGTATGGCTACTGCTACACTTCCAACAATCCTTACAGAGGATAATTGTGGTACCGTCAATGTCAGTTGGTACACTGAAGAAGGACAAATTAATGGCGATCAAATTACTGACATTTGGTATGATAATACACCTGTAGAATTGACCGTGGTTGTTTCCGATAATTGTAAAAATACAGATAGCCGAACCATCCAATTAAACATCATAGATGACACACCACCCGTTGCTATTTGCAATACATCTGTGCAAGTAGCACTCACTGCATCTGCCGATATAGAGTTTGATAATGGCACAGCAAAATTATTTGCAACTGATTTTGATGAAGGCAGTAATGACCCTCAGTGTGGTAAAGTTGAAGTCTTTGTTGTGAGACAAGAAGACTGGTCGATTCCTGTTGAAAATTGTTTTGGTGAATTTATAGGTTATGAAGCACAATCTTGTTCTGCTAGCACAGAGTTAATAGATCTTGGGGAAGGCGATAACAAATCCAATCGATGTGAATTTAATGGTCTCAATCAACGAGCATTTGTAACACAACCTGCAGAGTTTATAAAGTTCTGTTGTGAGGATGTCGGTAAATTGATAGACGTTGTCTTTATTGCACGAGATGAGGCAGGCAACACCAATCAATGCATGGTTACAGTCTTAGTTTCTAATGAAAATGGACCAGAACTTATTTGCGAAGATGCGGTCATTACCTGTGAAGATGACATCCATCTGGTACCCCCTCCGACAATAATAGAAGGCACTATTTGTCCTGCATCTTATTTACCAGTTCAACTTTCTGATGAGACAGTGAATAGATCGAATTGTGACTCGATAAGGGTGACAAGGACCTGGTTTGTAGACACCAATGACGATGGTATATTCGGTTCAGGCGAGCCTCATTGCGCACAAGAAGTGATTATTACTGGAGCAAGTGATGTTGATGATTTTGAGCTGGAATGTACTGATATAGAATTACCATGTACAACAAGTCTGGAAGATCTGCCAAGACCAAATGTTATTGGTAATGAATTTTGTCTTTGTGATGAAAGCCTCATCAAAATCTCTGGTACTCAACGCACAAATAATTTATGTGTTCAAGACACTCTATTCGTGGATTGGTACTTTGATGCAAATGACGATAATATTTTTGATCCATTCGAATCGAGTTGTATGCAAGCCATTGCATTGACCACAGATGCCTCAATGTTTACCATTCTTTGCGAACCCATTACAGTAGTTTGCGATCAGCCAATAGCAGAAGTAACCAGACCAACAGTTGAAAATACACCAGATGCTTGCCTTTGTCCAGAGGAATTCCTTAAACTAGATTTCGTAGAAGAATTTCGTAACGATTGCCAACAAGAGTCAGTACAACGCTCGTGGTATATCGATGTCAATCAGAATGATCAAAGAGAAGAAGACGAAGAATCTTGCATACAAGAGATTTTTATAGACTATGTTGATCCTAGTTTTTCATTGTCATGTACCGATGTAGAATTGCAGTGTGGAGAAGATCCTTCAGTAGCAATACAACTACCAGAAATAATCCAAAATGCTGGTTGTTCTTGTAATACGATTCCTGAACTAATTTTCATTGGTGAGCAATCAGATCTAAATGTGTGTGGTATTGATCGGATGACGCGCAGTTACTTTCTGGATATAAATGGAAATCAAGCTGTTGATCCAGGTGAACCTCAATGCGATCAGGCCATTACCATAAACAACATGGCACAACCAATTAGCATCGATTGTGATAATGCCATTATAGACTGTTTGGATCAGATAGATGGACAGTTTATTCCAACCATAATAAATCGAAATACTTGTGGCTGTACCTCTCCTCAATTGGAATTGAGAAATGCGGTAAATCTTGATGGTGTTTGTTTTGGTGATGTGATTACAAGAGAGTGGTTTGTTGACCTTGACGGAAATGGACGATTCGATCAGAATGAGCCTTCTTGTACTCAAGAACTATCTGTTTTGTTGGAAGAAGATAACCCTAGATTTAACCAATCAATGGTCTTCAATTGTGGTCCAACCATTAGCGTTACGTGTGCGGACAATTTAGATGCTGTTGCTGCTCCGACATTAACGGTGGCTGACGGGTTTTGTGATTGTGATGATGTTGATGTCATCCTAGCATCTTCTACAGCAACTGATGGCGTTTGTGTTGGAGATACGATATTCAGAATGTTTTTTGCTGATGCAAACAGTAATGGACAATTAGACGATATAGAGCCGAGATGTGAGCAACAATTGGTACTTGTTGGCTCAGTTTTTACAGATATCGTTTGTCAAGATCAAACAATAGATTGCTTCACAAGTCTGGATGACATACCAACTCCAACAGTCCAAAACAATGGCTTTTGCACCTGTGATGATTTACAACCTCAATTAATAACTTCAAGTGAAACTGGAGATCTTTGCTTCGGAGATCAATTTACAAGGACTTTTTTCATCGATGTTGATGGTGACAATTTTGCCGATGAAGACGAACCCACATGTGAGCAAATCATTTCAATAAGTAGTCAAAACATCATGATTGATTTTGAGAATTGCGATACACTACGAATAAGCTGTGAACAAGACATTAATAATTTTCCACCTTCCGTAAATGCTTCACAAGGAATATGTGCTTGCAACAGAGATTTTAATTTAACCCTTATTGGTGGAAATCTAGATCAAAACATTTGCCCTGGGGAGACTATTGTCAGAGAGTGGTTTATTGATTTGGATAGTGATGGCAACCAAGATTTTGACGAATCAGGATGCTCACAAGTAATCATAGCTAATGATGTTGAGTTGATGAATCTAGTATGTGAATCATCCACTGTCAGTTGCTTAGAAAGAAATCCACCATTAAATCCACCAGTTATTGCAGATATTGACAACTGCGATTGTGAAGGGATACAGGTAATCTTGTCAGCAGAGTTTGGCGCCAATGACCGATGCCCTGGTGATACCTTATTTAGAGAATGGTTTGCTGATGTAAATGGCAATTCACTTGTGGATCCAGAAGAGCCTAATTGCACACAAGAAATTATACTTATTGACGACAACGCTGCTGTGACTTTCGAATGCACTCCTATCCGAGTGACTTGCACGCAGAATATTGAAAATCTAAGGGCACCAGACATTAATGTTAACAATAGCTGCGGCTGTTCAAACTTTGAACCTCAATTATTGAGTGATGGTTTACTGAATTCAATTTGTGCAGGTGATACGACCACACGAATGTGGTATGTCGATATAGATGGTGATGATTTTGCGGATGAAGATGAGCCATTCTGTCTTCAAGAAATTACAATCCTTCCAGGTAGACCAATGCCAATTGACAACTTAAGTGACACTACCATCATCAATTGCCTGACTGATTTAAATTCCTTGATTCCATCTCCAATGTCCACTTCAGGATTTTGCGATTGTAATGCAGCCCTTAATTTGATACTGTTGGATACAATGGAGATATCATTTTGTGTTAACGATTTATTTGACAGAGAATGGGTGATCGATGCAAATAATAACGGAGTCGCAGATAATGATGAACAAATTTTTACTCAAGTACTTATTGTCGAAGCATCCGACGAATCTTTTCAAATTAATTGCGAAAATCAGTTTGCTGATTGCCTGATAGAAGATGTGCCTGCTCTTTTACCAACCGTTACTGCAGCAGCTGGATGTGTATGTCCTGATATCCAACCGCTGATCCTGCAGCAATTTGGAGCAGAAAATAGATGTGTAGGAGATACACTGTTCAGAGAGTGGTATGCAGATATCAACGCAAATAGTAATTTTGATGAAGGAGAACCTACGTGCATTCAGAATGTGATCTTGATGGATGAAAGCTCTAATTTAAGTTTGGATTGTCCACAGGTAAACATCACATGCGAAACTGTTTCTGATTCTATTCCACTACCTGCGATTGTTTCAGAAAGTGCTTGTGGATGCATGAATAATGTGTTGACATTACTGACCGATGGATCCATTGGAGGTATTTGTTTTGGAGAATCGTTTACTAGAGAATATTTTCTAGATATGAATAGCGATGGCATTCCACAAGCAACAGAAGCCAATTGCAGACAAATTGTAACCGTAGCTGGTACTGTAGGTGATATGACCTTCAATTGCGAATCTCAAATGATTCAATGTACAGATACACTATCACAAATAGCACCTCCTCAGATAAATGCTTTAGGCATATGCACATGCAATCAATTTAATTTAACTATCGCTGAGGTGAGCATACCTTCCAGCATATGTGAAGGAGATAGCATTATTCAACGATGGTTTGCAGATACAAATCCTAATAATCAATTTGACTCTTTAGATGTTTTTTGTGATCAAGTGTTGATACTAGAAGAGCCAGAAGAGTTTGTGTTTAATTGCGATACAGTGTCAGTTACTTGTGAGCAGGATTTGTCTCTTTTAGTTCCACCGTCATTTACGGCTCCTGGATTATGCAACTGCAGCGATCTGGATGTTTTGCTTCTCAGTGATTCACCCATCCCGGCCATGACATGTATCGGGGATGAAATCATCAGGACGTGGTATATTGATGAAAATGAAGATGGTAGTTTCCAAAATGAAGAAACAGTATGTGATCAGATACTGACATTCGTTGCAGACGAACAGTCATTTAGCATAACCTGCGATACATTTTTTGTTGATTGTACAGACAGTATTGCAATGATTGAATTACCAACATTATTGCCTCTAAGCAATTGCGTTTGCGATTCCATTGACCTAGTGATGCTAGCAGATGACGATCTCATGCTTTGCCCACAAGACACAACATTCAGATTGTTTTTTGGAGATGCTAATAACGATGGTATGCTTTCAGAAGGAGAGCCTAGCTGTTCGCAAGTGATCATCGTCAACGATACTCCAGATCGATTTGATCCATTGACAATAAAATGGCCAGCTTCTTTCATCGGCGAATCACAAGAAAATGGGGTGCTATTGACTTGTAGCAACGATACAGTATTTGCAAGTCGAGAATTGATTATTGGAAATGATCCCATGAATTGCATGCCAGCCAATTTTGAGCCAAGACCATTTTGGTGCGAAAGTGATTGCGATTTAGTAAGCTTTTCTGTTGTAAGCGATACTGTTAATAATATATCTTCTTGTCCATCGATATTGAACACATTCACCATTATTGACTGGTGCACCTTCGATAGCTCAGTGACTGATAGTACAGAAATTGACTCAGATAATTTTGAACTTGTCATGGACTTGGCTCAGGAAGAATGCAATTTATGCCCAATAATCGCCGATACCTTGTACACTAGATTTGGACGAGTTGATGTTGATGGGTTTTATCAATACACCCAAGAAATAAACATTGTAGACAATGAGCCACCTGTTGTGACACTTGAACAGGATACCATCATAGTTAATGTAACCCCTAATGATATGACCAACATATGTTCTGCTTCAATAGATGTGACAGCGACAGCAGTGGATATGTGTAATGGTGCAGAAAGTGATCCATCTGCCATTCAATGGACGATCAGAGTTGTGGATGAAAATAGAGAACCTGTTGCTTCAGAAACTGGCGAGGTTATCGAAACTAGGGTAGGAGCAATGGCAACAGTGAATAGCCGTGAAGGAATGCCGGGAGATTCATTAAGTATTGTCTGGACAGTACGCGATGCTTGTAATTCCGTAAGCATTACTGAAACCCAATTATTCTTTGTAGACAGCTTGTCTCAATGTGATACAACTGCAGTGGAAAATGGCTTGATTGGTGGAATCGTAAAAACAGAGTCTGGACAATCTTTACAGGGAGCTTCTATTTTATTGAACGGAGATAAGATGGAAAGTCCAAAAACTGAATTGACTTCTTCTTCAGGAAACTACATGTTCTATAATAATGATATGGAGGCAAATTATAAGTTGACTGGAGACAAAGAAGATTCTCATCGAAGAGGGGTATCTACAGCTGATGTCATTAAAATTTACAATCATATTTCAACCACTGCATTACTTGATTCACCATACAAATTGATTGCTGCTGATGTTACAAATGATGCTTTGATTTCTATAGAGGATATCGCAGAAATGAAACGATTGATTTTGGGTACACAAGACACATTTGCAAATAATGATGCATGGAGATTCATAAGCGATCACAGTCAATTTTTTGATGCTGCAAATCCTTGGCCATTTACAGAAACTATGGAAATCAGAAATTTCAATACGAACTTAAATGATGCAAATTTTACTGCAATCAAAATAGGGGATGTCACCAATGATGCATTAAGCACTACAGAATCAAGACAAAATCATGAACTGACACTATACATCACAGATAGCTTCTTGAAAAAAGAAGAACCAATTACTGTAAATGTCACTTTGCCTCAATTTGATATTGCAGGGCTACAAGGCACAATTTCTTTTACAGACTTAATGGATGTTGAACTTTCTAGTGAGAAAATTGATATAAGCAACACAGATTATAACTACACACATAATACCTTAAACTACAGCTTTCATAAAATCCAAAATAAGAAAACGGATCTCCTGTTCACTTTAATAGGAATACCAGTAAAAGAAGGTTTTTTATCCGAATTCATAACATTCAATGACTTGGTGACAAGGACTGAAGTTTATGGTTTGGATGGGGTTACTTACAATGTCAATATCAAATTTGTAACCGAAAAACCTTCTTTTAGTGCTGGTAACTACACACCAAATCCATTTTCAGAATCAAGTTCCATTGAATTAGAATTACCGACCGCTGGAGCTTTGAATTACTCTATTTATTCTTCGACTGGAAAATTAGTAAATCAAAATCAGGTATTCTTACAAGCTGGAAAACAAATGCTAATTATTAAGAATAAAGAGCTTGCTGGCAATGGATTCTATACGGTTGTCTTTGAACACAATGGCTATAGATTAGTAAAAAGAGTTGTTCTCATAGACTAAAAGAATTGCTGTCCAAATAATCAATCAAGGATCAGTACCTGAAAGATATTTTATATTTCAGGTTTTATCGAACTTATTGCGTTTATATATATATACTTTATAACTTTCAAAAAAAGCTTCATTTCCTTAATATTCTATAAATTGCATTCAGGATTTTACAGGAATCCTGCATACAAAACTCAATTAGATCAAAAAACCTGAGGAATGTCTTTAGTAGATATCTGCTAATCATTCTATAATGGTTCTTGCAGATGTAGAATGTGCGAAGCTCCGAAATATGGCCTCAACCGTTTAGTGTTATCGCTATCCCTGTACATACTTTGCCTTTTTCAACCCAATATTTACACTCAATGCATAACGGAAAACTCCTCTGAATGGGTTAGCATTGGGAGTGATGCATTTGTTGCAGACTTAGGTAATAATGTATCTGTCCAATTGGTTGTCTTAACACCAGATTTAATCACTGTTGTTGAAAATGTCAGCACATCCACAAATTTGACTTCCACAGATCCAACTTGGTATAGCGAAAATGTTGCAGGTAATCCCTCTTTACAGTTGCGTTTGGTTTGGGATTTATTGGCAGAGTCCCAATTGGATGATATTGATAATCCAGCGGATGATAAAGGAACTGGTACGATTGTCATTACTTTTTCAGAACCTGTGAATTGTCCAACTCTTCACTTAGATAGAATAGGTGGAGCGGGATCTATAAATTCTCCTGTAGGGGTATCCAATTCAGTTAGTTGGACAGTAACAACACCAGGGGTTACCCTTGAACAACCTGCAGGAACTGGAACAGATGGTTTTGTCGTCACACCTACTTCGTTTTTCAAACAACCAAATTTACCAAATACCAATTCGACATCAAGTGGTAGTTTGGCTACACAACAAGCGACTTCAGGTGCTGCTGCCGGATCTGTAAAATTAATTTCTGCAACACCGATAACTCAAGTAAGTTTCGATTGGACCGGAGTAGGAGTAGAAGGAATTGGCGCTGATGAATTGGAAATCGCCATCTCAGGCCAACCTGATTGCTTCCCTTTAGCCATGCTTGACAAGTCTGTTGAAGATGTCAGACCTTTGGCGGATGGTACTTTTGAAGTCGACTACGTCTATTCAATTGATAATGAAGGGGACACAACTCTTACCCAATTATCCTTAATTGATGATCTAGACGCGAGACTAGCATGCGCTTTTCAAACAATAGTTGGAAATCCAGACATTACATTGCAAAACAATTCTGGAGCCAGTATTTTACCAACTGCGAATCAGCAATTTGATGGGATCAATCAGTCGAATTTATTTTTAGGTACCGATGGACTTCTTCAGACTGGGGACAGGATAGACATCAGATTGACCGTCTTGCTGAATCCGGATTGTCCAAGTGTGCCAGCTCCTTTAATAAACATAGCCAATTTGGAGGGTATTGATCCCTTTGGTAATATAATAGAAACAACTGCAAGTGATACATTATCAATTCCTCGAATTAGCTTAAGCAAATCAGCAGATATTTCAGCTCTTTCAACACCTGTGATTCCTGGAGATGAAATCACCTATTCTTTTGAAATTTGCAATACAGGCAATAGTGTCCTGCAAAACATTCAAGTATCTGATCCGCTACTTGGACTGATAATGTCAAGTCAGCCTACATCAGTGACGCTTGGTCCTGGGCAGTGCAATTCTACTGCGTTTTCAGGATTGTATGCCGTGCAAGTACAAGATTTAATCAATGGAGTATTGATGAATCAGGCAACTGTAACTGCTACTGCAGAAGATGGTTCCGAACTGACTGATTTGTCTGATGATCCACTTGATTTACAAAATGTTGACCTTGATGCAGATGGTGACCCAGACGATGTGACAACTGTATTGTTCGATCCTTTTTCCTCAATCTCTATTCTAAAAACTGCCGATTTAAGTCTGTTGCAAAACCCGACTACACCAGGTGATGAAATCATTTACCGATTCGAAATTTGCAATACTGGTAGTTTACCTTTAAACAATATTCTTATCACTGATCCTCTAGTCACAGTCGTGGGTGATGCAATTTCACTTCAGCCAGGAACCTGCAATCAAACTGGCTTTACAGGATCTTATAGCGTGACACAACAAGACATCAATGGAGGTGTCATTCCAAATACCGCTACAGTAAATGCCCAATCAGTCAATCTAGAAATGGTGTCTGCAGTGAGCCAAGTTGACGTATTTCTCGATATGGTTCCTCAGGTGGAATTGCGTAAAAGAGCGATAACAACAAACATTCAAAATCCGACTGCCATTGGAGATGAGATCATTTATGAATTCGAAATATGCAATACTGGTAATGTTGAATTATTTAATGTATTGGTCGATGACCCATTGATAAATATTTCTGGTCTTCCTCTTACATTAGGTGTTGGCGCTTGTAATAGCACTAACTTTATTGGTAACTATATAGTGACAGAACAAGACCTTATTGACTTTACGGTGACTAACTCTGCCAGTGTCTCGGCAACGAATAGTAGTGGCATCATTGTAACTGATTTCTCTGACGATCCAGATTCAGATTTACCGGGAGAAGATGATCCGACAATAACCACATTATTTGAATGTATACTTGCAACAGGTCAGCTATCTACTGTTGATGACCAATGTATATTTCCGAATCAGACCATTTCCATTAGTGCTACTCAAGTTACACCTAATGTCATGCCAGATGATTTTGAAGTAGTGTATTTATTATCAGTTCAAGAGTCATCGCAAGAACGAATAGTTGCCATATCTCAAGAACCAATTTTCCAAATTAGTGAAGCTGGTGTTTATGGAATTTATATTCTTATAGGAGAATTAACTGATCCAACCAGTAGCAGTTTTTTCAATCCCTCATTAATTATTCCTGATATAACCACAGTGCCTGACTTAGGTTCATTATTGTTGCCTTCTTGTAGTCTGCTGTTTTTCAATGATGGTTTTACTGTTTCTGAACAACCCATTGCAGAACTTATTCCTTCCTTTACAGTGTGCAATAGTGATGAATTATTAATGCAAACGGTTGTACGGTTTGACGATTTGTTTACCGACAATCCAATTTTAGGCGTATGGACAGAACAATCACAAAATATCTCAACCATAGATTCATTTGACTTCACTGGTTTTGCTGCAGGAGATTATCTTTTCAATTTTAATTCAACATCAGCTGTTGACCCTTGTGTAAACATAGAAGCGTCAATTGTCATTACAGTCATAGATTGCTTTAGTGAATGTGATGAATTGGTTTGCAATGAAGATGTTTCCATAAGTCTAGGAGAAGATTGCTTTGTCGTACCTACGCCTGATCAATTGTTGGAATCTCCAGCTGTTGGGGTGTATACATTTGAATATTCATTTGAGAATGGAAGTCTGTACAGTGAGGATACCATTAGAAATGATGTGGTTGGTGAGACGTTGAATTATCAAATTTCATGCGCAGGCAATAGTTGCTGGGGTATGTTACTGGTCGAATCAAATAACATTCCTACTATAGAAGCTCCTTGTGCTTGTACGGAAAATGGACTCCCAAATCCAGATTGTATTTTATGGTGTTTGGACGAAAATGAATTTCCTGATCTACTTATTTCGCCTGAAGAATATTTGGCGATTTATTCAAGGTGTGGCCCACCTATAATCGGAGAATTAGTCATTACAAATAATGAAGTTGGTGATATATGTGATCCCAATGGCATAAGAAGAGACATCACATATCAAGCTAAGATTGAATTACATGGAGATATCGTAGATGTTGATTTGTTGTGCCAAACTTACTGGGAAGTAAAATTAGATATTAGTGGTGATGACTTTGATTTCTTTACTCAATTTGGATTTCCAGGTGATGTGCAATTGGATTGTGAAGATGTGAATCAGGAACTCAGCCCGGAGGACATAAGAGAAATAACTGGTCTGGATTCAATGTCTTACCCTTATTATGTGGATAGACACAGAATACTTCAAGATTCGGCAATTGTTTTAGACACACAATTGGTCGTCGTTGAAGAGATAATAAGAGATACAACTGTCATGAATGAAAATGGTGAGTTTGTATTAATAACCATCCAAGATAAAATTGTGGATACCGTTGTCACGGAAATGAAAGTGCCAAATGGAATTGCTTTACATCCACTAGTACCTATCAAAGACAGAACTTGTAATCTGTTGGTCAATTACGCCGATGTCGCATTTTCTTCATGTGGTTCAACATTTAAAATATTGCGTAGTTGGACATTGATTGATTGGTGTGACAATGCTATCGAACGATCCTCCACTCAAAACATTGAACTCATTGATGAGATTGAGCCATACATACTAGATAATTCGGGAAACATGATAGATTCATTACCCGATGTACAAGTCGGGATTGATCCTTGGGTTTGTACGGCAACAGTGCGGCTGCCAGTACTTGATTTCGGAGACAATTGCGATGGAAGTCCACAAGCTGTATGGATCACAGAACACGGTGGCATAGGCGATGGTTTTGCTACAGATCTTCCATTAGAGCTTAGTCCAATTACCTTACAAGTATTTGTGCAAGACGACTGTGGCAATACCATCAGCAAAGAGTTAGTTGTTCACATTAAGGACAATATTGCACCAGTTGCTTCTGTCCAATCTGAATTACTAATCTCTCTGGCTTTTGGTAATCCAGGCAGCAATTTAGGTGAAGCTAAAATATTTGCAACTGATTTAGATGAAGGAAGCCACGATAATGGATGTGGTAAGGTGACATTGAAAACAATTCGCGCAGACGATTTTGAAGAACAAGTGTTTTTATGTACTGGAGAATTTGCTGGATATGAGCCATCAAGTTCTGCTGCAGAAACAGAATTGGTTGATATCGGTTTTACAAATGAAAAGGGGGAATGTGTATTCGACGGAACAAACCGAATTGAACTGATAAGGGAACCTGCTGATTTTGTGAAATTTAATTGTGATGATTTAGACTTTGATTTTGAAGTAATCTTGTTTGTTTGTGATGAATCTGGTAATACAAGTCAAGCATCAGTCAATGTGTTAATAGCTGAAGAATCTGTACCCACATTACTTTGCGAAGACTTCGAATTGTCTTGCAGTGATTTAGAAGATGGTGAGGATGTCGAGTTTGAACCACCTGAGATAGTCGGGTCAGCATGTTTTAATCGATTTATTCAACCACGAGTAGCATCAGAGAGAAGAATAAATGGTGCTTGTGGAGCAGCTGAAATTTTTGTCGAATGGTTCTTAGATATGGACAACAGTGGTAATCCAACATTTGGTGATCCAATGTGTACACAAGTCATACAAATTGAAACAGAAGGTGAAATACTCGATCCTTCAACAATAAAATGGCCAACAAGTCGAACAGGAGAAACAGTTAGAGGTATGAATATAGAGTGCGACAGCTTAGGTGTGCCTCGTGAGATATTTACAGAAGTCACACTACCTCCAGCCTTGGAATGTGTCCCAGATCTTAATGAAATGGAAGGACCTGTGTGGTGCGACAGTGACTGTGGAATCGTCGGTGTAAGTGTTGAGACTGATACGATTATTAGTCAAGAGTCTTGTTTAAAACTGGCTAGAAACTGGACAGTAATTGATTGGTGTTTGTACAACCCAAATTCAAATGGAAATGACATTGATGTTGATGATTCATTTATAGCAATAGAAGATTGGGCACAATTAGAATGCCCTACAGGTGACTGTATCGAATTTGGTCCTTTCACCTCAGAGATAATATTTTTTGGTAGCGAACCAGATACATCTGCAGCTTTATTTGCTAATCCGTTTTTCTTAGATATGGATGGCTTTTACAATTATACACAGATAATTGATATCAACGATACAACCGCTCCTACTATTGATTTGCCAGACAGCATTTTTGTAGCGACTGATGTTAGTGGAATGGATGTTGGCAGTCCAGGTTTTTGCTTCGGATCCAGAATAGTCACTGTCTCTGGCGAAGATTTTTGTGGCGGAGAAATAGTAGCAAATAGACTCCAATGGTCAGTACAAGTATTTAACCAAGAAGATGAATTGATCAATGATGTTGTCATTCAAGATCCGATTTTAGGACCATCTGCTTCTACAGGAAACGGATCAGCTGGAGAAATCAGATTAATGATCTGGCGAGCTTCTGATGGCTGCGGGAATGTTTCTCGTGACAGCACCGTTATCGTATTCCAAGATCAAGAAGCGCCAGTGTCTGCATGCGTTGCTGCTCTTTCCACTTCCTTTGATAGTCTTAATCAGATGGTTGCAGTTTGGGCAGAAGAATTTATATTATCCAGCTACGATAATTGTAGTTTGGAAGAAGACTTGACATTTAGTCTTGTCCTTCCAGGTGCTCAAGTGTTACGACCAGACGATACAGGATTCGAAGACCAACAATTTATTGAATTTACATGCCTCAGCGGGGGAGAAGTGATCGATCTTAATGTGTGGGCTTGGGATGAAAGTAATAATGGAATGTTTTGTGAGACATCATTATTCATACAAGATTCAAACGAAGACTGTACTATTGAAGATTCTTCTTTTGCATTGGCAGGTCAGATTCAATCATTAAAAGAACAGAAGATGACTGACGTACAAGTAAAGGTTGATGCTCGTTTGTCAGAATACCCAAAATCAGTCTTGACCAATAATAATGGTGTTTATCGAATTGAGCAGAACCAAGCACTGGAGCAATATACAATCACTCCTGCCTTTGAAGATGATATGACAAATGGAGTCTCGACTATTGACTTAGTCATGTTACAGCAACAAATTCTAGGCATCAACGAATTAGAGTCTCCATATTTAATACTAGCAGGTGACGCAAACGAAGATGGGACTTTAACCGTAGCTGATATTGTTGCGTGGAGAAATCTCATTTTGGGCATAGATAAAAGATCTGGTTTGAATTCATGGTATTTCATTCCAAAAGAGTTTTTCTTTTTTGATGATACAAATCCATGGCCGTTTGCGACAGAAATTGAAATAGATCCGCTAATTAAACATGAAGAACAATTGGACTTTATAGGGATCAAAAGGGGAGACCTAAACAATGATCTAGTGATAGATGGAAGTGAAACTCGAAACAATTTGACCTTGCCACTTCAGTACACATCTAAAATTGAAAATAACAAGCTTGTCTTAGAATTTTCATTGGCTCATTCATTGGAAGTTTATGGTTTGCAATTTCGTCTCTTACATCCAAAGAATATGTTCATTGATATTAAACCCGGTGTGATCCAAATCGAAGCTGATCATCTGAATAAGGAAGAATTCAAAACGGCATTATCATGGTCTGATGCTAAACCAAGGTCTATACTTAGTGGTGATGTTTTGTTTACAATGATATTCGATGCCGATAATATGGATATGTCTATCGCCTTAAGCAAAGACGAAATGAAGGCAGAATTGTATGAATCTTTAGAAGAAACCTTTGAACTAATATTGGAAGAAAAGAAACATGCACTAGAGAGTATTCCTTTTCCAAACCCAGCTACAGATAAAGTCACCATTCCATTTCAACTTAAATCTTCAAGTACCATAAATTGTCGTTTCTACAATACGCAAGGCACACTTTTATATGAACACTCCGCTTTATACCAGAAAGGGGCACACAGTTTGAGTGTCAATAAAGAGCAATTACAATCAAAAAATAGCCAGATAGTCTTGTATTCTATAGATACTGGCTCACAGATACACTATGGTAGAATAAGCTATATTCTATCTAATTGAGTTTATGATTGAAAGGCAATTCTAAAGAGAATTGCCTTTCATTATGTTTTAGCCAAATGGGACTTCTTCTACCTCATAGCCCAAGTTTGTCAGAAAGTCATTTAATGCACGACCAGTACCAGCAGGCCAAGTTTTCACTTCTTCAAACGGTACTATTTTCACTTCATCAAGCTCATCGTCTAATATAATGTCGCCTTCGGCTTTGACATGATAAGCCAATATGACCTGATTCATGCGTTTAAACGTGTAGTGCCCAATGAAACTTTCAATTGTAGCATCTAGGCCAACTTCCTCTTTTACTTCGCGAATGACACATTCATCTGGGTGTTCATGCTTTTCCAAAAAACCAGTGATTAATCCAAACCATTTTTTAGGCCAGGCTCTATTATGCCCCAATATGACATGCTTTTCGCCATATTCAATCACGGCAGCAACGACTGGAGTAGGATTTTCATACTGAATAAAGCCACAATCTGGACTATTGCAATGATTGTAACCATCATCTTTAATGGTCATCGAAGATTTACAGTTGGGACAGAAACTATATGTTTGATTCATAATGATTTATACATTTAGTGGAACATCATATGTCCCAATTACAACATCTTATAAATTAACCCATAAGTACTCAAAATATAGATGATATTTTACTATCTTTACCCTTCGAATTTTAATTATAGTAACTAAAGCAATAAAATGAAAGAAATTAACCAAAACTTCAAGAAAGCTTCCTCCTTGATGTTTGCACTCTTTTTGTCGGTATTTGTGTTTGCTGCAGGTCCTTCAACTTCTGCTGTACAAGTAGAGGGAGGAACAATATCAACAGCTGACAATACTTCTTTTTGTTATTCTGATGATGTAGCAGATGTCTTGTCATTTGAAGTAACTGGAGATTCAGGTCCTCACTCTTTGTGGGTTGCGACTGATCCTGTAGGAAATATACTCGCGTCTAATAGCAATGGTACATTTGATTTTACTAATGCTGGTCCAGGCGAATGTGTTGTTTATCACATAAGCTTTAAAGCATTTATTTTTCCTCCACTAACTGGAATGAACGTAGGTTCGCTAGTTGGTTGGTTTGCATTGTCAAATGGAATCACAGTTAACAGATCTGATTGTGATGGGATGCCTGGAGATGGTGGCAACACTGGTGAATGTACTGCAGATGGTGGAATGCTATCAGGTGGTCCATTTGAATTTTGTGTAGGTGATGGAGAAGCTGACAATATCGGAGCTGACCAAATCGTAGTATCAGGTGGATCTGGTCCAATGAGAGGTTGGGTTGTAACAGACGCAGCAACTGGAGAAATTTTAGGTTTACCACCAACATTCTCAGCAGTTAACTTTGATGGTGCTGGTGTAGGCGTATGCTATGTATGGTATATCGCACATGACGAAACATTGACTGGGGCAGAAGTTGGAGCTAACGCTGCTGATCTAGGTGGATGTTTTAGTTTGTCAAACCCAATTACAGTAAATAGAATAGATTGTACACCTATGCCTCCTGCTTGTGATGTAGATGGTGGCACACTATCAGGTGGTCCATTTGAATTTTGTGTAGGTGATGGAGAAGCTGACAATATTGGAGCTGACCAAATTGTAGTAACAGGTGGATCTGGTCCAATAAGAGGTTGGGTCGTTACAGACGCAGCAACTGGAGAAATTTTAGGTTTACCACCAACATTCTCAGCAGTTAACTTTGATGGTGCTGGTGTAGGCGTATGCTATGTATGGTATATCGCACATGACGAAACATTAACTGGAGCAGAAGTTGGAGCTAACGCTGCTGATCTAGGTGGATGTTTTAGTTTGTCAAACCCAATTACAGTAAATAGAATAGATTGTACACCTCCAGCACCAGTTTGTGATGTGGATGGTGGTACACTATCAGGTGGTCCATTCGAATTTTGTGTTGGAGATGGTCTTTCTGACATGATTGCAGCAGATCAAATCGTAGTAACAGGTGGTTCTGGTCCAATAAGAGGATGGGTTGTAACAGATGCGATGACTGGCGAAATTTTAGGCTTACCACCAACATTCTCAGCCGTTAACTTTGATGGTGCTGGTGTTGGCGTATGCTATGTATGGTATATCGCACATGATGAAACATTGACTGGAGCAGAAGTTGGAGCTAACGCTGCTGATTTAGGTGGATGTTTTAGTTTGTCAAATCCAATTACGGTAAATAGAATTGATTGCGCACCTATGCAGCCAGTTTGTGATGTAGATGGTGGTACACTATCAGGTGGGCCATTCCAGTTTTGTGTAGGTGACGGCGAGGCAGATAACATTGCACCTGATCAAATCGTAGTAACAGGTGGTTCTGGTCCAATGAGAGGTTGGGTTGTTACAGACGCAGCAACAGGAGAAATTTTAGGTTTACCACCAACATTCTCAGCAGTTAACTTTGATGGTGCTGGTGTTGGATTATGCTTCGTATGGTACATCGCACATGATGAAACATTGACTGGAGCAGAAGTAGGAGCAAATGCTGGTGACCTAGGTGGTTGTTTCAGCTTGTCAAATCCTATTTCAGTAAATAGAATAGATTGTACACCTCCAGAACCAGTTTGTGATGTGGATGGTGGTCGTTTATTTGGTGGCCCGTTTGAATTTTGTGTAGGAGATGGTCTTTCTGACATGATTGGAGCAGATCAAATAGTTTTAGATGGTGCTTCTGGTCCTAACTCAGTATGGGTTGTTACAGATGCAGCAACTGGTGAAATCTTAGGATTACCACCAACATTCTCAGCAGTTAACTTTGATGGAGCTGGTGTCGGTGAATGCTATGTTTGGCACTTGTCTTACTCAGGAGAGCTTGGAGGAGCTGAAGTTGGAGCGAATGCAGCTGAACTTTCAGGTTGCTTTGATTTATCAAACTTCATCGCTGTAATCAGAAATGATTGCTCACCTACTGGTAACGATAATGAAGCTCCAGATACAGTAGGTGATGCTGTTGGAGATGCATGTGGAGTTAACTCTGGAACTATCCAGTTATGTGATGGTTCAGGTACGAACATCAACATATGTCCAAGTGACGGTGTTGACAGTTCTTTTGAAATCTGTGTTGATGATAATGAAGGTGCTGACATGTTCTGGGTATTGCTTAATCCAGATAGAACATTGATCGCTATACAAGACAGTCCTATATTCGATCTTGAAGGTTTCCCTGCTGGATTATGTGTCATTTGCCACGTATCAGCTGAAGGTGATCTTGTAGGATTAGAGCCTGGTTTATCAGTAGACGATGTACAAGGATGTATTGACTTTTCTAATGAAGTATCTGTATCAAAATTTGTTGATGATCCAACATATTGCTTCGGAGTTGGTCTTCAAGAAGATGAGTCAACATTATCGTTCAATACACTTGGAAATCCAGTTCAAGATATATTGAGATTACAAGTTCAATCTGATTTCCAAGGAGAAAACAGAGTAATAATTTATGACATTCTAGGTCGTACGTTATTCAACAATGTTCTTCCTGTGAAAGAGGGAGAGAATACAATAGAAATAGATGCAAGCGAATTTGATTCTGGTTTGCACTTTATTAATATGACAAATGGAAAGTCCTCTGCAATGGAAACATTTGTAAAGGATAATAACTAAAATTAGTTACTATATAATCAATAAAACGGCTGCGACCTTATGGTTTCAGCCGTTTTTTTTATGCACATTTTTAGACACAATACTTTTAAGGCATACTTTCTTCGTGAACTAAGCTTATAACGACAATTAAATTTCGTATTATTACTACACACGAAAACTTAAGCTATTGGAACTAAAAGGAAGAGAGATTTTTGAAGCGACACCATCACAGATATGGAGTATTTTGATGGATATTCCAACGTTAGCAAGAATCACACCTGGTGTGTCGAGACTGGAGGAAATAGGAGATAATGAATTTGATGCAATTGCAGACGTAAAAATAGGTCCAGTAAGAGCTTCTTTCAAAGGGAAATTAAACCTGACAGATTTAATTGAGTCAAAACAATTTAATCTCAATGTCAAACAGAACAGCAAAATCGGAAATGTAGATGCAAAAGTTGGACTCCGATTAAGTCCGACATCGGCTACTCATACCGAATTGTCCTTTGACGGCAAAGCCAATTTCTCTGGTACATTAGCCAGCAAAGGAGCAAGAGTGTTGTCAGGAGTTGTATCCAGTTTATCAAAGCAGTTTTTTAAAGAACTGGCAATAGAAATTGAAAACAGAGATTTCCCTGAAGTTATAGCTGAATCAGACAATTCAAATCATAGAAAACACACTAATATGTCACATGAAATTAATATTAACCTCAATGGCAAGGATGTATCTGTATCGGTAGAAGCCAGAGATCTCCTCGCTGATGTTTTAAGAGACAAACTAAGGTTGACAGGCACCCACATCGGATGCGACACAAGCAGTTGTGGAGCATGCACAATACTAATGGATGGTATGGCCGTCAAGTCTTGTACACTTCTAGCAGTACAAGCCGATGGAAGTAGCTTAACCACAGTGGAAGGCTTAGCTAAAGATGGTGAACTGCACCCAATTCAAACAGGTTTCAAAGAGGAACATGGACTACAATGCGGATTCTGTACGCCAGGAATGATGTTGACGGCCATCGATCTATTAAAGCGAAACAGCAATCCAGACGAACACCAAATTAGAGAAGCATTAGAAGGTAATTTTTGTCGGTGCACTGGCTATCATAATATAGTCAAAGCTGTACAGCACGCTGCATCATTAATGTAATTATCAAACATCTAAAAAAGTAGAAATCCTTATGGGAAATTATATAGGCAAATCAATCAAAAGAGTCGAAGACAAACGATTTTTAACTGGAAAAGGCAATTATACAGACGACATTATTTTGCCAAATCAGACATACGCATACTTGGTTCGTAGCCCTTACGCACACGCTAATATTGTTAAGTTGGATACATCTGCTGCTGAAAAGGCAGAAGGGGTCGTAAAGATCTTTACGGGTAAAGAAATAGCTGCTGAAGAAATTGCTGGTGTCCCTTGTGGATGGCAAGTAGATTTTAAGAATGGAGATACAATGAAAGAGCCACCTCATCCATTGTTGGTTGTAGATAAAGTCAAACACTTAGGTGACGCAGTAGCAGTGGTAATCGCAGAATCTAAATCCGCAGCCAAAGATGCTGCCGAATTAGTAGATGTAGAATATGATGTGTTAGAAGCTGTTGTTGACCCCAAATTAGCTGCTCAAGCCGGTGCACCACAAGTACACCCCGACTGTCCCAATAATATGTGTTTTGATTGGGAGTTAGGTAATACGAAAGCAGAAGTAGATGAAGCAATGGCGTCAGCTCATCACATCACGAAATTGGAATTCATAAACCAAAGGGTGATACCAAATGCGATGGAACCTCGCTCGGCAATTGGTGATTATCAAGAAGCTACAGATAAATACACCTTGTATACATCGTCACAAAATCCACATTTAATCAGATTGTTGATGTGTGCATTTGTGTTGGGTCTTCCTGAGCATAAAGTGAGAGTGGTCTCTCCAGATGTTGGGGGGGGATTTGGTAGTAAGATATTCCATTATACAGAAGAAGCATTAGTGATCTGGTGTTCGAAAAAAATCGGTCGTCCAGTCAAATGGACTTCAGAAAGAAGCGAAGCTTTCTTGACAGATGCCCACGGTAGAGATCATGTATCTGATGCCGAAATGGGATTCAATGAGCAGGGAGAAATTGTAGGTTTGAGAATCAAGACATTTGCTAATCTAGGGGCATACTTGTCAACTTTTGCGCCAGCGGTACCAACATATTTACACGGTACATTAATGCAAGGATTATATACAACACCCAAAATAAATATCGATGTCACTGCAACATTTACAAATACAACAGCTGTAGATGCCTATAGAGGCGCTGGTAGACCTGAAGCTACATATTTACTTGAGCGTTTGCTTGACCTTGCTGCTTTGGAAATGAATGTGGATCCTGCTGAATTGAGGTTCAAGAATTTCATACCACCTTTCGATGGGGTAGAACAAGAAGGATATGTTACTCAAGTCGCTCTTCAATACGATAGTGGTAACTATGCGGGCGTATTGGAACGAGCATTGGAGATGGTAGGATACGACGACTTTAGAGCCAAACAAGCTGCTCAATCCAATGGTAAAATACTAGGTATTGGATTTTCTACCTATGTGGAGGCATGTGGTATCGCACCTTCCGCAGTCGTAGGAGCTCTAGGTGCTAGAGCGGGCCTCTATGAGTCAGCTCAAGTGCGTGTTCAGCCTACAGGAAAAGTAAGTGTTTATACAGGTGCGCACTCTCATGGTCAAGGGCATGAAACAACCTTTGCACAAGTAGTAGCAGATCGCATGGGTATACCATTGGAAGATGTAGATATTGTTCATGGTGATTCAGATTCAGTTGCATTCGGTATGGGAACATACGGATCTAGAAGTCTTGCTGTAGGAGGTAGTGCGATTGTAAAGAGTATAGACAAAGTATTAGAAAAAGGAGCTAAGATTGCAGCTCATATGCTCGAAGCTAATCCAGATGATTTAGATTTTGCAGAAGGCAAATGGACAGTGAAAGGTACCAATAAGTCTGTTGCTTTCGGAGATGTTTCTTTGACTGCATATGTGCCTCACAATTACCCTGAAGGATTAGAGCCAGGAATGGATTTTTCCAGCTTCTACGATCCCGCAAACTTTACCTATCCATTTGGAGCTCATATTGCTATTGTCGAAATTGATAAAGAAACAGGTAAAGTTCAGTTGAAGAGATTCATCGCAGTTGATGATGTTGGAAATGTTATAAATCCAATGATCGTCGATGGTCAAATACATGGTGGACTAGCGCAAGGTATTGGTCAAGCCCTATTTGAAGGTGCCATTTATGACGATACTGGTCAGTTGATCAATGGTTCCTACATGGATTACTGTATGCCACGAGCTGACGATCTACCAAATTTTGAAGTAGATAGGACAGTAACTCCATGCCCACACAATCCTCTTGGTGTGAAAGGAGCTGGAGAAGCAGGTTGTATAGGGTCAACACCAGCAGTTGTAAATGCAGTTATAGATGCTCTTTGGAAAGCTGGACATAAAGTAAAAGATGTTCAAATGCCATTGACTCCTGAGCGAGTATGGACAGCAATGCAAACAAAACATGCCTAATTTTTTAAGTACAAATCAACATAAATATGATTCCTAGTAAATTCAATTATAGTAAAGCAACAAGTGTACAAGACGCCATTTCAAAATTAGGTGGAGAAGCAAAGATCTTAGCTGGAGGACACAGTTTGATACCTTCCATGAAGCTAAGACTAAATCAACCTTCTGATTTAATCGATATATCTCAGTTAGAGGCGATTAAGCAAATCACAGATGAAGGTGAGTCTGTTCTGATCGGGGCAGGAGCTACCCATGGCGAAATTGCTAATTCTTCAATAGTCCAAAGTGCCTGTTCCATGGTGAGCAATGGCGCTGCACAAATAGGAGATATACAAGTTCGAAATAAAGGCACCATCGGTGGAAGTATCGCTCATGCAGATCCGGCTGCTGATTGGCCAGCAATCATCATTGCAGCCGACGGAGTTGTCATTATAGAAGGTGCTGGTGGAAGTCGAGAGGTTCCAGCAGCTAGTTTTTTCACTGGGTTTTATGAGACAGCCTTAGAAGAGAATGAGATTATCACAGGTATTCGAATTCCAAAATTAAATTCAGGGTCCTCGGCGACTTATGTGAAATTTGCCCAACCAGCATCTCGGTTTGCTATTGTTGGATGCGCAGTTGTAAAGAACCTAGATAGTGAAGGAGAGATCGGTAATATCAAGGTATCCATTACAGGTGTTTCTGAATTTGCATATCGAGACCATGGCGTAGAGGACGAACTGATGGGAAAACCTCTGACTGCAGATGTCATAGAGAGTGCTGCTGCCAAAGCAGCTGAAAGCGTCGATGTTATGAGTGATCATTATGCTTCAGAGACATACAGAAAACATTTAGCAAAAGTGTATGTGAAAAAAGCACTTTCAGAGTTGATGTGATAGATCACTTCAAGAGATTCCAAGAGTAGAGTAGTGCAGGTGCCGATGAGCCATCTGGTGTAGATAATGTTTCTGTCAGTACTTTGATTCCTTTTTGTTTCTCATAGAATGAAATGGCTTGATGATTTTCTTCAAAGACCCATAAGTAAAAATTATTGTCGAAGAATTGGCTACAGTGCTTGATTGATTTCTGTAGTAAAATTTTACCAACACCCTTGTTTCTATAATCTGGATGTACATGCAAGTTGTCCAAGTAATGTCCGTATGTGTCATTGTAATACAGAAAGTGACAAGCAAATCCGATCAGTTGATTATCTGATTTTGCGGTTATGATTATCATGGAGTTGTCTGGCTTTTTGAATCTGTTTTGCCACACAATAAGCCTTTCTTTTTCCACATCATTTTTGAGGTATTCATCAGATAAAATACCTTTATAAAAGACTTTCCAATTCAACGCATGGAGGGCTGCCAAAGCATTCATGTCATTATATCCCCCAAATTCATATCTAATTGTATTCACATTCGAAAGTTAACAGATTTTTAATTAGTGTAGTTAAGATTTTGTAAATAATGACAAATCTGGATTTTAAAGAATATAATACTGGTTATATAGGTGTATGCAGAATATTAAAATAAATATCTGCTATTGTAAACAAAATTTGATTAAAGATGAAACACTTAAAATTAATAATATCAAGTATCCTTTTTCTGGGGATAATGGCATCAGCAAGTGCACAATATTGTCCAAGTCCTAGAGCTGGATTTAATACAGCTGCTAGATTGGGAACAAGCTCATTCTACAATGCTTCTTTTGCTTCAAATTCATGGAGAGTATATCAAGCTAATTTCTATAATACTCTAAATCAAGGATATAGATCAGGTAGATTGACTCAAAATGAAATTATATCTCTAGAGTTAGACTTTGATAGATTATCGAGAGAGATTAGCTGGGCATACGCTGACAGACGATTGTCGTTCTCAGAAAGGAATAGGATAAATCTATATACGGATCGCCTAGAAAGAAAGCTCTATCGAGATTTAAACGATGCTGTCTAAGTACAGGAGTAGTAATTTATAAGAAAGCAATTCTTATTAATTTAAGAGTTGCTTTTTTTATTTACGTAAGGACTATTTAATTTTATGGTCGTAGACTTTAACCGCACGCCAGATATGGTTATGGGAATCTATAAAATTTTGATGAACAGGATCCGTCGTTTGGTATACTTCATGTTGTTCTAACGTGTCAAAAAAACTCGTTATGGCATAATCGTAACTACTGTCAACGACTTCTCTATCTGGGATATCTAAAGGTGTTCCCCAATAAAATCCACTTGAATTGGTAGATGTGCCAAGTTTCCTTAATCCGTCTTCAAAGGAATGCCGATCTTCATCGCTTGTTTCTTCTTTCAACCAGAAGTATACGGTATGTATAAATATAGCATTTGTCATAATTGATTTTTATGGTTTTAATCAACATATTTCTGCCTCTCTACTAAGGCAAACATATTGTTGTCAAGTTCTAAGTAACCTTGGTCATAACAGAAATAGTATTCATTTCCTGACCTCGTCGTATAAATGTTGGTAAAGTAACTAAATCTAAATCCTTCCTTCTCTAATTGCTCTTTTGAGACTTTAGCTTTGCCTTTAGGATTTAACTTCACTAATACTCTTCTATTTTTCCGAAGAATATTGTTTATGTTTCTCATAAAGTTGGTGCTATCAGAGTTTAGCCTATTATTGTAGGAAGATCGGCAAGAGTCCGAACAGAATTTTTTATCGATCCTGCCTTGTATAGCATCACCGCATTCTTTGCATTTATTTTTCATTTAAATTGCTTGTGTATCTAAGTTATAAAATGATGTTGAATATGATTCTCATAGAGAGTCAGTATAAAGTATATGGTATCTAAAATTAGTGCTTAATTATTGATTTTATGATAGTATTTGAATTTTATGTTAGATAGTATTCATATTAAGCAATGTTTATATGAATTGTTTTTATATACTTGTCTCATATAATCTCCGCAAGTATATGTTTTATATTTAATATAAAAAATACTGTAAAACAGATATTTATATGTTATAATATATTTTAATATAAAAAATACCAACTATGCTTTCTTTACTCCGTAAATAAACAACGACTTTTATAACTACATTGAAGAATATCAGGAAGTTATAGAGATTTTGTATTTATAAATTCCTTTTTTCAAAGATGGGTTTAACCAGCAAATTCCTGAGAAGTAGATAGTGATTCTAAAGTTATCAAATGTTGTAAAGCTATGTCTCATAGCATCTTCGCTTCTGTGTTGTGTCTCTACAACTAGTCATACTCAGGCTATGTGTGATATTCCTGCAGAAGGTTTTGCACTCATTTGCGGCAATGATGCCTACTATACTGTTCCTATCGATGGTTCTGAAGTGATGGAATGTACCACTATGTTTAATGGGACTCTATTTACTCCTGACTGCGAAGCTTCTGCCTACGATCCAGGTACAGGACTTTATTATGTATTCGTCGGCAATGATTTGTATGCTATTGACACAAGCTTGCCTTGTGGAAGTAATAATGTTTCATTAATAACTGTCGATGCAATTCCTGTAAATCCAACTGGTGCGACACTAGGTATTTCTGGTGGTATGCCAGTTATTTATGTCGTCGACGAAAGCATTCCTGCTATTTTATATTCAGTCGATCCAGCCACTGGCGCAGTACTGTCATCTCAGCAACTCATTCCAACATTTGCAAGTATAGGTACATTTACAAGTATTGCCTTCGATCCCGTGAGTGGACTCTTGTTTGGTATAAATCCAGCATTAGACATTATTTTTAGAGTCGATCTTGTCACAGGAGAAGTTTTTCCGTGTATCCCTTCCGATGATCCTTTTACTCAGAATCCAATTAGTGTTGATGGCTTCAGTATCGGTCCAGACGGCACTGTTTATATCGAAGGCGACACTGATGATGATCCGCCCGGAAGAGCGATATATGCCATTACAATACCTGCAATAAATGACCCTACAACCGATTGCTTTTCTACTGGGAATTCAACAACTCCTGTTGAAGTTGCTACTTATGAGACATTTACTGGTGATCTAAACAGTATAGCTTTCAATGGTACAGCTTGTGTCCAGCAATGTGATCAACTCATGTGTGAGATATCAAATGTAGTAAATGCACTATGTGTTGATTCTGCAGATGGTAGTGCAACAGTCACTGCCCTCAATGGTACTGCTCCGTTCACATACATGTGGGACAATGGTGAAACAACTCAAACTGCAACTATGCTTACGCCCGGACCTCACTTCGTAACAGTCACTGATGACAATATGTGTGAATTGATTTGTGATGTAGAGATTGAAGGACCAGCTAACATAATTTCTTGTAGCATTACTCAGGTGCAAGACATTTTATGTAACGGTGAATCTACTGCTGCCTTGACAGTTTCAGTGATTAACGGTGTAGCTCCATTTGAAATAAATTGGTCTAATGGTCTGACAACTGAAACAATAGAAAATTTGCCTGTCGGAAATTTTACAGCATCCATTACAGATTCCAATGGTTGTACAACATCATGTTTTGCTACTATTACACAACCGCCACCTATCATTTGTGAAGATGTTGCGGTGAACGTAGATGTATCTTGTAATGGATTCACAGACGGTTCAGCCACCGTAACTGTTTCTGGTGGTACTCCACCACTGACCTTTTTATGGCCAAGTGGAGAAACAACAGCTACAGCAACTCAGCTTCCAGCTGGGACAAATTTTGTTACTGTTACTGACGCCAATATGTGTCAAACTGAATGTGTAGCAATTATCGGTCAACCCCCACTGTTGACTTGCTCCACAGTTTTGATTCAAGATGCTGAATGCAGCGGAGATTCTGTTGGTTCGGCAGAAGCTGTGCCTTCTGGTGGAATTGCACCTTATACGTTCTTATGGGCAAATGGAGAAACAACAGCAATAGCAACAATGCTTGGATCAGGCGAACAATTTGTCACAGTTACTGATGCCAATTTATGTGAAACCATTTGTAGTGTGATTATTTCAGAGGCTTCAGATCTCGAATGCACCACTACACTAATTGAAGATGTCAGCTGTAATGGAGATTCTGATGGTATTGCACGTGTTGATGTCACAGGAGCTGTTCCACCAGTTACATTTGCATGGAGTAATGGTGAAACGACACAAATCGCAACTGATTTGCCAGCAGGTGTTTCGACAGTGACAGTCACAGATTCAAATGATTGCGAAGTTATTTGTGACATCACAATATCTGAACCAGAAGAATTAGTTTGTGAAGTAATGATCATTGATGAAATTCTTTGCTTTGGGGATGAAACTGCTAGTGCATCTGTCACACCTATGGGTGGTACAGCACCGTTCTCCTTTTTGTGGGACGATGGTCAGACAACTTCAACAGCGATTAATCTTGACGCAGGATTAACAATGGTCACAGTTACAGATTCCAATGACTGTATCACTGAATGCCAAATAGAAATACCATCACCACCAATGCTTGTGTGTGATATCGATTTAGAAAATAATGTGTCTTGCTTCGGATTCAATGATGGCTCAGCGACAGCGAATCCCTCAGGCGGTACAATTCCATATTCCTTTCTTTGGGATAATGGCGAAACGACTCAGACAGCAACCATGCTTGACGCTGGCGTACACTTTGTTACCATACTAGATGCAAATATGTGTGATGTTTCTTGCAGCATCGAAATTACAGAACCTGAAGAACTAACGTGTAATGTGGTCCTGATAAATGATGTATTGTGTCAAGGAGAATCAACAGGATCAGCTCAAGCCATTCCAGATGGAGGAACTGCACCATTTACTTATGCTTGGGATAATAGTGAAAATACCCAGATTGCAACAATGTTAGATGCAGGTCTACATCAAGTAACGGTAGTTGATGCCAATATGTGTGAAACTGTTTGTGAGATTACTATAGCCGAACTTCCACTTCTTGAATGCACTGTTGTCCTAGATAGTCCCATTCTTTGCGGTGGAGACATGTCTGGAGTAGTCACTGCTCAAGTGACCGGGGGGCTTATGCCGTTCACATTTTTGTGGTCTACTGGTGAGGTAACCCAAACAATCATGAATCTAGCCCCTGATACATATACTGTCACTGTCACAGATGCAAACGGTTGTACAACTGATTGTGACATTATTGTAACAGAACCTCCAATTTTATCTTGTTCTATAGATTTAGTTCAAGAAATAGCCTGCTTTGGTGAAGAAAATGGATCTGCGACAATCACACCTGATGGCGGTGTTCCTGGCTATACTTTTCTATGGGATAATGGTGAAACGACAGCTACAGCCAATATGTTATCTGGTGGCTTGCATACAGCTACGGTTACAGATGCGAATGCATGTACAACAGAATGCACGATAATTATACCAGAGCCTGAAGAATTAATTTGTTCTATCAATCTTTTGGAACCCATCATGTGCTTTGGAGAAAGTACTGCCTCAGCAACAGTTGTCGTCGTTGGAGGAACACCTGATTTTACATTTGCATGGAGTAACGGTGAAACTACTGCTACGGCCACAATGCTAGGTGCTGGTATGAATACAGTTACTGTAACTGATATGAATGGCTGTACCACAACATGTACAATTGACATTATTGAACCATTAGAACTGACATGTGACATCACTCTTGTAAGTGAAGTCGTTTGCGCAGGTGAAGCTAACGCAAGTGCTACTATTTCAACAACGAATGGTGTAGAACCATTTACTTTTTTATGGGACAATGGCGAAACAACAGCTACTGCAGTAATGCTCTCTGCAGGATTAAGAGAAGTAACGGTCACTGATGATAATGGTTGTACAACAATGTGTTCTATTGTAATTGAGGAAAGAGAACCACTTGTGTGTAATTTGACTTTAGTTAATAATGTGACATGCAGTTTAGGTTCAGATGGTTCTGCCACGGCTATGGCAACTGGAGGAGTTGCACCGTATACCTTTGATTGGCCGAGTGGGGAAGTAGGGATGTTAGCCGTTCAATTACAAGCGGGTCTTAATACTGTGACAGTCACGGACGCCAACAACTGTGTGTCAACTTGCGAAATCCTTGTTACAGAACCACCATTGTTTGAATGCAATACAACACTGGTCAATGGGGTTGATTGTTTTGGCGATAGCAATGGTAGTGCAATAGTGGCTGCCACTGGAGGAAATGCTGGCTATACATATCTGTGGGATAATGGAGAAACAACCCCTATTGCAACAATGTTATCGGCTGGGGAAAGATTCGTCACTGTTACGGATGCTGAAAATTGTGAAATCGTTTGTAGCATAGAGATTCCTTCTCCTGAAGAACTTATGTGTAATATCGTTTTGGAAGACAACATTAGCTGTTTTGGAGCTAACGATGGTTCTGCAACTGTAACTGCTGTAGGAGGCACACCCGATTTTACTTTTGAGTGGAGTAATGGTGAAACTTCACCAACTGCAACTATGCTCATCCCTGGCATCAATACAGTTACTGTAACCGACATGAACGGTTGCCAAACAACATGCGAAATCACCATTGAAGAACCGTTAGAATTTACGTGTGAAGTCACTTTGGTGAGTGATGTCTTATGCGCTGGTGATGCAAACGGTAGCGCAACTGCAGTACCAACAAATGGGATTGCACCTTTTACATTTTTATGGGATAATGGAGAAACGACAGCTACAGCAGTAATGCTAGCTGGAGGAGGCCACACAGTAACTGTTACTGATGCAACTAATTGTACAACTGTCTGTGATATTGAAATTATGGATCAGTCAACGCTAGATTGTACTGTAGTCTTGGAAAATAATGTGAGCTGTTTTGGATTCACTGACGGGTCTGCAACAGCAATGCCTACAGGCGGAAATCCACCGTATAATTTTATTTGGGACAATGGCGAGACAACACAAACAGCAACAATGTTAGATGCTGGTTTGCACACCGTTACTGTGAATGATGTAAATAATTGTGGGTCAACATGCACGATAGAAATAACAGAACCGCCGTTGCTAGAATGTTCAATTACCTTAGGGAATAATGTTAGCTGTTTTGGGTTCGATGATGGTTCAGCAACGGTAATTCCTACTGGAGGAACTCCAGATTATATGTTCCTTTGGGATGATGGTCAGACAACTGCAACAGCAGTAGGGCTGTTACCAGGCACGCGTATGGTAACAGTCACTGATGCTAATGGATGTGAGACTGTTTGTGATATTTTAATTGTAGAGCCACCAGAATTAACATGTTCTATTGCTGTTATTAATGACATTAGTTGCTTTGGAGCAAATGACGGATCTGCAATTGTGACTCCAGAAGGAGGTACACCAGACTATACGTTTCTGTGGGATGATGGTCAATCTACTGCAACAGCGGTTGGTTTAACCCCAGGACCACATGACGTGACGGTCACAGATGCGAATGGCTGTACAACGACTTGTGATGTTACTATTCAAGAACCACTAGAGTTTACGTGCACAGTTGAATTAGTGAATGATGTATTGTGTGCAGGCGAAGCGACTGGTAGCGCCACTGCTGTAACTTCTAATGGCATCGCTCCATTTACTTTTCTTTGGGATAATGGAGAAACAACACAGACTGCAACTATGCTAAACGGAGGAGCACATACTGTTACGGTGACAGATGCTACAAATTGTGTGACTGAATGTGATATAGAGATTATGGATCAATCCATGGTGGAGTGCACAGTAGTTCTAGTTAATAATGTAAGTTGTTTAGGATTTACTGACGGATCAGCAACCGCAACTCCATCAGGTGGTAATCCACCATATAGCTATGCATGGGATAACGGAGAAATTACACAAACAGCAGTGATGTTAGATGCTGGTGTTCATATAGTGACTGTAACTGATGTCAATAATTGTGAAACAACGTGTACCATAGAGATAACAGAACCACCATTACTAGAATGCTCTGTAACTTTAGAAAATGACGTTACTTGTTTTGGGTTCAATGATGGATCTGCAACAGTTGCGGCAACAGGAGGAACACCAGATTATATTTACTTATGGGATGACGGTCAGACAACAGCAACCGCAGTTGGTCTGTTACCTGGAACTCGCATGGTTACTGTTACAGATGCAAATGGATGCGAGTCGGTTTGTGAAATACTTATAGAAGAACCTTCAGAATTGATATGTTCAATTACTCTTATCAACAACATCAGTTGCTTTGGAGCTAATGACGGTGCTGCAATGGTAAACCCAGAAGGAGGAATTCCAAATTATACTTTCCTGTGGGATGATGGTCAGGTTACCGCTACTGCAGTAGGGCTGACTCCAGGCATACGCTTTGTTACTGTTACAGATGCAAATGGCTGCACCACAATGTGTTCAATCACCATTCAAGAACCTCTTGAGTTTACTTGTGCTGTAACGTTAATAAGCGACGTCTTATGTGCAGGAGATACGAACGGTAGTGCTACAGCAGTTCCATCCAATGGTATTGCTCCTTTTACTTATTTATGGGATAATGGAGAAACAACGGCTACGGCAGTTATGCTTTCTGGAGGAGGACATACCGTTACAGTTACCGATGCCACGAATTGTACAACAGTTTGTGAAATCGATATCATGGATCAGTCTACCTTAGATTGTACCATAGTATTAGAAAATAATGTGAGTTGTTTTGGCTTTAATGATGGTTCAGCTACAGCAATGCCAAGCGGAGGAAATCCACCATATACTTTTATTTGGGATAATGGGGAGACAACACAGACAGCAGTTATGCTCGATGCTGGTTTACATACAGTTACGGTTAATGATGTAAATGATTGTGGAACAACTTGTACCATTGAAATTACAGAACCACCATTGCTTGAATGCTCAGTCACTTTAGGAAATAATATCAGCTGTTTTGGCTTCAATGATGGTTCAGCAACAGCAGCTGCTACAGGTGGTACTCCAGATTATGCGTATCTATGGGATGATGGACAGACAACAGCAACAGCAGTGGGATTGCTTCCTGGAATCCGTACGGTTACAGTAACTGACGCGAATGGTTGTGACACGGTCTGCGATATTGAGATTGAAGAGCCTGCAGAACTGTTATGTTCAGTAACTCTTGTCAATGACATTAGTTGTTTTGGCGCAAACGATGGTTCTGCGACTGCAGAGCCTACAGGCGGAATTCCAGATTATACATTCTTGTGGGATGATGGACAAATTACGGCTACCGCTGTTGACTTAACTCCAGGCCCACACACCGTCACTGTTACAGATGCGAATGGTTGCACCACGATGTGTTCAATCACCATTCAAGAACCACTAGAGTTTACCTGTATGGTAGAATTGGTGAATGATGTCTTATGTGCAGGAGAAACAAACGGGAGTGCCACTGCAGTTCCAATGAATGGTATTGCTCCTTTTACTTATTTGTGGGATAATGGAGAAGTCACAGCTACAGCAGTCATTCTATCATCGGGTCCACATACGGTTACCGTCACTGATGCTACGAATTGTACAACAGTTTGTGAAATCGAGATCATGGATCAGTCTACCGTAGATTGTACCATAGTATTAGAAAATAATGTGAGTTGTTTTGGTTTTAGTGATGGTTCAGCTACAGCAATGCCAAGCGGAGGGAATCCACCATATAATTTTATTTGGGACAATGGTGAGACCACACAGACTGCAGTCATGCTCGATGCTGGTTTACACACAGTTACAGTTAATGATGTGAATGATTGTGGAACAACTTGTATCATAGAAATAACAGAACCACCATTACTTGAATGCTCTGTAACCCTGGAGAATGATGTCACTTGTTTCGGATTCAATGATGGATCTGCAACAGTTGCAGCAACAGGCGGAACACCAGATTATATTTACTTATGGGATGATGGTCAGACAACAGCAACCGCAGTTGGTCTTTTACCTGGAACTCGCATGGTTACTGTTACAGATGCAAATGGATGCGAGTCGGTTTGTGAAATACTCATAGAAGAACCTTCAGAATTGATATGTTCAATTACTCTTATCAACAACATCAGTTGCTTTGGAGCTAACGACGGTGCAGCAATGGTAAACCCAGAAGGAGGAACTCCAAATTATACTTTTCTTTGGGATGATGGTCAGGTTACCGCTACTGCAGTAGGGCTGACTCCAGGCATACGCTTTGTTACTGTTACAGATGCAAATGGCTGCACCACAATGTGTTCAATCACCATTCAAGAACCTCTTGAGTTTACTTGTGCTGTAAC